>NZ_JBELLZ010000026.1:0-36160 GCF_042096255.1 Sphingomonas sp. | reverse complement strand
AGATGCTCGGCCATGATGCCTTCATACTGGACGGGCATCCAATAGCCGGCGAACTCCACCATCCGCGCCTCGTGGCGGCGGTGCCAGGCATCGAGCGGCAGCGTCTGGACGGGCGGCGCCTCCAGATCGTCCTGCTCATCGGTCGGATGGACGGTGTCGCTCATCAACGGTCTCCGCAAAGGGGCAGAACGCCGGCCGGATGCCGATCGGTCCACGCCCCCTCTGTCACGGAACCTGAGAGCTTTCCCCTGCCAAACGCAAGGTTACCCCTTCGGTGGCTCCGCCGAGAACGGCGAAGCGCTTTCCAGAGCGTCGATGAGGTTGCGCGGTCCCTTTTGCCTGAGAGATTCCGGGGTGGTTGCTCCTTCGGCGGCGGCGTTTCGGCCTCAAAGGCCCGCCACACTCTCCCGCGCGCCCACGCCGGTTTCCCGGCATCGACTGAGACGCGCGATGGCGGGCGGCGGGGGGAGAGTCAATCGGGGTCAGCGTTGCGCGTTATACTTCAGCTGGTCGGTGGTCAGCTGGAAGCCCACCAGCGCCTCGAAGCTGGCGCGCAGCACCGCCTCGCGCACCTCGGGGCGAGAGAGCGGGTCGAGCGCAGCGTCCTCGTCGCCGGCCTTGCGACGGCGGGTCAGGCGCTCACGCACCTCCTTGGGCAGCGTCGCCGCCGCGCGGGAAACGCTGGCAGTCGCCTGGCCGGTGGCGGTGGCGAGTGGCTGGCCCGGCTCGAAGCGGAGCGACACGCGGCTCACCCGCTTGGAGATCACCTGGTTGCCGCCGCGCACCACCGTGACGAAATACGGCAGCACAACCTCGCGCGGACCGTCGGTGTGCGCCCGGCGGGCGCGGACCTCGAACGTCACGTTGGTCAGGACGTTGTCGCCAGTGTCGTCGCAGGTGGAGCGCACGTTGGTGAGCGTCGCCGACACGTCCACCGCGCTGGCGTCGCGGCTGGTGGCGGGATCGAACAGGGTGATGTCGCCGGTGCCCGCGGGCACGCCCACCGTCGGGCAGGCGGTGCGCACCGCGGTGATGCCGCCGCTCGCGTCGATCTCGCCCGAGTTGCGCGCGCAGGCGCCGAGCGCGAGGAGGATGGCGAGCGGGGCAGCTTTACGCAGGATCACGAGGGGCCTTTCGGGTAATGGCCCCGGCTCATACGCGGGTTTCGCGCGGGCAGGCAATCGCGTAAGCGCGTCCATCATGTCCAAGCCCGTGCTCGAACTCGTCATCGCCGCCCCGCGCGGTTTCTGCGCCGGCGTCGACCGCGCGATCCGCATCGTCGAGCTGGCAATCGAGAAGCATGGCGCTCCGGTCTATGTCCGCCACGAGATCGTCCACAACAAGTTCGTCGTCGACAGTTTGCGCGCCAAGGGCGCGGTGTTCGTCGAGGAGCTGGACGAGGTGCCGGACGACGCGCCGGTGGTGTTTTCCGCGCATGGCGTGCCGAAGTCGGTGCCGAAGGCCGCGCAGGATCGCGGGCTCTCCTATCTGGACGCCACCTGCCCGCTCGTCTCGAAGGTGCATCGCCAGGCGGAGCGGCTGGTCGCCAGTGGCCGGCACATCGTCTTCATCGGGCACGAAGGCCATCCCGAGGTGATCGGCACCTTCGGTCAGGTGCCCGAGGGCACGATGACGCTGATCGAGGATGTCGCCCATGCGGAGGGCTTTGTCCCCGCCGATCCCGGCAACCTCGCCTTCCTCACCCAGACCACGCTTTCGGTGGACGATACCGCCGCGGTGGTGGCGACGCTCCAGCGCCGCTTTCCCGCAATCGAGGCGCCACGCGGCGAGGACATCTGCTACGCCACCTCCAACCGTCAGGCGGCGGTGAAGGCGATCGCCAGTGGGGTGGATGCGGTGCTGGTGATCGGCGCGCCCAACTCGTCCAATTCGCTGCGGCTGGTCGAGGTGGCCGAGCGGGAAGGCACGCGCGCCGCGCTGATCCAGCGCGCCACCGATCTCGACTGGGCCTTCCTGGATGGGGTCGGCGCGCTCGGCATCACCGCCGGCGCCTCCGCCCCCGAGCTGCTCGTCCGCGAACTGGTGGACCGGCTCGCCACCCGCTTCGAGGTGATCGAACGCGAAGTGGAGACGACGCGCGAGACCATCGCCTTCAAGCTGCCCCGCGGCCTCGACGCGGCGGCGTAACCGCTCGCCATGGCCGTCTATACCCACGTCTCCGCGGAGGCGCTGTCCGCGTTCCTCGCCCGCTACGATGTCGGCGCGCTCGTCTCCGCGAAGGGGATCGCCGAGGGAGTCGAGAACTCGAACTACCTCGTCGAAACAACGCAGGATCGCTTCATCCTCACGCTTTACGAGAAGCGCGTCGCGGCGGACGACCTGCCCTTCTTCATGGCGCTGCTCGATCATCTCGCCGCGCGCGGCCTGCCGGTGCCGCCCGCGATCAAGGATCGCGAGGGGCGCGAAATCCAGCAGCTGGAGGGCCGCCCCGCCTGCCTGATCCGCTTCCTACCCGGGGTTTCGCTGTCGCATCCCACGCCTGCGCAGGCCTGCGCTGCCGCCGAGGCGATGGGCCGCATGCACCGTGCCGTCGCGAACTTCGCCGAGACGCGGGTGAACTCGATGGGGATCGCCACATGGCGGCCGCTGCTGGAGCGCTGCGGGACCGACATAAACACGATCGCGCCCGGACTGTTCGATCGCGTCGTCGCGGCGCTCGATGCGGTGGAGGCCACCTGGCCCGCCACCCTCCCCACCAGCGCGATCCATGCGGACCTGTTCCCCGACAACGTGCTGATGCTGGGCAACGGCGTCACCGGCCTGATCGACTTCTACTTCGCCTGCACGGACCTGCGCGCCTATGACGTGGCGGTGATGCACACTTCCTGGCTGTTCGACGGCCGCGGCGAGAATCCCGATGCCGCGATCGGCCGCGCGCTGCTCGATGGCTACACCGCCATCCACCCGCTGCTGCCCGAGGAGCGCGCCGCGCTGCCAGTCCTCGCCCGCGGCGCCTGTATCCGCTTCCTGCTGAGCCGGGCGTGGGACTGGATCCACACGCCGGCGGACGCGCTGGTGACGCGCAAGGACCCGCTCGCCTATCTCCGCCGGCTCGACTGGTACGAGGCCAACCCTGAGGCCTTCGCATGACCGAGCTGCCGCTGGTCGAGGCGTTCACCGACGGTGCGTGCAAGGGCAATCCGGGGCCCGGCGGCTGGGGCGTGCTGCTGCGCATGGGCAGCCACGAGAAGGAGCTGTCCGGCGGCGAGACGCTCACCACCAACAATCGCATGGAGCTGACCGCGGCGATCGAGGCGCTCAATGCGCTGACCAAGCCGTGTCGGGTGAAGCTCTCCACCGACAGCCGCTACGTCATGGACGGGCTGACCAAGTGGATCCACGGCTGGCGCCGCAACGGCTGGAAGACCGCCGATAAGAAGCCGGTGAAGAACGCCGAACTCTGGCAGGCTCTCCTCACCGCCTCGGAGCGCCATCGCGTCGAGTGGGAATGGGTGAAGGGCCACGCGGGCCACCCCGAGAATGAGCGCGCGGACAAGCTGGCGAGCAACGCAGCGGAGGCGGCGCGAGGGTAGCGTCTAGTCCGCCCAGACCGTGACGTCCGACCCGCCGTGACTGCCGAACCCTTCGGTGGCGAGCACCTGATAATCCATTTTGCCTAGCTCCAGCCCGTGTCTGCGCCAGGCCGCGACATGGTTGGCGAAGGTGATGGTGCTGTCCGCCCCCAAGGGCCGGCGTTCGGTGCGGACGCTCCAGAACTGGTGAAAGGTCTGCGTGCCGCGAATCGAGGGCTTCTGGACCCGCTGCGTGCGATAGATCCGGTAGGTGCCGCCGTCACTCTCGACCGTCCCCAATGCCGCCGCGCCCTCACCCGGCGGCGTGAAGGCACTGCCCCAGCCATCCACGACATAATATTCGACCAGCGGATCGGTCGACCAGCCGTAGAGCGCCAGATAACTGTTCGTCCCCGCTGCGAACCGCGCCGCGCGATATTGGACGGTGCGATCCGCGGAGCCGACGCGCCACCCTTTTCCAACGACCAGGTTCTGCCGGGCGCCGAGGCGATAGTCGACGATGTAGCGCCCCTTCTTGGCCAGCGTCATGCAGGCGTCGCCGCCGTCCTTCCAGAACGTGTAGAAGAAGCCGTCGTGCATGCCGGTGCCACCGGAGCAGATGCGCCGGACCGGTGCGCTCGGGCCTGCTGCGGACAGGAGCAGCGCCGCAGACAGGCAGGCGATCGCACGAACCAGCATCATCGGCTTTCCTGTTTCAGACATTCGCATCCCGGAACCGTCCTGGCCCATACCGCTCCGCATCAACCCCGTCGGGCACCGCATCGCCCAGTAGCAGCGCCGCCGCCAGCGCCGCTGCGGCGGGTGCGGTCTGGATGCCGAAGCCGCCCTGGCCTGCGCACCAGAAGAAAGGGGAGCCCTTGGCGAAGCCGTACACCGGTCGGCGGTCGGGGGCGAAGGAGCGCAGGCCGGCCCAGCGGCGCTCGACCGCTGCCACCCGCCAGTCGACCGCACCCTCGAACCGGTCGATCGCCAGCGCGACGTCGAGTTCCTCGGGTGCGGCATCGCACGGATCGGTAGCGGTCTCGTCGTGCGGGCTCAGCCACAGCCGCCCGCCCGCCTCGGGCTTGAAGTAGAAGTCGCCGGCGAGGTCCACGACATGCGGTAGGCCCGCGGGCGGTGGGGGATCGGTGCGTAGCTGCACCATGGTGCGGCGATAGGCCTGGATGCCGATCGGCGCGACGCCGGCGAGCCGCGCCATCGCATCGGCCCAGGCGCCGGCGGCGTTGACCAGCAGCTCGGCGCGCACCTCGCCCGCGCGCGTTCCGATCGTCCAGCCGGGCACAATCGACGTCACCGCGGCGCCGGTCATCAGCACCGTGCCCGCCCGCCGCGCCGCCGCCAGCGCATCGGCATGCAGCCGGGCGACGTCGATATAGGCGCAGGTCGGCTCGGTAATGCCGATCGTCCACTCGGGCCGCAGCCCCGGCACCAGAGTGTGCGGATCGACCGGCTCCAGCACCACGCCCGACCCGGCGAACGCCGCCAGAAAGGCCTCCGCCCGCCCAGCATCCGCCGCCCGGCCGATGTGCAGCGAGCCGAGCGGCTCCAGATAGCCACCCGCCTGCAACGCCGGTCCGGAAGCGGTGGTCAGCGGCTGGATGTCGGGCCCGCCATAGGTTTCGGACCAGAAGGCGGCGGATCGGCCGGTGGCGTGGTAGCCGGGCTGGTCCTCCCCCTCGATCAGCACGACCCGCGCCCGCCCGCCGATCGCGGCCGCAAGCGTGGCGCCGGCAATCCCCGCGCCCACAATGGCAATATCGTAGAAGCTCACGGGGAGCGTTCGGCCAGGAACCGATCGATCGCGGCCAGCGCCCGGTCCCGCACCGGATCGGCCTCGCGCAGGATCTCATGCCCCGACTCGGGTCCGAATCGGATCAGTTCCACGTCGGGCAGACGCTCCGCCACCGCCAGCGCCGCGCGCGAATCGACCAGCGCGTCGCGCTCGGCGACCAGCATCTGGATGGGCGTGTCGAGCATCTCCAGACGCGCGTCGCCCCGCAACTCGCGCGTGGCGGCAAAGGCTTGCGCCAGCCACGCCCAGCTCGGCGGGCCCAGCTTGATGTCGGGCACCTGCTCGTACCACCATTGCTCGTCTTCGTAGCGGCTGGCGTCGCCGGTCAGCATCTTCTGGCGCTTCACCCGGTTTCCCGGCTTGTCGCCGGCCTTCCATGCCGGACGCGCCGGGTCGCCGCGGTCGCGCATGAACTCGGAGATTCGCTCCCCCAGCCGCGCGTTGAACGGAACCCGCAGCCCCAGCATCGGTGCGACCAGCACCGCCGCCTCGGGGTCGATCGCGCCCTCCAGCAGTGCCTGGAGTACGAGGTGCCCGCCCATCGAATGGCCGATCACCACCCGCGGTCCAGGCCCTGGCTCCCATTCCTCCCAGACGGCCGCCAGATCCTCCACCCACGGCCGGAAGTCGGCCGCATGCCCCACCCTGGCGTCCTCCGACAAACGGCCGGAACCGCCCTGCCCGCGCCAGTCGAGCGACGTCACCGCCCATCCCAGCGTATGCCAGTGCGCGAACGATTCGAGGTACTTCTCGAACACGTCCGCGCGCCCGGTCTGGAACAGGATCGCACCCCGCCCGCGCCCTGGCCAGTCGAAGCGGCGCAGCGGCCAGCCGTCGCGCGCGCGCCAGGTGGAGACGGTCGCGTCGGTCGGCACGGCGCGTCGGAAGCTCGCGGGGGCGCTCATCTGCCGTCATGGTTACGATTTGAGAATACCTGTCGTCTAGGGCGTAACGCCGGATGGGGTGGGCACTTCTTCAGATTGCGCTGATCGCTTTTCTCGGCGGCCTGTTGGTCGCAGCCGGGATCGAGGATGCGCGCCATCGCGAGATCGCCAATGCCAAGACCGGTGCGATCGCGCTGCTCGCTCCGCTGTGGTGGTTCGCCAGCGGCGTGACGCCATGGCCTGACCTGGCCATCCAGATCGGCGTTGCCGTCGGCGTGTTCGCGCTGTTCTGCGTCGCCTTCCACTTCGGCCAGATGGGGGGCGGTGACGTCAAGCTGATCGGCGCGCTGGCGCTGTGGCTTTCCCCACCGGCGCTGTTGATGCTGCTGATGGTGATGTCGATCATCGGCGGCGTGCTCACCGTGATCATGGTTCTCGACCACAAATTCGCTCGCCGGACCCGGGCGCTGGAAGTTCCTTATGGCGTCGCAATCGCCGTCGCCGGACTTCTCGCGTTTCGCGAACCGGTTTTTAACCAGTTTACCTAGATGATGCGCGGCGGATCAGCCGATCGGCGTCCAGTAGATGCGGGTGCAAAGCATGGATACTCGTAAGGTCATTTTGCTCGTCGGAGCGCTGATCGTGGCAGGCCTCACCGCCTTCTTCGCGCGGGCGCTGATCATGGGCGGCTCTGCCCCGCAGGCCGAGGCCGCGCCTAATGTGGCGCCGGACGGTCCGCAGGTGCTGGTCGCCACAAAGGCACTGCCGGTGGGCACGATCCTGGATGCGGCGGCGCTGAAGTTCCAGCCCTGGCCCAAGGAGCTGATCGAGAACGCCTATTACACCAAGGATGCGACCGACATGGCGGGCCTGATCGGCACCGTCGTGCGCAATCCGATCACCGCTGGCCAGCCGGTCACCCAGGGGGCGCTGGTGAAGCCGGGCGACCGCGGCTTCCTGGCGGCGGCGCTGGGGCCGGGCATGCGCGCGGTGACGGTGCCGGTGTCGGCGACCACCTCCGTGGCTGGCTTCGTTTTCCCGGGCGACCGGATCGACCTGGTGCTGACGTCAAGCGTCGGCGAGGGAGAAGGCGGCGCGCTCAAGGCGGCCGAGACGATCATGCGCAACCTGCGCGTGCTCGCCACCGACCAGCGCACCGACAAGAGCGTCGGCGAGGATGGCAAGACGATCGTCCAGTCCTTCTCGACCGTGACGGTCGAGGCGACGCCCAAGATCGCAGAGCAGATCGCGGTGGCGCAGACCCTTGGCTCGCTGTCGCTGTCGCTGCGCTCGATCGCCGACAATGCGGCGGAGCTGGAGCAGGCGATCGCCAATGGTGACGTCAAGGTGCCGGCGGGCAACGATCCGAAGGCCGAGAAGGCGATGATGCTCCAGCTCGCCGCCAGCCCGCAGGCGGGCAGCGCCAGCTTCGTCACCGGGGCAGACGTGTCGCGCTTCCAGCGGCGCACCGTGCCCAGCCCGCGCAGCGATGCGCCGACCGCCGCCGCCGCGCCCGGTACGCCGGCGCCGCGCACCGGCCCGGTCATCCGTATCGCCCGCGGCAATGCCGTCACCGAAGTTCCTGTTGGGGGTAAGAACTGATGCATACCCTGCTCAAGCCGATCGGCTGGCCGCTCGCGGTCGCCCTGGCGGCAGCCACGGTCGGCTCGATCCCCGCCGCCGCCCCTGCCCAGACCAGCGCGCGCGCCGGCGGCATCGTCCAGGTCGCCACCAACCGCGGTCGCCTGATCACGCTGTCGAAGCCGATGAGCGACCTGTTCGTCGCCAACTCGGAAATCGCCGACGTCCAGGTCCGCTCGCCGACCCAGCTCTACGTCTTCGGAAAGAAGACGGGCGAGACCACGATCTCGGCGACGACCAAGTCGGGCGCGATCGTCTATTCCGCCACGATCCGGGTCGGCAACAACTACGACTCGGTTGGCGCGATGCTGAAGCTGGCGATGCCGGAGGCTGATCTCACCGCGACGACCATGAATGGCGTCGTGCTGCTGACCGGCACCACCCGCTCGCCCGAAGAGGCGGCCGAAGCGCAGGAGCTGGTGCAGGCGTTCGTCGGCGAGGGCACCCGCGTGCTGAGCCGGCTGCGCACCGCGACCCCCCTCCAGGTCAACCTCCAGGTCCGCATCGCGGAAGTGGCGCGCAGCTATTCCAAGAACCTTGGCGTGAACGTGCAGACGGTCGACGGCACGGGCGGGTTCAAGTTCGGCGTCGCGCAGGGTGCCTCCGCCAGCCAGTATACGCCGGGCGGCGCCGTCGCGGTCGGCAACGGCATCACGGGGCGGGGCTACAGCATCATCCAGAAGGGCGTGGGTACCACCCTGGGCCTTGGTGGAGGATTGTTCGGGCTCGACATCCTCGGCTCGCTCGATCTGGGCGAGACGATTGGCCAGGTGTCGACGCTCGCCAATCCCAATCTAACCGCGCTTTCGGGCGAGACCGCGACCTTCCTGGCCGGCGGCGAGATCCCGATCCCGATCAGCCAGGGGCTTGGCGCCGTTTCGGTCGAGTTCAAGCAATATGGCATCAGCCTCGCCTACACGCCGACGGTGCTGTCGAACGGCAGCATCTCGCTGCGGGTTCGACCGGAGGTGTCGCAGCTCTCCTCCGACGGCGCGGTCACGCTCAACCGCACGACCATCCCGGCGCTGACCACGCGGCGCGCGGAGACCACGCTGATCCTCGGCTCCGGCCAGAGCATGGTCATCGGCGGCCTGCTCCAGAACAGCCAGAACAACACCGTCGACAAGACGCCGGGCCTTGGCGACCTGCCGATCCTGGGCGCGCTGTTCCGCTCCAACAGCTGGCGCCGGAACGAGACCGAGCTGGTGATCGTGATCACGCCGTATCTGGTGAAGCCGGTGGACGCGAACGCGATCGCCCTGCCGACCGACGGCCTCAAGGCGCCCACCGATCTTGCCCGCAACTTCCTGGGGCAGGTTGCCGACGGGACGACGGGCGGCGACCGGCCCAAGCCGATGCTGGTGCCGCCGGCGCCGGCGGTGCCCGCGGGCTCCGAACCGCTCCCACCTGCAGCGATGGACATGCCGCAGGCTCGCAACGGTCGTTCCGGCGACGCGATGCCCGGCTTCGGCGACTGACCCGCGGCGACCAGCAAGGATTGAAGCCATGATGCTCCGAACCCTCCTCCTTTCCGTTGCCGCGCCGGCCCTGGCGCTCGGCGGCTGTGCCGCAACCGGCACCGAGAACCGCGGCCTTGAATCGGTCCACCAGCCGGTGGTCCAGCAGCAGGACTATGCCTTTGACGTGACCGCCGGTCCTGCCGGCCTCGCACCCGGCGAGGTCGCCCGCGTTGCCGACTGGTTCGCGACCATGCGGCTGGGCTATGGCGACCGCATCACGGTGGACGACCCAAGCGGCTACGGGCCGCGGGTTCACACCGATGTCGCGCGCGAGGCGGCCCGCTTCGGGCTGATGGTGGACCAGGGCGCGCCGGTCACTGCGGAGGCCGTGCCGCCAGGCAGCGTCCGCGTGATCGTCAGCCGCGCCGTCGCATCGGTACCCGGTTGTCCGGATTTCACCCGGTACGCCGGCGCCGACTACGAGAACCACACCACGTCCAACTACGGTTGCGCCATGAACACCAACCTGGCGGCGATGGTCGCCAACCCGATGGACCTCGTCCGCGGCGCGCCCGGCTCGGAGGTCTATGATCCCCGGCTCGGGGCGAAGGCGATCGACAGCTACCGCAAGGCGGCGCCCACCGGCGGGGGCGGCACCGCGGTGAAGGCCGAAGGCGCAGGAGGCAAGTAGAATGAACGCACCCTGGAAACCCGCGGGCGTGGCGAACCGCGAGCCCTTC
Organism: Sphingomonas sp.; assembly: GCF_042096255.1. GTDB lineage: Bacteria > Pseudomonadota > Alphaproteobacteria > Sphingomonadales > Sphingomonadaceae > Sphingomonas. Next base: position 26,089 of record NZ_JBELLZ010000026.1, on the reverse strand, counting down.
GTCGCCTATGTCTGCGACGAGACCGCCGCCGCCACTTTGCGCGCAGTCGCGCCGGACCTCGGCTGGTCCGCCGACAAGGTCCACAAGGGCGGTCTGCGCAATGCCGTGCAGTCGCTCTCGGTCTCGGCGAGCCCGTGCGTGCTGTTCGTCGACCTAGCGGAATCGGGCGATCCGCTCAACGACATCAACAGCCTGGCCGAGGTCTGCGAGCCGGGCACGGTGGTGATCGCCGCCGGCCAGGTGAACGACGTACGGCTGTATCGCGACCTGATCGCGAGCGGAATCCACGACTATCTGTTGAAGCCGCTCAATCCGGATGCGCTGCGTGACAGCTTCATGCAGGCGCAGACAATGCTGTCCGCGCCCAAGCACCAGGAGGCGACAGGCGTCGATCGCCCTCATTGCAGCGTGGCGGTAATCGGCACCCGCGGCGGCGCTGGCGCCTCGACCATCGCCACGTCGCTCGCCTGGCTGCTCAGCGAGAAGGAAGCGCGCTCCACCGCGATCCTGGATCTGGACGTTCATTTCGGCACCGGTGCACTGGCACTCGATCTCGAACCCGGCCGCGGCCTCACCGACGCGATCGAGAACCCCAGCCGCATTGACGGCCTGTTCATCGAGCGCGCGATGGTACGCGCCTCGGAGAAGCTGGCGGTCCTTTCGGCCGAAGCGCCGATCAGTTCTCCGGTGATGACCGACGGTGCCGCCTTCTACCAGCTTCAGGAGGAGATGCGCGCCGCCTTTGAATGCACCGTGATCGATCTGCCGCGGAGCATGCTGGTCCAGCATCCCCATCTGGTCAGCGACATCCAGGTGATCGTGGTCTGCACCGAACTGACGCTGGCGGCGGCGCGGGATTCGATTCGTATCCTCTCTTGGTTGCGCTCGAACGCGCCGGCGGCGCGAGTGATCGTCGTCGCCAATCGCGTCCCGCCCGCAACCCAGCTGGAGATCAGCCAGAAGGATTTCGAACTGTCGATCGAGCGCAAGATCGATCACGTGATCCCGGCAGACCAGAAGCTGGCAAGTCAGGCGGCCAAGCTGGGAAAGCCGCTGGCCGAGGCCGGCAAGGCTTCCAAGACGGTGGCACCGCTGTCTTCGCTCGCACGCGGCGTCTGCGCGGCAGCGGATGTAGACGTCGCCGGGCCGGACGCGGGCAAGAAGAAGGGCATGTCGCTGGTCGGACGGTTCAGCGACCTGAGGGGCAAGCTGGCGAAGAAGGACAAGTGATCGCTTCGGCCGCGCGCGATCTGGAGGACTATTGAGATGCCGCTGTTGCAGTTGGGCCTGCTTGCGCTTGGCGCCCTGCTCACGCTGGGGATGATCGCCGTCGCCTTCGCGGGGCCGTCCGCGGCTCGGGCCGGCAACCGCCGCCTGGGCGCGGTGCGCGAGCGGCATTCCACCTCCGCGTCCGCGGCGATCGATGCGCAGATGCGGCGGATCACCGGCCGCTCCGCGACCAAGGCGGACAAGGCGGCGGCGCGGTTCCTGCCGCGGCCTGCAGAGCTGCGCCAGCGTCTGGTGCGCACCGGCAAACCCTGGACGATGGGCCAGTATGGCATCGCCACCCTCGCGCTGCTGATGGGCGGCGCGTTGCTGTTCTGGTGGCTGGGCCTGCCCATCGCGCTCGCCGCGCTGCTTGGTCTGGTGATCGGGCTGGGCCTGCCGCACTTCGTGGTCGGATTTTTCATCAACCGGCGCGTAACCCGCTTCACCACCAAGTTCCCGGACGCGATCGAGCTTCTTGTCCGCGGGCTCCGCTCGGGTCTCCCGATCACCGAGACGATGGGCGTGGTCGGCAGCGAGGTTCCCGGCCCGGTCGGCGAGGAGTTCCGGTCGGTCGCGGACAAGATGAAGATCGGGCGATCGATGGACGCCGCGCTCCAGGAAACGGCGGACCGGCTCCAGACGCCCGAGTTCCAGTTCTTCGTGATCAGTATCGCCATCCAGCGCGAGACCGGCGGCAATCTGGCGGAGACCCTTCAGAACCTCGCCACCGTGCTGCGCCAGCGCGGCCAGATGAAGCTGAAGATCAAGGCCATGTCTTCCGAGTCCAAGGCTTCGGCGCTGATCATCGGATCGCTGCCGTTCATCGTTTTCGGGCTGATCTGGTTCATCAGCGGCAACTACATGCAGCAATTCTTTGTGGACCAGCGCCTGATGGTGGCGGGCTTGGGCGCAATGGTTTGGATGGCGATCGGTGCGTACATCATGCGCCAGATGATCAACTTCGAGATCTGAGGAACACGGGCGATGGGCGAAACCGCGGGACCAACGCTGCTCGGCGTCGACGTGCTCTGGGTGGCGACCCTGCTGTCGGCGGTCGCGGCAGTCGCCGTGATGGTGGCGATCTATGCTGCGCTCAGCGTGCGCGATCCGATGGTGAAGCGCGTCAAGGCACTCAACGATCGTCGCGAGCAGCTGAAGGCTGGCATCACCGCCTCCACCAGCAAGCGTCGCGCCCGCCTGGTCCAGAAGAACGAGACCGCCGATCGCATCCGCGCCTTCCTGTCGACACTCCAGGTCCTCCAGGACAGCCAACTCAAAGACGCGCAGCAGAAGCTGATGCAGGCGGGTATCCGTTCCAAGGAATGGGCGCCCGCGGTGATCTTCGGGCGGCTGGTGCTGCCGATCGTGCTCGGCTCGATCGTGATCTTCATGGTCTATTGGATCGAGTATTTTCCCGATTGGGGTCCGCTGAAGCGCTATGGCGCGGTCGCCGGTACGCTGCTGCTCGGCTACAAAGCCCCCGACATCTGGCTGAAGAACACCATCACCAAGCGCAGCGAGAAGATCCGCAAGGGCCTGCCCGACGCGCTGGACCTGCTGGTGATCTGCGCCGAAGCGGGCCTCACCGTCGATGCCGCCTTCCACCGCGTGTCCAAGGAGTTGGGCCGCGCCTATCCCGAACTGGGCGACGAATTCGCGCTGACCGCGATCGAGCTGGGCTTCCTCACAGACCGGCGCCAGGCATTCGAGAACCTCGCCCAGCGGGTCGCGCTCGATGCGGTGCGCGGCGTCGTCACCACCATGATTCAGACGGAGAAATACGGCACGCCGCTCGCCTCCGCGCTCCGCGTGCTTTCCGCCGAGTTCCGCAACGAGCGGATGATGCGGGCCGAGGAAAAGGCCGCGCGCCTGCCCGCGATCATGACCGTGCCGCTGATCCTGTTCATCCTGCCGGTGCTGTTCATCGTCATTCTCGGCCCGGCCTCCTGCTCGATTGCCGACTCTCTAATCGGCGGCGGCTAAAGCGGGATGACGGGAGATTGATCCGCCATTTCGAGCGATGTGAAGCGATCTAGGCAGCGCGCGGACATCTGGACTGCTTCGCTTCGCTCGCGATGACGGACTGGATAATAGGAACGGCGAAGCGAGCGCATCGTTATGCCTCCGTAACAGGAGGCAGGGATGCTGTTCACGACGACCACACAATGGGTGGCTCTGGCGGTGGCGCTGGTGGCGGGCTGGCTGTTCGGGCTGGCAAGCCATCCCGGCGGCCGCCGCTGGAAGCAGCGCTACGCCGACGAGCGCGAGGCGCACGCGGTCTACCGCCGCGACCAGGATGCGCGTATCGCCGAGCTCAACGCCCGCGTTCGCGAGTTGGAGCAGGAGAATGCCCGGCTTGCCCGCGCTGCGCCGGTGACCGCCGCGACGGTGGCCCCGCATGCGCACGCTGCCAATGTTGCCCGCCCAGCCTACCCGAAAGGCTCTGGCGGCGGCTGGTTCGAGTGGCGCAACCGCGTGCGGCCAACCGTGTGAAGCGAATCGCTCAGGCCTTGATCAGCCCGATCTCGACCAGCCGCTCGTGCAGATAATCGTGCGCTGTGATCGGATCGGGATAGCGGTCCGGGTGTGCCGCCGAGACGCAGCCCGGCAGCGTGCGGATCAGAAAGTCGGGCGCAGGATGCAGGAAGAACGGCATCGAATAGCGTGACGCGCCACGCCGCTCCGCCGGTGGATTGACGACGCGGTGCGTGGTGGACGGCAGGACGTGATTGGTCAGCCGCTGGAGCATGTCGCCCACGTTCACCACCATCGCGCCCTCGGGCGGGCGGATCGGCAGCCAGCGGCCGTCACGGTCGAGCAGTTCCAGCCCCGCCTCTTCTGCGCCGAGCAGCAGGGTGATGAGGTTGATGTCCTCGTGTGCGCCGGCACGCTCCCCTTCAGCGTCCGCGGCGATCGGCGGATAGTGCAGCAGCCGCAGCACCGAGTTGCCGTCGCGCACTGCCGGGTCGAACCAATCGGGTGACAGACCCAGATAGCGCGCGATCGCGGACAACAGCCGGTCTCCGGCGCGGTCGAATGCGGCGAACAGCTCCACGAACGTCTCGCGAAATCCCTCCGGCCGATCGGGCCAGACGTTTGCCGGCATCGCATCCGCGAAACGGTGCCCTGTCGGCAGCTCGCGACCGACGTGCCAGAATTCCTTCAGGTCCACCGCGCTCGCCCCCTTGGCGATCTCGGTCTTAAAGGGCGTGTAGCCGCGCGCACCGCCGCCGCCGGGCACGTGGAAGCGCCGCTTCTCCAAATCGGGAAGTGCGAACAACGCCTCCGTCATCGCCCAGGCGCGATCGATCAGCGGTTGCGGAATGCCGTGGTCGGCGACCACGGCGAAACCGAACCGCTCGAACGAGGCTCCGAATGCCCTGGCGAACCCTTCGGCGTCATGACCCTGGTCGTTCAGGCTCAGGGTCGGGATCTGCGTGTCTGCCATAAGGCGCAATCGCCTAGCCGATGACGATCGTTCCCGTCGAGCGGTTGCCACCGCTTGCCAGCCCTCCACGGGACCGGGCCATGCGCGATTGTTGCTGTTGCAATGCAGCACGAGCGCCTACCTAGACGCTTATGGCTCGCGAGGACCCCGACACCACCCGGCAGAACCAGGCACCGATCGGCTTCGCCGAGTTCGTCGCATTGACCGCTGCGCTGATGTCGCTGACGGCGCTCGGGATCGATTCGATGCTGCCTGCCCTTCCCGCGATCGGCGAATCACTGGACGTCGCGTCTCCCAACGCTCGTCAGTTCGTGGTCACCGCCTTCGTTGCCGGTTTCGGCGTAGCGCAGCTCGCCCATGGGCCTCTGGCCGATCGCTTCGGTCGCCGCCGCATGCTGATTTGGACGCTGTCGCTGTATGCGATCGCGAACGCGCTTGCGGCCGTTTCCGGCAGCTTCACCCTGCTGCTGGCTGCCCGCATCTTCGGCGGTGCGATGGTCGCGGCGTGCCGCACGGTCGTGATCGCGATCGTGCGCGACTGTTTTTCCGGTCGTGCGATGGCGCGGGTGATGTCGATCACCTTCATGGTGTTCATGATCGTGCCGATCCTTGCCCCCGCCTTCGGATCCGCGGTGCTGCTGTTCGGCGACTGGCGCGCGATCTTCTGGACGATCGCCGCGGTGACGCTGCTGGTCCTTACCTGGTTCGCCGCCAGACTGCCCGAGACGCTCCACCCGGAGGATCGCACCCCTTTGTCGCTGCGGTCGATCATGAACGGCTGGCGGCTGACCGTCCAGGACCGCTATTCCCTCGGCTATTCGCTCGCCTCGGGCGTGCTGCTGGGCGCACTCTACGGGTATCTCAACTCGATCCAGCAGATCACCGCCGACGTCTTCCGCCGCCCCGATCTTCTTGCCGCGATCTTTGCGGCCACCTCCGTGCTGATGGCGCTCGCCAATCTCTCCAACGCCAGGCTGGTGATGCGGCTCGGCATGCGGCTGATCAGCCACGCCGCCATGCTAGGGCTCGTGGCGACCAGCGCCGTGCACCTCACGATCGCGGCGGCCGGATGGGAAACGCTGCTGGTGTTCGTGGTGCTCCAGGCGATCACCATGGCCTGTTTCGGACTGGCGACCTCCAATTTCTCCGCCATGGCGATGGAGAACATGGGGCATATCGCCGGCACCGCATCGAGTGTGCAGGGCTTTCTCAGCGTCGCCGTCGGCGTCACCATCGGCGCGGTGATCGGGCAGGCGTTCGACGGATCGACCGCGCCGCTCTCGGTCGGGTTCCTCGCTTGCGGCCTCGCAGCGCTGCTGGCGGTGCTGGTCACCGAGCGTGGGCGCCTGTTCCGCCGCTGAGCGAGGAACCCGCCCGCCGCTTCCGCCGTTCGCGCCAGACCAGTTAGCGGGAGACAGGACGATGGGCGGTCATCAGGTGGAAAGCCACGGGTCGGGCGACGACGGCTATGACGAGGACGGCTACGACGAGAGCCAGCGCGCCGAGATCCTGGAAGCAACCCGCAATGGTCCGAGCGACGGCACCGTGCTCGTCGATCTAGATCCTGACCTCGGTCTGGATGAGGAGGACCTCGACGATGAGGACGAGCTTGCCATGCAAGACGGCGAGGTCGGGGTGGAGACGTCGGGGGACGATCTCGACGACGAAGACCTCGAAGAGAATGACATGGACGAGGACGACGCTCAGGAGGATTTCGAAGACGGCGATGCCGACGACGATCTCGACGACGAGGACGATGCGGCCCTGCGCCCCTGATAGCTCAGGACCTTGGGATATAACCCGTTCGCTTTGAGTGCCGTCGAGATGCGCTAATCAGGCGTCTCGACTTCACTCGACACGAACGGAGGCGGGGGGATAAGCGCCCTGCATACCTACAAACGTGCTGCTCGTCCTGTCGAACTGCACCATGTCGGTGGCGGTAACGGCAGTTCGAAAGCGCCATGCCGGTGCATTTGCCTGTGCGGTAGCCACCGCGGTGTTTTTCGTAGTGGGCAAATAGGCTGCGCTCAGCCGAGAATGTGCATCCACATCGGCTGGCCGATCAGGCTCTGCGACCCGCGCAGCCGCTCCAGCGCCGCGGCGACGCTGGACTCCGCGACCTCATGCGTCACGATCGCGACCAGCACGCTGCCGTCCGGGTTGGCGCCGCGCTGGATCAGGCCTTCGATCGAGACACCGGCGTCGCGCATCGCCGCGGCGATCTCGGCAAGCACGCCGACGCGATCCGCGACGGTGAAGCGCAGGTATGCCCGGCCGCGCCGCTTGCCGCCATCGGCCGCCTCCATCGCGGCCAGCGCGTGGCTGGGCATGGCATAGGGCGGGCCGAACTCGCCGCGTGCGATATCAATGAGGTCCGCGACCACCGCACTGGCGGTCGGCCCCTCCCCCGCCCCGGCACCCTGGAACAGCAGCCGGCCGACGAAATTGCCCTCTGCCACCACCGCATTGGTCGCGCCGGTGACATGGGCGAGCGGATGGTTCTCGGGCACGAGATGCGCATGGACGCGCTGGAACAGCCCATCCGCGCCCGCCTCGGCGACGCCGAGCAGGCGGATGCGATATCCCAGCGCCCGTGCCTCGGCGACGTCGGCGGCCAGCACCGCGCGGATACCGCTGATCGCCACCGCCCCGAATGCCGGGCGCGTGCCGAAAGCGAGGCTGGCGAGGATCGACAGCTTGTGCGCGGCATCGACGCCATCGATGTCGAAGCTCGGGTCCGCCTCGGCATAGCCCAGCGTCTGCGCCTCGGCGAGCACCTCGGCGAAGTCGCGGCCTTCCGCTTCCATCTTGCTGAGGATGAAGTTGCAGGTGCCGTTGAGGATGCCATAGACCCGCGCGATCTCGTTGGCGGCGGCGCCCTCGCGCAGCCCCTTGATCACCGGGATGCCGCCAGCGACCGCCGCCTCGAACTTGAGCGCCGCGCCCGCGCGTTCGGCGGCATCGGCGAGCTCGAGGCCGTGGTGCGCCAGCATCGCCTTGTTGGCGGTGACCAATCCCTTGCCGGCGGCGAGCGTCGCGCGGGCCAGCGCCAGCGCGGGGCCATCGGCGCCGCCGACCAGTTCGATCACCACATCCGCCTCCGAGCGGGCGAGCGCCTGCGTGTCGTCTTCCCAAGCGAAGCGGCTCAGATCGACGCCGCGATCCTTGCTGCGGTCGCGCGCGGAGACGGCAACGATCTCGATCGGACGGCCTGCACGGCGGGCGATCAGCTCGCGATTCGCATCAAGCACGCGGATCACCCCGCCGCCCACCGTGCCCAGCCCCGCCAATGCCACCCGCAACGCCGTCATGTCCGATCCTTCAGCCCGTATCGGCTGGCGAATGATCATGGCGGGCGGGTTTGTCGAGGCCGTTACGCCGCCTTAGCGTATTCGATCTCCTCGGACTGCGCCGACGCGGGTGCCGCTTCCGGCGTCAGCAGCCAGGGCCGCGGCGCTTCGCGCGGCTTGCGGTTCGGATCGGGGAACATCCAGCGTGCGGCGAGGACGGCGCCACCGACGGCGAAATAGCCGAGCGCGACACCCACCGGCGCGAACAGGAAGGCGACCGCCAGCCCGATCCGCAGCCAAAGGGGATTGAAGCCGAAGTCCTCGCCCAGCGCATTGCACACGCCGAACAGGTTGTCCTTGGGAGCGTCGGTATGGGCGTCGGTGTGGGCGGTCATCGTCTGGGCTCCTGAAAGCGGGATTGCACCACGCTCCGCACCTTCCGTGCCAACTCCAGCACGCCTTAACGATCAATGACTTAGCGACCGGCAGGCGACGAGGCGACGAATACCACGCCAACATCCGGCGCAATCCGCCATCTGGCGCCAACCCTGCGCCTCTGGCAGACCGCGCCTATGACCATGCCTCATCCGGCCGAACTGACGATCCGCGGCATCCTGCTCGGCGGCGCGATCACCCTGCTGTTCACCGCCGCCAACGTCTATCTCGGCCTCAAGGTGGGCCTTACCTTCGCCACCTCAATCCCCGCCGCGGTGATCTCCATGGCGATCCTGCGGCTGCTGCCGGGCAGCTCGATCCTAGAAAACAACATCGTCCAGACGATCGCGAGCGCCGCGGGCACGCTGGCGGCGATCATCTTCGTGCTGCCGGGCCTAGTGATGATCGGCTGGTGGCAGGACTTCCCGTTCTGGACCACCGCGGCGATCACCGGCACGGGTGGCATCCTAGGGGTGATGTTCTCGGTGCCGCTGCGCCGCGCGCTCGTGGTCGATACGGACCTGCCCTATCCCGAGGGACGCGCCGCTGCCGAGGTGCTGATCGTCGGCTCCGCTGGTCGCGAGGGCGCGGAGGAGAGCGCACGCGGCCTAAGGCTGCTGGTGCTCGGCAGCCTCGCCTCCGCAGGCTTCGCTTTACTCACGCAGTTGCGCTTGGTCGCGGCGGAGGCGGCCACCTGGTTCCGCGTTGGCGCGGGGGCGACCGGCATCTCGGGCGGGCTTTCGTTCGCGCTGTTCGGCGTTGGCCACCTCGTCGGCCTGTCGGTGGGCATGGCGCAGCTGCTCGGCCTCGTGGTCGGCTGGTGGATCCTGCTGCCGATCCTCACCGGCGCCGCGCCGATGTCGGGCGAGGTCGAAGCCTGGGCGACCACCGTGTTCCGCGACGAGGTACGCTTTTTCGGCGCGGGCGTGATCGGCGTCGCCGCGGTGTGGACGCTGATCAAGATCGCTCGGCCGGTGATCGGCGGCGTGCGTGGCGCGCTGGCGGCATCGCGGGCGCGCGGCGCGGGCGAGGTGATGGCGCTGGGCGAGCGCGACCTGCCGATCGGCATCGTCGCCGGGGTGGCACTCGCGACCCTGGTGCCGATCGCGTGGCTGCTGTGGAGCGTGGTCGCATCCGGCCCGCTGTCCGGCTCCGCGGCGCTGCTGGTGGTCGCGGCCTTGGTCTTCGTCGTGGTGGTCGGCCTGCTGATCGCGGCGGTGTGCGGATACATGGCCGGGCTGATCGGCGCGTCCAACTCGCCCGTCTCCGCGATCGGCATCCTCTCGATCCTTGCCGCGTCGCTGATGCTGGTCGCGCTGTTCGGCCGCGGCGCACCCGCGGGGACGACGCAGGCGATGATCGCCTTCGCGCTGATCGTCACCGGCCTGGTCTTCGGCATCGCCACGATCTCCAACGACAATCTCCAGGACCTGAAGACCGGCCAGATCGTCGGCGCGACGCCATGGAAGCAGCAAGTCGCGCTGGTGATCGGCGTTGTGTTCGGCTCGCTGGTGGTGCCGCCGGTGCTCAGCGTGCTCAACACCGCCTTCGGCTTCGCCGGCGCGCCGGGCGCCGGGCCGGAGGCGCTGGCGGCGCCGCAGGCCGGGCTGATCTCCGCGCTGGCCACTGGCGTGCTGGGCGGCGATCTCAACTGGCCGATGCTGGGCTGGGGCGCGTTGGCGGGTGTGATCTTCGTCGCACTGGACGAGGGACTCGGCGCGGCGCGACGCCTGCGCCTGCCGCCGCTGGCTGTGGGCATCGGCATCTACCTGCCGATGGCGGTAATCCTGCCGGTGGTGCTCGGCGCGGTCCTCGGCACGGTCTACGACCGCTGGGCGGACCGGACGCGCGATGCCGAGGGTGCGCGGCGCATGGGCGTGCTGCTCGCCACCGGGATGATCGTCGGCGAGAGCCTTTTCGGGGTGCTGTTTGCCGGCGTGGTGGCGGGCACGGGCAGCGATGCGCCGCTGGCGCTGGTGGGGCCGGGGTTCGCCACTCCGGCGCTGTTCGCGGGCCTCGCGGTGTTCGGCGGGCTGACGGTGTGGCTCTACCGCGCGGCGCAGCGGGCGGCGGCACACTGACCTCAACCGTCATCCCCGCGAAAGCGGGGATGACGACAAACACCGCTCACATCGCCGCGAGCAGGTCCGCGATCTCCACGAAGGCGAAGCCCACCGAGCTGTCGGCGATGCCATAAGGCATGAACAATTTGCCGCCGATCCGCATCGCGCCGCAGGTATAGACGACGTTGGGCACATAGCCTTCGCGGTCCTGGTCCGCCGCCGCCAGGATCGGCTCGCGCGTACGGCCGATCACCTTGGACGGATCGTTCTTGTCGAGCAGCGCGGCGCCGATCGAATATTTGCGCATCGCCCCGACGCCATGGGTCAGCAGCAGCCAGCCCTCGTCCACCTCGATCGGCGGCCCGCAGTTGCCGATCTGCACATATTCCCAGGGGCTCTCGGGCTTGAGGATGAGCTGGCCGTCGTCCCAATGGGTCAGGTCGTCGGTGGAAAGCAGGTACAGGTTCTCGCCATCCTGCCGGCCGATCGAGAGATAGCGCCCGCCCACCTTGCGCGGGAACAGCGCGATGCCCTTGTTGCGCGACGCGCTGCCGGTCATCGGCACCAGATCGAAGGCGCGGAAGTCGCGCGTGCGCATCAGCTCCGACTGGATGGTCGCGCCATTGAACGCGGTATAGGTGCCCAGCCACTCGACGGCGCCGTCGTCGTGCGTGAACTGCACGAGGCGCAGGTCCTCCAAGCCCTTCGACTGTGCCTCGGTGATCGGGAAGATCACCGTGCCGGACAGCGTCGAATCACGATGGCGATAGACTGTCACCGGCCCGTGTGGCGGCTCGTCCTCGCTGGTGCCGATCGTGTCGGTGGCGGTGGCGAAGGGGGCCTCGGGCGCGAGCTTGAGCTGGCTTTCGGTGGTGATGATCCCCTCGCGGAACGCGACGGACGAGATGTGCCCCTCCCCCACCGCGCGCAGCGACATGATCATCCGCACCGATCCCTTCGGCATGCCCGACTGATCGTGGTGCGGCACCGCGCTGGGGTTCATCAGCGCGGCGGCGGCATAGCTGTATTCGTGGCAGAAATAGGCGCCGATCAGCTGGCGCTTGGTGTCGCCGATCGCATCGTCATGCAGCCCGTGCGCCGCCGCGATCTCGTCATAGCGGCTCATGAACACGCGCCGGGTCTGCCAGTGGCGCTGCTCGAAGTCCTTGAGCACCGCCTCCAGCTGCGCCGCAGCCTCGCTCTCGCTCATCTCCAACACGGCGCCGATCAGCCGCTGCGAGCGGCTCTGTGCGCCGCCATTGGCCTGCCAGCCGAGATGGAACGGCCGCACCACGACACGCGACGGATCGGCGTGCAGCCGAAGATAGTGATTGAAAAGCTTCAAGGCGCCCCTCGGGTAGCTAGTCCGCTGCGCCGCGGTTTTTCAGGCCGCGGCGTCCGCGCGCCCTGACACTTTTTCCGCTGCCTTTGAAAGCCCCGAAATCGCGCACGTGGCCAGTTGCAGCGCGAGGATCGACTCGGCGCCCTGATTCCGGTTGAGCCCGGTCGGCATCAGCCCGTCGAAGCAACCTCCATCGGCGACGCTGGCGAGCGGCAGGTCGAGATCGTTGGCGCCCAGGAACCAGTGATAGGCGCGCTCGCCTTCCGCCACCCAGCGCCGATCTCCGGTCGCGTCGAACGCCGCCCGGCACGCCTCCACCATCCCCTGCGCCTCCAGCGGCTGCTGGTCGAAGGGGAGCGGCTCGGCATAGACCCGGCCGAAGCTCTCGGAGCCCACCGCGCGGAACTTGCCCTCCGCGGAGATCTGCTTGCGCGCGATCCAATCGAGCGTCTGGACACCGCAGCGGACCAGGTCCTCGCGGCCCAGCGCCTTGCCAGCGCGCAACAGCGCCTCGGGCAGGCGGGCATTGTCATAGGCTAGGACGATTTCGAACCATTCCCATTCCGGCCGGCGCGCCTCGTCGAGCAACGCGAGATGCTCGTCCGGGAACCGTCGCAGGATCTGTTTCGCCAGGACGTGACCCGGATGCGCCTCCAGCACCGCGGCGGCGCCCAGCATCGCAAAGGCCTGCGCGCGCGGGCTGCCGAGGTCGAAGGCCAGGCTGGCCGTGGTGTCGAACAGCGCGATCGCCCATTCGCGATGCTTGCGCTCCTGCGCGTCGCGCGCGGTGACGCCCAGCGCCCATAGGGTGCGGCCGTTCGAGTCCTCCGACCCCACGTCCTCGCACCACGTGCGGTCGTAGTTCATGAAGTTACGGAAACGCCGCGCCTCCGGATTCCAGGCATATTGAATGAAGGACGCATAGATGGTCATCCACCGGTCACGCCGGACCGGCTCCACATCCTCGATCTGGCTCATCAGAATCAGCGCGCGGGCATTGTCGTCGATGCAATAACCGTGGCGTCGATCCGGGATCGAGAACACCGAATGCTGGAGCATGCCGGTCGAATCGCTCATCCGCTCCACCGCTGCCAAGTCGGGCGCCAAAATGTCGGTGGGCACCGCCTTGGGCGGAATCCGGCTAGGGCGGGCGGCCACCATCTCGCCGATCTCCTGGAGGGCGGACTCGGCCAGGCGCGGCCAGATCATCGTACGGCCGCGCGCGAAGGCACGCTGGGCAAGACTGCCGCGCGCCGCATCGTCGGAGAGCAGCCGGTCGATCTCGCGCGCGAAGGCGGCGCTGTCGCCGAAATCGACGAGCACGCCATGGCCGTCGTCCAGGATCTCGGTGGCATGGACGTACGGAGTTGAGACGACGGGCTTGCCGACCCCTACTGCGTAGCTCAGCGTCCCGCTCGTGATCTGAGCCGGATTGTTGTACGGCGTCGCATAGATGTCGGCCGCCTGCAGATAGTCGATCAGGTCGTCGTGGTCGACGAAGGCGTCGATGAAGGCGACGTTGTCCGCGACGTTGAGCGAACCGGCGAGCGCCTTCAGGCGGTCGCGATACCGCTCGCCGTGCTGGGCCACCAGGTTCGGATGGGTGGCACCGAGCACGACATAGATGGCGTCGGGATGATGCGCGACGATGGCGGGCATCGCCTCGATCATCGTCTCGATCCCCTTGTTCGGCGCCAGCAGGCCGAAGGTCAGCACGACCTTGCGCCCCTCCCAGCCGAAGCGTGCCTTGAACAGCGACGGATCGGCCAGCGCGCGATCGGGCACTCCGTGCGGGATCATGACGATCGCGCGCGGATTGGCGCCATGCACCCGCGTCAGGATCTCGCGCCCGCGCTCCGCCATCACGATCACGCGCGAGGCCCGGCGCAGCAGCGCCTCCATCACGCGCCGTTCCTCGGTGCTCGGCTGCTCCAGCACCGTATGCAGCGTCACGATCAGCGGCAGCGAGGTGCGGTCAAGCAGAGCGAGGATGTGCTCGCCGGCAGAGCCGCCATAGATGCCATATTCGTGCTGAAGCCAGATCGCCTCCGCCCCGCTGGTCTCAATCTTCCGCGCCGCCTCGATGTACGCGGCGCGCTCGTCCTGTGCGATTGCCGCGGTCACCTCGGGCGGATAGGCGTAGCGCCCCGGATGATCGTCCATCGCATAGACGTCGACCCGCAGTTCCGGGAAGCGCGACCGAAGGGCCGCAAACGTATCGGTCGTATAGGTTGCGATGCCGCATTTGCGCGGCAGAAAGTTGCCGATCAGGGCGATGTGGCTCACGGGCGCGCCCATGCCGGCTGCGATGCGATCTCCGGTCATCCCTACCTTCGCTCTGGAGTGGCGGCGGCATCACCGCTGCTTTGAGGAAGAACGCCGCCCCGAGGTTTAGGTTGCATTCGTGTTGCAGTGCAGCGCTCTGCTAACCTGGATCAACCGCGGCCGCGATAGCCGCTAACCCCTTGATCCGGCAGCCAGAGCGTGGAAGGCGGTGCGGCAGACTGCCAGAAAACGTCGATGGGAATGCCGCCGCGCGGATACCAGTATCCGCCGATCCGCAGCCATACGGGGTTTATCTCCGCGACGAGCCGTTCGCCAATGCCGACGGTGCAATCCTCGTGAAAGGCGGCATGGTTGCGGAAACTGCCCAGGAACAGCTTGAGCGACTTCGATTCAACGATGGTGTCGCCGGGGACATAGTCGATCACCAGATGCGCGAAATCGGGCTGGCCGGTCACAGGGCACAGCGACGTGAACTCGGGCGCGGCAAAGCGGACCAGATACGTGCGGCCGGGGCGGGGATTGGGAACATAGTCGAGAACCGCGTCTTCCGGAGAGGTTGGAAGCGGGCTGGTCTTGCCAAGATGCAGGGTCATGGCGGCGAGATAGGCGCCGAGCCCTGCCGGCGCCAGATCACGGGAGAAGCTCCATGCTTTCACCTTGCGCCGATCGTGGTAGGTCCGCGCATCGCAATGGAGCCCGCCTTGGAAAGCCTCGTCGACACGCACTGGCTCGCTGCCGAACTGACCGCGCCGGACCTGCGGCTGATCGACTGCACCTGGTTCCTACCGGGGGAGCGGCGAGATGCGCGCGCGGAGTTCGGTGCCGCGCACATTCCGGGCGCGGTGTTCCTCGATCTCGCCGAACTGGTCGACACCACGAATCCCGCGCCGATGATGCTGCCAAGCCCTGAGAAGTTCGCCTCTCGTCTGTCGCGGCTCGGGGTCGGCGACGGCAACCGGATCGTCCTCTATGACAACTCGCCGCATCACACCGCCGCGCGCGGCTGGGCGATGTTCCGCAGCTTCGGGATCGATGTGGCGATCCTTGATGGAGGGCTGGCGAAATGGTGCGCCGAGGGCCGGCCACTCGACAGCGGTCTTGCATCACCGAAGCCGCGCCACCTGACGCCGCGCGAACGCAACTGCGGCATCATCGATCTCGCCGGCACCCGCGAAGCGCTGGAGAGCAGGAGCGTGCAGGTGGTGGACGCCCGCTCCCCCTCGCGCTTCGCCGGCGAAGAGGCGGAACCGCGGCCCGGCGTAGTTCCCGGCCACATGCCCGGGGCGATCAACCTCCATTATGCGCAGCTGTTCAATGCGGACGGCACCTGGAAATGCGACGACGAGTTGCGTGCGGTCTTCGGCGCGCACGGAGTTGATCCCGATCGGCCGGTGATCGCCACCTGCGGGTCGGGCGTCACCGCCTCGGCGATCGCCTTCGCGCTCCACCTGATCGGCCGGGATGCGTCGGTCTATGACGGCAGCTGGGCCGAATGGGGCGCTGATCCCGCCACCCTGAAGGCGACCGGCCGGGCATGAGCGACAAGCCCGCCACCAAGGTCGTCTCCGCCGGCCGCCGCCCCGAGTGGACCCAAGGTGTGGTCAACCCGCCGGTCTGGCGCGCCTCCACCCACCTCTACAACAGCGTCGCCGACCTGCGCGCGGCGGGTGGGCGCGATACGCACCACCGCCTGTTCTATGGCCGCCGCGGCGCGCCGACGCAGTGGAGCCTCGCCGAGGCGCTGACCGAGCTGGAGCCCGGCGCCGAGGCGACCTTCCTTTATCCTTCCGGCGTCGCCGCGATCGCCGCAGCGCTGCTCAGCGCGCTGTTGCCTGGCGACGAGCTGCTCTGCGTCGACAGCGCCTATGATCCCACTCGCGGCATCGCCAACGGCCTGCTCAAGCGCTTCGGCATCACCACCCGTTTCTATGATCCTTTGATCGGCGCCGGCATTGCCGAACTGTTCACCGAGAAGACCCGCGCGGTGCTGATGGAAAGTCCCGGCAGCCTGACCTTCGAGGTGCAGGACGTGCCCGCGATCTGCGCGGTGGCCAAGGCACGCGGGATCGTCACTTTGCTCGACAACACCTGGGCGACGCCCCTGCTGTTCCCCGCCGTCACCCACGGCGTGGACCTCTCGATCCTCGCCTGCACCAAATACGTCGTCGGCCATTCGGACGTGATGCTGGGCAGTGTCACCGCCGCGCCCGGCCACTTCCGGCGCCTGCGCGAGACCAGTTTCCAGCTCGGGCAAGTCGCCAGCCCTGACGACGCCTGGCTGGGCAGCCGCGGCCTCCGGACAATGGCGGTGCGGCTTCGCCAGCATGAGGAAAGCGCGCTCAGAATCGCGCGCTGGCTGGAAACGCGGCCGGAGGTGGCGCGCGTGCTCCATCCTGCCTTGCCCTCCTGCCCCGGCCATCAGGCCTTTGCGCGCGACTTCGCCGGATCGTCGGGCCTGTTCTCCTTCGCGCTCGCCGGTGGCGACGAGGCCGCGCGCGCGGCGCTGATCGACGGGCTGCGGTACTTCGGCATCGGGTACAGCTGGGGCGGGTTCGAGAGCCTCGCGCTCCCGATTGATCCCGCACGCCATCGCACTGCCACCACGCCCGACTTCGCCGGCCCGCTCGTCCGCCTCCAGATCGGGCTGGAGGACACGGACGATCTGATGGACGATCTCGCCGCCGGGCTCGACCGCTTCGCGGCGGCGCGCGGATGACGAACCTTCACACCTGGCTCGCCAGCAATGGCCTGTCGCTCCCCACCCGCGCCGACGCGATCGAGGCCGCGATCGCGGGCGGACTGGTCCTCATCGCGCTCACTTTGGGCGTGCTTGCCGGTCGACGGCTCGGGCCCAGCCTCGCGCAGCTCTGGAAGGCGCATGTCGCGCACCACGGCGAGGGGCTGTGGACCAGGCTGCCGCTGATCGTCCGCCACGGCACCGCCGCGCTGCTGCTCGGCATCACGGTCAACGCGCATGGCTGGAGCGCTTGGGCCGGCATGCCGATCGGCCTCGCCCTTGGCGCAGCCGCCGCGCTGTTCGCACATCAGGTGCTGCGCGGCCTCGGCATCCCGCGCTGGGCGAGTTGGGTGGTTGCCGCGATCCTGTTCGTCGCGCTGTTCAGCCGCGCCGTCGGCGGGCTCACGCCGATCACCCAGACGCTGGACGGCGTTGGCGTGGATATCGGCAGGCGACGCCTGTCGCTGCTCGCCGCGATCACCGCGCTGGTCACCATCGTCGCGGTGATGGCGCTCGTGCGGCTCGCCAATCGTGTGGTCAGCCACTCGATAGCGCGCTCGAAGGCGCTCGACCCGACCCAGAAGCTGCTCGGCCAGAAGATCGCCGGCATCGCGATCGTGGTGGCCGCCTTCTTCTTCTCGATCGACCTGCTCGGCATCGATCTCACCGCCTTCGCGGTCTTCTCGGGTGCGCTGGGGCTGGCGGTCGGCTTCGGCCTCCAGAAGACGGTCGGCAACCTGATCGCCGGAATCATCCTGCTGATGGACCGCTCGATCAAACCGGGAGACGTGATCGTGGTCGGCGACAGCTTCGGCTGGGTCAACAAGATCGGCGTGCGCGCGGTGAGCGTGATCACGCGCGACGGCAAGGAGCATCTGATCCCCAACGAGAATCTGATGACGCAGGAGGTGGAGAATTGGTCGTACTCGGACCGCAACGTCCGCGTCCGGATCCCTGTGAGCGTCGCCTATGATTGCGATCTGCGCCTCGCCCAGCAATTGATGCTCCAAGCCGCCACCGAGAGCCCGCGCGTGCTGAAGTCACCCAAGCCCAACGTGTGGCTGACAAACTACGGCAACGACGGCGTCGAGCACGAGATCCTCGCCTGGATCAGCGACCCCGAGAGCGGTGTCGGCAACGTCAAATCCGACGTGCTCAACCGCCTGTGGTGGCTGCTCAAGGATGCCAGCATCTCCATACCCTTCGCCCAACGCGACGTGTACGTGAAAAGCCTGCCGCCGCTAGAGCATCGCCGGCAAGCGGGAGGGGAAGACGGCGGCTAGACCGCCGTGCCCAGCACCTCCGCCCGCACCTTCATGGCAAGGGCATTGAGCGGTCCCTGGCGCGCCTGGAACTCACGGATCGAGCAGCCGAGAAAGAGGTTGCTGTCGCGCAGGAAGTGCGACCGGTCGAAATAGCCTGCACGGCCGATCACCCCGTCCCAGTTCCCACCCTGCGCCAGCCCCGCGCTCAGCGCGCGGAGAAATCGGCCCCGGCGCAGCAGCACCTTCGGCGTGAAGCCGAAATGATCCTTGCTCAGCGTCGCCAGGACCCGGTGGGGGATCCCGAGCCGGTCGATCATGTCCTCGACCCGCGTCACGGCCGGATCATCGATGAGCGCATAGAGCGCACCAACGAGCGGGTCGGTCGGGGGCGCCCCGGCAAACGTGGACAGGAACCAATCGTCGAGCACGCGCGCGGGTTCATCGCCGCCCTCGAGCCGCCGGTGCAGCGACGCGGCATCGTCCAGCAGTGCGGCGAGCGGCACCACGCGATTGGCAATCGTATAGGCTGGCACGCGAAAGAGCCGCGCCCAGCCTTCCGGTAGGATGCCGATGCCGATCACGGCGCCACGCGCTGCCCGGCAATAGCCGGCGTAGCTGGACGGTCCTTCCAACATGGCCGAGGGTACAGGATCGAACACCCGAGAGCCGCGCCTTAGCGACCATGGCTGTGGGTCCTCCACGGCGAAGCGCATCACTGCCCAGGACGGGAAGAACACGTCCTCCAGCACGTGTCCGGGCGGCAGGGCGACACGATAGCGGTGATAGCCGGTGACGTAACGCGCCAGCGTTGGATCGGGCGCCCAATAGCTCACGAGCCCGCCCTCGGCGTGAACCGGCATCCGTTCCCCCCGTTTTTCCCCGGGAACGATCAAGCCCCTGGAATCAGGACAAAGTCAATCCATTTCCGACCGACGCATCAGTACCCCGGCACGCCAGTAATGAACGATTGCCCAGGGCGTCAGCAGCGCCACCGTCAGCATGGCATAGCGCAGCGACTCCGCCCCCATCGTCGGCTTCAGCCAGTCACTGAGCTGCCCGACCAGGAACGGTCCCAGGCCGAGGCCGATCAGGTTGATGGTCAGCAGCGACAGCGCCGCCCAGGTGGCGCGCAGGCGAACGGGCGCGAGATGCTGGATCATTGCGAACGTCGGCCCCAGGTAGGCGCCGGCGAAGATCGCCGCGACGAAGTAGCAGGCCAGCGCCGCACGCCAGTCATCGACGAAGTAGAAGCCGATCGCGAACGGCAACGCGACCAGCTTCATGATGGTCACCACCCAACTCTGCGCCCAGACGCCGTGCCGCTTCGCCGCCCGGTCTGCGAGCGCGCCGCCGATCAGCGCGGAGGCCGAGCCGATGACCGCCGCGGGCAGCGCGACATAGTTTGCCACGTCGCGCATCGACAGGCCGAGCGAACGCTGCATGTAGCTGGGCCCCCAGCCGGTGACCGCATAGCCGACCAGCGAGGTGATAGTGATCGCGGCGATGAGGTGGAAGGCGGGCGCGCTCGCCCAGATCGAGGTGATGCCCTGGCGCAGGGACGGCGCCGGCGTGTCGGTGCCGGTCGGCCGCGCATCGGAAAGCCCGCGGCGCGGCTCCACCACCAGCAGCCGCACGATGATCGCCAGCGCGACGCCGGGCAGGCCGACCACGAACATCGCTGCGCGCCAGCCATAGGTCGCGGCGACATTGCCCCCGATCATCAGCCCCAAACCGCCGCCGAGCAGCACGCCCAGGGAATAGATCGCCATCGCGCTGGCGCGCTTTTCCGGCGGGTAGAGGTCGGCGATGATCGCATGGCTTGGGGGTCCCGACCCCGCCTCGCCGACGCCGACGCCGATTCGGGCGAGCATCAGTTGCGTGAAGTTCTGCGCCAGCCCGCAGGCGGCGGTCATCACGCTCCACACCGCCAGGCTGACCGCAACGATGTTGCGCCGGCTCGACCGGTCGGCGAGCCGGGCGATCGGGATTCCCAATGTCGCGTAGAAGATCGCGAACACCAGGCCAGACAGCAGGCCGAGCTGCGTGTCGGAGAGCTTGAGGTCCGCCTTGATCGCCTCCAGCAGGATGGCGAGGATCTGGCGATCCATGAAGCTGAAGAAATAGGTCAGCGTCAGCAGCGCGAGGGTCAGGCCGCGCCGGCGCAGCGCGCGTTCGTCGGCGGTTTCGGTCACAATCCTGCTCCGCCCGACGAAAAGGACCCCGGCGGTACGCGCCGGGGTCGAAGAAGCATCAGAACTTGCCCCGCAGCGTGATCCCGTAGGTGCGCGGCTCGGCAATGAAGGCCGAGAAGATCTGGGTGCCGTCCGGATAGAGCGTCGCCGGGAAGGCGGTGGCCAGCGCGCCGGTCGCCGGGCCGCTGGTGGTCGCCTGGTAGGGCGAGTTGAACGCCACCTGCGTGTAGTTCTTGTCCAGCAGGTTCTGCGCCCAGAGCTCGATCGAGAAGCGCTGCTCGGGCGCGCGGATGCCCAGGCGCGCGTTGACCAGGAAGAAGCCGTCCTGCTGCTTCTGAAGGAACTTGTCCGAACCGGTGTTATAATCGCTGGTCAGACGTCCATCGACATAGACCAGCGCGGAATAGCCGCTGTTGCCGATCTCGGGCGTCCAGGTCACCGCATTGGTGACCACCGTCGCCGGCGCGTTGGACAGATATTGATCGGGCAGCAGGCGAAGCGCCGGATCGAGCGGGGCGCCGTTGGCGGTGCCCACCAGGTTCTCGCGGAACTTGGTCTTGGCATAGGTGAAGCCGGCGCTGACGGTCAGGTCACGGGTCGGATTGATCGTCGCCTCGACTTCCACGCCCTGCGAGATCACGCCCGCCTGCACGTCATCCTTGTCGCACGCGCCGGTTGCGGCGGAGAGGTCGTTGTCGGCGCCGTTCAGGTCGCTGTCGCAGCTGTTGACATTCTGCACGAGGAAGACGGTGCCGTTGAACGTGTTGAGCTGGAAGTTGTCAAATGCCTGGCGGAACGCGGCGACATTCAGGCTGAACGGACCCGTAGAATATTTCGCGCCGATCTCGAACGCGTTGTTGATCTCGGGATCGAACTTCAGATTGCCCGCCAGCGCCTGCGGTCCCCCGACGCTCGCGAATGGCAGGGTCGGCGCCTTGAGCGCCGAGGCGTCAAGGTTGAACCCGCCGGCCTTGTAGCCGCGCGCATAGCTGCCGTAGATCAGCAAGTCCGGCGTCACCTTGTAGGACAGGATGGCGGTGCCGGTGAACTCGTCCTCCTTCAGGTTGTTGCGCAGCGACTGACCGTTGAGTTCGGCGGTCGAGTTGCCCTGGCAGGCAAGGCCGACAACGCCACCCAGCAGCGCCTGCGGCGTGCCGGTGACGCCCTGCAGTGCCGGAAGGATCAGCGCCTGTGCCTGCGGGCAGATGATGTTGGTGTTGGCGAAGGTCGCGTTCAGCCGCTTGCGCTCATTGGTATAGCGCAGGCCCAAGGTCAGATCGAGACCCTCGGCGAGGTGGACGATATTGTGCGTGAACAGCGCCCAATTCTCCTCCTTCTGGCGGAACTGCGTGCCGTTGTTGCCGACATTGGCGACCGTGCTCAGCAGGTTGAGACCCTGGATGAAGGTGGCACGCTGTGCCGGCGTGAAGATCGGGATGCCGCCCAGCACCGCATCGGTGATCGCGCCGCCCGGCCCGGCGCGGCAGCCGGCGCCGTTCGGATCGCGCGGGATTGCCGGGCTGATCGTCGCCAGCAGGCGGCAGGCGGCATAGGCGCCATATTGCGAACCGAACTTGATGTTCTCCCGCGTGGTCAGCGTCTCGTTGCCGTAGAAGCCGCCGACGAGCCAATCGAGCTTGTCGTTGAAGGCGCTGCCCTGCAGTCGGAGTTCCTGGGTAAAGGTCTCGAACTCGCGCCGTCCCGCGTCTTCGCCGGGCGCGCGATACAGCAGGTCGACGAAGCTGTAGTCGACGTCACCGCCTTGCCAGTTGTAGTAATTGCGATACGCCGTGATTGACGTCAGCTTGGCGCCGCCAAAGTCATAGTCGATCTGGCCAGAGACGCCCCAATCCTCGGTCCGCCCGTCATAGCTGCGGCCCGGCGAGACATAGATGTTGCGCGAATAGGGATTGCTGAACGCCTCGCTCGGCTGGCCGAAGCTCTTGAGCACCGGGATGATCGGATTGGTGTCGGTAAGCAGCCCGCGGTTGTATTCCGAAAGCTCCTGATTGGCATAGACGGCGGCGCAGCACGCTTCGTCACGACGGGTGTAGTCACCGATCAGGCGTACCGACAAGGCGTCGGTCGGCTCAAAGAGCAGCTGGCCGCGAAGAAAATAGCGGTCGCGATCGTTGACCCGCGTGTCGTTGGTCTTGTCTTCCAGGAAGCCATCGCGCTGCACCCAGACGCCGTCGACGCGCGCCGCCAGCGTGTCGCCGAGCGGAACGTTGATGTTGCCGGCGAGGCGCCAGAAGTCGTAATTGCCGTAGGTCACCTCGCCGCCCGCGCTCAAGCGGTTCGGATTGGGCGCCTTGGACACGATCGAGATGATGCCGGCCGAGGCGTTGCGCCCGAACAGCGTTCCCTGCGGGCCGCGCAGCACCTCGACCCGCTCGATATCGCCGAGCTCGTTGAGACCGATGCCCGAACGCGAGCGGTAGACGCCATCGACGAATACCGCGACCGAGCTTTCGAGGCCGGGGTTGTCGCCGACGGTGCCGATGCCGCGCAGGCGGGCGGAACCGTTCGATTCATTGCCGGTCGAGGACACCAGCAGCGAGGGCGCGACTTGGGACAGCTGGCGGATGTCCGACGCGCCCGAGCGCTCCAGACTGGCGGCGCTGACCGCCGAAATGGCGAGCGGCACGTCCGCGAGCACCTGGGCACGGCCCTGGGCAGTCACGACGATATCCTGCGACAGACCGGTGGGCTCGTCCGCGGCGTCGACAGTCGGAGAAGTCGCAGGATCTTCCCCCGGAGTGGTCGTCGGCGCCGCCCCGGGCGGGGTTGCCGGAATCTCAGCCTGATCCTGGGCGAAAGCGGGAGCGGCGGCGAGTGCAGCGGCGGCGCACGTGACCAGCAGGGCCGACTTGATCATCTCTCTCTCCTGACGATTGGGCCCTCGCGACCCATACCTCAGGCTCGAAATGCGGGACTGCTACGAGAGCGTCAAGTCGGAAATCTCCATAACGCATTTCAAAACAGGTGACTTAGTCGCCTGTGTTGCACCGCAAACACAGTGCGGCCGCCGCGTGCAATGCGCGACCCCGATATCTGCGTCCGAATCGGATGAAGGTGGGAACCGGAACGACCCGTGGCGGAATCGTTGTGGCTGCTTCCGTCAGGACCTGACCAGGTTGGCGACGACCACGCCCGCCCGGCTCCCGCCCGCGCATATGGCGGAGCGGGGCCGGGCGTTCAAGCGCTTAGTCGGTCACCAGCATTGCTCGACCCAGCCGTACGGGCCGGGCACGAGATCGCAATAGGCGCCGCCCCAGCCACCGCCCCAGGCAAGGCCTGCGCCGACACCCAGGCCGACTCCCGCGATCACCGCGCCGCGGCCCCAGCCCGGACGGCCCCAGCCCCAGCCGGGGCGCCCATAGACAGGGCGGCCGTAGACAGGGCGGCCGTAGAAGGGCCGGCCGTAGCCCGGTCCACGCCAGGCACCGCGATAGGCGGGTCCACGCCCGACATAGCCCGGCCCGCGTGCGAAGTTGCCGCGCGGCGCCACGCGGGCGCCACCGCGCCAGCCGCCCCGTGCAGCGGCTACGCGCGCGCCGCCGCCACCCCGGTTCCACCCGCCGCGCTGCGCTTCCGCAGGCTCGGGCGTGAGCGCCGCGGCGGCGAGGACGCCCAGCCCGCCGGCCATCATCAGCCTGAACATGATCCCATACTCCTCTACCCTGGCTACAAGGAGCCAGAAGCATCGACGGACGAGATCGGAAACAAGTTCCCGAGGACAACAAATGTTACGGAACGCGCGCAGTCAGTCCGTCAAGGGCCTCGGTCAGCACGATCTGGCAGGCCAGCCGGCTGGTGCGAACCGTGCCGGGCACGAGATCGAGCAGATCTTCCTCCTCAGCCGCAGCCGGCGGCACGCGCGCGAAATCCTCGGGCGAGAGGATCAGGTGGCAGGTGGCGCAGGCCATGTCGCCGCCGCAGGTCCCCTCCAACGGCTGACCGGCGCGCTGGGCGGTATCGAGCAGGCGTTCGCCCGGCCGCCCCTCCGCCTCGGCGGTGCCGTCGCGACCGACGAAGACGATCCTCATGCCGCGATCCGCTGCGCATCGGCGGCGGCGACGATCGTATCGATCGCTTCGATCAATTCCGCCTCGGTGGTGTAGCGGCCCCAGCCGAGTCGGATCGAGCTGCGCGCTTCCGCATCGGACAGACCGATCGCCTTCAACACATGGCTGGGGCGACCCGAGCCGCTGGCGCAGGCGGAGCCGGCGGAAAAGGCGATGTTCCGGCAGTCGCTCATGAGGCGGTTCACGTCGAGGCCGTCGCGGCGGATGTTGAGGTTGCCGCGGTAGCGATGCTCCGTGGAGCCGTTGATCGTCCAGCCTTGCAGCCGGTCGAGGGCGATGCCCCACAGGCGCGCAACATGCGCCACATCCTCCCCTGCCCGCTCGCGCATCAGCCGGGCGGCGGCGCCGAGGCCGGCGCACAGCGCGGGGCTGAGCGTGCCCGAGCGCCCGCCTTCCTGGTCTCCGCCGTGGAGCAGCGGGGCAAGCTCGACGCCATCACGAATCCACAATGCGCCGATCCCCTTGGGCCCATGGATCTTGTGGGCAGAGAGCGCGATCAGATCGCAGCCGTCAGGGATGGGCACGCGACCATAGCCCTGCACCGCATCGCACAGGAACAGCGCGCCGGCGGCATGCGCCTGCGCGGCGAGAGCGGCGATCGGTTGGATCACGCCGATCTCGTTGTTGACCAGCATGGCGGCGACGAGACCAAACCCGGCTTCGGGTAAAGTCCATTCGATGCGCGGATCGACCAGCCCTCCCCCGTCGGTTCCTATCGATTGAACATGCCCGAAGGGCAGGCTCGAAGCGGTATCCAGCACTGCGGCGTGTTCCGTGGCAATGGTCGCGACATCACCGACGACACCCTTGATCGCCCAGTTGAGCGCCTCGGTCGCGCCGCTGGTGAAGACGACGCGCCCACCCGGCGGCAGCAGCCGCGCGACGTCCGCCCGCGCGACCTCCACCGCCGCCTTGGCCGCACGGCCGGCGCGATGCGGCGAATGCGGATTGGCGTGCTGGTCCTTGAGCCACGGCAGCATCGCTTCGAACGCCTCGGGGGCGAGCGGCGTGGTCGCCTGGTAATCAAGGTAGATCACGCCACCCGCCTCCGCGCCGCCCGAGCGATCGCGATCCATTCGGCGAGAAAGCGGGTGATGTCGTCCTCCGTGGTGGTCCAGCCGAGGCTGACCCGGATCGTCTCGCCCGCGGCCTCGTCCGACAGGCCGATCGCCTTCAAAGTGCGGCTCGGCTTCAGGCTGCCGCTGGCACAGGCGCTGCCGGCCGAGACGGCGATCCCCTGGAGATCGAAGCGGATCAGCTGCGCCGCGGCCGGCACGCCCGGCATCCGGTAGCTGGCGATCGTGTCGAGCCGCGGCGCGTCGCGGGCGATCACCGCGCCGCCTTCCGCCTCGATCGCGCTGTCAAGCATCACGCGCCAACGCGCGGCATCGGCGAGCCAGTCACGCGGGGACTCCAGCGCGGCGGCGAAGCCGAGCGCGGCAGGCAGGTTCTCGGTGCCGGAACGATAGCCATATTCCTGTCCGCCGGTGGGGGTGAGCATCGCGAGGTCACGGACCAGCAACGCACCGATCCCCGGCGGGCCGCCGAGCTTGTGCGCGGAGACGACGAGCAGGTCGGCGGAAGGTAGCGACAGCTTGCCGGCGGTCTGCGCACAGTCGGCCAGAAGGAGAGCGCCACCGGTATCGAGATCGGCCAGCGGCTGAATCACGCCCG
>NZ_JBELLZ010000025.1:0-36590 GCF_042096255.1 Sphingomonas sp. | reverse complement strand
CCACGACCTCGACCTCGCGCTGCTCATCGCCGACGAGGCGCTGGCGGTGAAGGACGGGCGCGTGATGGCGCACGGCCCGGCCGCCGAGGTGTTCACCGATGCGGTGCTCGGCGCGCTCTACGACGTGCCCGCGCGCGTGATCCGCGACGCGGACGGCGCGTCCGTCCGGTTCATCGGCTGAGGAGACGCCATGCAGCCCGCGCCCTTCGATCTGATCACCGGCCTCGTCGCCGATCCCGCCAACGGCTGGAGCATCGGCAGCTTCGGCGCGATCGGCGAGTTCATGCGCGACGCCGACGAACCCGCCGAGCTGCGCCGTGCGGCCGACCGGATCGAGGTGGTCACCGCGCGTGGCGGCATGCGGGTGGTCGCCGCCGATCTCCACGGCCTCGCCTGGGACGCGCTGTCGAAGGACGGCGAGACCTGGGGGCATGCGCTCGCCTTCTGCGCGCCGCAGACGACCTCCGGGACCGTCATCCGCGCGCTCGGACCCGATCGCGACGCGCTGCGCGAGGAGGATCGCGACGCCGCGCTGTTCGACCTCGGCGTCGGCTGCGGCTGCGTCGTGATGGCGACGCGTACCGCCGATCCGGAGCTGATCGCCGCGCTCACCGCCGCCGAGGGCCAGCCGCTGCTGACCACCCCCGGTCTCGCTGTCGCCGTCCTCCAGGCGCAGCCGCACCGCGTGCTGCTCTCGCCGGCGGGGCGGATCGAGGTGTTCCAGCCGATCCCGCCCGCCGACGGCAAGAGCCCCGAAGGCCCGCACACGCATCTCCTCCCCAAGCTGATCGCGAAGAACCGCCCGCATTCGGGCAATACGCCGGTGCCGGAGGGCTGGCAGTCCGCCTTGTCGATGCACCCCAAATCGCCGTGGCGGACGATGCTGGGCGAGCGCCACCCGTTCGGGCCCGCGACCGACGCCGCCTTCCGCCCCTTGCTCGACCGCTTCGGCCTCGCCGAGGACCGCGAGGTCGAGCGCGACCTGCTCGCCGGCCTCGACGCCGACGTTTTCCCCTGGCCCGAGTCGCGCCGCGCCCGCCACAAGGCGCGGATATTGCTCCGCCGTCTCCACGCCGCGGGCGATCCCCGCGTCAAACCCTGGCGCGCGATCCACGACCGCGCCCCGATCGAAACCGAAGAAGGAGAAGACGCGTGAAGGTCCCGACCACGGTGGTCACCGGCTTCCTCGGCGCCGGCAAGACGACGCTGATCCGCCACCTGCTCCAGAACGCGAAGGGCCGCCGCCTCGCGCTCGTCATCAACGAGTTCGGCGACGTCGGCGTCGACGGCGAGCTGGTGCGCGGCTGCAACGACGAGGCGTGCCCCGAGGAGGACATCGTCGAGCTCGCCAACGGCTGCATCTGCTGCACCGTCGCCGACGATTTCCTGCCGACGATGAGGAAGCTGCTCGACCGCCCCAACCCGCCCGAGCACATCATCATTGAGACCTCGGGCCTCGCTTTGCCCAAGCCGCTGGTGAAAGCGTTCGGCTGGCCCGACATCCGCACCCGCGCGACCGTCGACG
The DNA here is from genome assembly GCF_042096255.1 of Sphingomonas sp. Classification (GTDB taxonomy): domain Bacteria; phylum Pseudomonadota; class Alphaproteobacteria; order Sphingomonadales; family Sphingomonadaceae; genus Sphingomonas. The sequence continues at coordinate 35,065 of NZ_JBELLZ010000025.1, read as the reverse complement.
GCGTCGTCGCGCTGATCGACGCCGACGCGGTCGCCGCCGGCCGGTTTGCGATCGACGAAGCGGCGCTGGCGGCGGCGCGCGCGGCGGACCCGAACCTCGACCACGACAGCCCGCTCGAGGAGTTGTTCGAGGAGCAGCTCGCCTGCGCCGACATGGTCGTGCTCAACAAGGCGGACCTGGTCGACGTGGAGACGCTCGCCGCGGTTGAGGCGCAGGTCAACGCCGAGGTGCGTCCGGGCGTGAAGATCGTCCGCGCCGATCATGGCGCCGTGGACGTCGGCGCGCTGCTGGGCATCACCGCCGCCGCGGAGGACGACCTCGACAGCCGCCCCTCGCACATCGACGGGATGGAGGAGCACGACCACGACGACTTCGACAGCTTCGTCGTCTCCGCGGGCGAGATCGCGGACCTCGACGCGCTGTTGGCGCGGCTGGGCGAGGTGATCGCCGCGCACGACGTGCTCCGCTGCAAGGGCATGGTCGCGGTCGCGGGCAAGCCCTCGCGGCTGGTGCTCCAGGCGGTCGGCCCGCGCATCCAGCATTACTTCGACCGCGCGTGGCACGACGCCGAGCCGCGGCGGACCAACCTGGTCGTGATCGGCCAGAAGGGGCTGGACGAGGCGGCGGTGCGGGAGGCGCTGGCGCCCGTGCTCGGCTGATGCACCTTCTCGCCGCCACGCCCGGCACGATCGCGAACGGCGACGAGGCGATCGATCTCGATCAGTCGCCGGGCGACATCGTCGTGCTGACGGTGGCGGACAGCGACCTCGCCTGCTTCGCGCGCGCCGCCGAGGGCCTGCGGACGGGGGAGGACGAGCGGCCGAGCGTGCGGTTGACCAACCTGCTCCAGCTGATGCACCCCTATTCGGTCGACCTCTATGTCGAGAAGGTGATCGCCCGCGCGCGCTTCGTCTGCGTGGTGCTGCTCGGGGGCAAGAGCTACTGGCCGTACGGCGTCGACGAGATCGCCGCGGTGGCGCGCGCGAACGGCATCGCCTTCGCCGCGGTGAGCGACGGGCGCGAGCCCGATCCGGCGCTCGATGCCGCCTCGACCGTACCGCCGGAGGTGATCGAGCGGTTGCGCGAATACCTCCGCCAAAGCGGCATCGCCAACGCGACGGGCTTCCTTCGGATGGCGGGGCGGCTGATCGGGCGTGATCTCGGCGAGGCCGACGATCCGCTGCCGCTCGCGGATGCGGGGTTGTACGTGCCTGGCGTCGCCCGCCCCGTCCTCGCCGATGCGCTGGCGCGCTGGGTCCAGGGCCGGCCGGTCGCGCTGTTCACCTTCTACCGCGCGCTGGTCGCGGCGGGGACGCTGGAGGCGGCGGACGCGGTGATCGGCGCGCTTGAAGCGCAGGGGCTGAACGTCGTCGCGGCCCACGTCCGTTCGCTGCGGGAGCCGTTCGTCACCGACTGGCTCGCGGGCACGATCGACGCGGTGCGGCCCGACGTGATCGTCAACGCGACCTCCTTCGCCGCGTCGACGCCGGGTGACGCCCGAACGCCCGGCGTGCTCGAACGCGCCGACTGCCCGATCCTCCAGCTCGCCTTCGCCGGGGTCGAGCAGGGGGCTTGGGAGAGCGCCGCGCGCGGGCTCGGCCCGCGCGACCTGGCGATGAACGTCGCGCTGCCCGAGGTCGACGGCCGCATCTTCACCCGCGCGGTCGCGTTCAAGGCCGCCGAGCGCTTCGACGCGCGGACCGAATGCGGGATCGTGGTGCCGCGCGTGCTGCCCGACAGGATCGGGTTCGTCGCCGAACTCGCGGCCAATTGGGCGCGGCTGCGGCGCACGCCCGCGGCGGAGCGGCGGGTGGCGCTGGTGCTCGCCAACTATCCCAACCGCGACGGTCGCGTCGGCAACGGCGTCGGCCTGGACACGCCCGCGAGCGCGGCGGCGATCCTGTCGGCGCTGGCGAAGGCGGGGTACGACGTGGGGGACGCGCCGCGCGACGGTCAGGCGCTGATGCGGGTGATGCTGGGCGGGGTGACGAACGAACTCGACGCTCTGGAGGGCAAGTGGGCGGAGACCGAGGCCATCCTGTCGTTACAGGATTACGAGTCCGCGTTCGCTGCGCTGCCCGCCCCCGTCCGTGACGCCGTGACGGCGCGATGGGGCGAGCCCAGCGCCGATCCGTTCGTCCGTGACGGCGCGTTCCGGCTCGCCGTTCACCGTGTCGGCAACGTCGCGGTCGCGGTGCAGCCGGCGCGCGGGTACAACGTCAATCCCAAGGAGACCTATCACGATCCGGCGCTGCCGCCGCCGCACGCCTATCTCGCGTTCCACCTCTGGCTGAACCGCGCGTTCGGCGCGCACGCGGTCGTCCATGTCGGCAAGCACGGCAACCTCGAATGGCTTCCCGGCAAGGCGCTTGCGCTGTCGCACGCCTGCTTCCCCGAAGTCTGCGCCGGACCAGTGCCGCAGCTCTACCCCTTCATCGTCAACGATCCCGGCGAGGGCACTCAGGCCAAGCGCCGGATCGGAGCGGTGATCGTCGATCACCTCACCCCGCCGCTGACCCGCGCGGAGAGCTATGGCCCGCTCAAGCAGCTCGAAGCGCTCGTCGATGAACATTACCTCGCCGCCGGCATGGACCCGCGCCGGATCGAGCGGCTGCGCCGCGACATCGTCCAACTCGCCCAGTCGCAGGGGCTCGACGCGGACGCGGGCATGGTGGGTGAGGACGACGACGCGCTGGCGGCACTCGACAACTACCTCTGCGAGCTGAAGGAGATGCAGATCCGCGACGGTCTGCACGTCTTCACCGCCTCGCCGGAGGGGCGCCTCAGGCGCGACCTGCTGGTGGCGCTGGCGCGGACGCCGCGGGGGTATGACACGGCAGGGCAGGGCTCGCTGCTGCGCGCGCTGGCGGACGATCTGGGGCTCGGATTCGACCCGCTCGATTGCCGGATGGGTGATGCGTGGGACGGGCTGCGATCGGAGGTGTTAGCGGAGGTGTCGGACGATCCGTGGCGAACGCTCGGCGACACGGTCGAGCGGCTGGAGCTGCTCGCGGCGGAGCTGGTCGAAGGAAAGCTCCTCCCCTTCAGGGGAGGGGTTGGGGTGGGGACGAGTCTCACCGAAAACGACGCCTGCGGCACGGCCCCACCCCCAACCCCTCCCCTGAAGGGGAGGGGCTTCGAGAAGACCACCGCCGTGCTCCACGCCATCGCCACCGACCTCGCTCCCCGCGTCGATGCGTGCGGCGCGCGCGAGCAGGCCGCGCTCCTCGCCGGCCTCGACGGCCGCTTCGTCCTGCCCGGTCCCTCCGGCGCGCCCACCCGCGGGCGTCCGGACGTGCTTCCCACCGGCCGCAACTTCTACTCGGTCGACACCCGCGCGGTGCCCACCGCGGTCGCCTGGGACCTCGGCCAGCGCTCCGCGGCGCTGCTCGTCGCCGACTATCTCCAGCGCGAGGGGGAATACCCCAAGTCGATCGCGCTCAGCGCCTGGGGCACCGCCAACATGCGCACCGGCGGCGACGACATCGCCCAGGCGCTGGCGCTGATGGGCGTGCGCCCGCGTTGGGACTGGACCAGCGGCCGGGTGATCGGGTTCGAGGTGATGCCGCTCGCCGAACTCGGCCGCCCGCGCGTCGACGTCACCTTCCGGGTCTCCGGCTTCTTCCGCGACGCCTTTCCCGAGCAGATCGACCTGCTCGACAGCGCCGCGCGCGCGATCCAGGCGCTCGACGAGGCGGACGCCGACAACCCCGCCGCCGCCCGCGCGCGTGCCGATGCGGCGGCGCTGATCGACGCCGGCGCCGACCCGACGACCGCCGCCCGTCGCGCCGGCGCGCGCGTCTTCGGCTCCAAGCCCGGCGCGTATGGCGCCGGCCTCCAGGCGATGATCGACGAGCGCCTGTGGCACAGCCGCGCCGATCTCGCCGAGGTCTATCTCGACTGGGGCGGCTACGCCTATGGCGCCGGCGTCGAGGGCGCCTCCGAGCGCGAGCTGTTCGCCGCGAGGCTCGCGAGCGCCGATGCGGTGGTCCAGAACCAGGACAATCGCGAGCACGACTTGCTCGACAGCGACGATTACTACCAGTTCGAAGGCGGAGTCGCCGCCGCTATCGAGTATCTCTCCGGCCGTGCACCCGTCTCCTATCACAACGATCACAGCCGTCCCGAGCGTCCGGTCGTGCGCACCCTAGCCGACGAGATCGGCCGCGTCGTCCGCGCCCGTGTCACCAACCCGAAGTGGATCGCGGGGGTGATGCGCCACGGCTACAAGGGCGCGTTCGAGATCGCCGCCTCGGTCGACTATCTCTTCGCCTTCGCCGCGACGACGAATGCCGTGAAGGATCATCATTTCGACGCCGTCCACGCCGCCTTCATCGAGGACGAGGCGGTCCGCGCGTTCATGGCCGAGGCGAACCCGGCGGCGTTGCGCGAGACTGCCACCCGGCTCGCCGAGGCGCTGGAGCGTGGGCTATGGCGCCCAAGATCGAACAGCGCGGGCGTGCTGCTCGCCGAGCTTGCCGGAGGAAACGATGCGCACCGATGAGGAACACGCCGCCAAGATGGCCAAGAAAAAGGCGGCGCACGACCGGATCGTCGCCGCCAAGGAGATCGAGAAGGGCCTGCTGATCGTCCACACCGGCAAGGGCAAGGGCAAGACCTCGGCGGCGCTGGGCATGGTCGTCCGCGCGGTCGGGCACGGCATGAAGGTCGGCGTCGTCCAGTTCGTCAAGGGCGCGATGCAGACCGGCGAAGCCGCCGTTTTCGAGCGGCTCGGCATCGAGTTCAAGCCGATGGGCGAGGGCTTCACCTGGGACACCCAGGACCGCACCCGCGACATCGCCGCCGCCCGCGCGGCGTGGGACGAGGTCAAGCGGATGATCGCCGACCCGTCCTATGCAATGGTGCTTGCCGACGAGCTCAACATCGTGCTCCGCTACGATTACCTGCCGCTCGACGAAGTGCTGGAGGTCGTCAACGCTCGGCCCGAGATGACCCACGTCATCGTCACCGGCCGCAACGCGCCCGAGGCATTGATCGAAGCGGCGGACCTTGTGACCGAGATGACGCCGGTGAAACATCCTTTCCGAGAGCAGGGCGTGAGAGCACAGGCGGGAATCGAGTTCTGACGCCCAAGCCTGTCCGGTGGCGGGTTGGTCTCCGCCGCGCTCGACGATCATCGCTTCTGCCGGATGCTCGCTGATCTACTCCGCCCTTGTTTGATCGGCGGGGGTGATGAATCGCATATCCGCTCCTCCATGCTCCGGATACGGGGCCGGTGCCTGTACCGGCGGATCGCATCCCCGCCCGTGCGGACATCGATAGCCATTTCGCATGGAATCCTGCTGGACGGCCGGTTTCCGCATGCGGCAGCAGAGGGGAGCGAAGACACAACGACACAAAGGAGAGGCGCGATGCCGCATTTCGGCGACTACCAGCACGAGATCTATTCCGCCGGGCTGAGCGGCACGGTGCCGCGCTTCCCGGTCGACTTCGCCACGCTGGAGGCTCGCGCGCAGGCGGCGATGCCGCCGTCGGTGCTCAAATACGTCCAGGGCGGCTGCGGCGACGAGCATACCCAGCGGGCCAATGCCGAGGCGTTCCGCCATTGGGGTATCGTGCCACGGATGATGGTCGATTGCACCGCGCGCGACCTGTCGGTGAAGCTGTTCGGGATGACCCTGCCCAGCCCGGTGTTCATGGCGCCGATCGGTGTCACGGGCCTGTGCACGCAGGACGGGCATGGCGACCTTGCCGCCGCGCGCGCGGCTGCGCGCACCGGCGTGCCGCTCACCGTCTCCACGCTGACCAACGATCCGCTGGAGGAGGTCGCCGCGGCGATGGGCGACACGCCCGGCTTCTTCCAACTCTACACGCCGCGCGATCCGGAGCTTGCCGCCAGCCTGGTGCAGCGCGCCGAGGCGGCAGGCTACAAGGCGATCGTGGTCACGCTGGATACGTGGGTGACCGGCTGGCGCCCGCGCGACCTGAACGACGCGAACTTCCCGCAGCTGCGCGGGCATGTGCTCCAGAATTACTTCTCGGACCCGCGCTTCCGCGTGATGCTCGGCCGCGCGCCCGAAGAGGACCTGCGCGCTGCGGTGATGGCCTGGGCGGGGACGTTCGGGAAGGTGCTGACCTGGGCGGACGTGCCCTGGCTGCGCTCACTCACCACACTGCCGATCGTGCTCAAGGGCATCTGCCATCCGGAGGACGCGCGGCGCGCGCTGGGGGAGGGGGCCGATGCGGTCTATTGCTCGAACCACGGCGGCCGCCAGGCGAACGGCGGGATCGCCGCGATCGACCTGCTGCCCGGCGTGGTAGAAGCGGCGGACGGCGCGCCGGTGCTGTTCGACAGCGGCATCCGCTCGGGCACCGATGTCGCCAAGGCGCTGGCGCTCGGCGCGACCCTGGTCGGGGTCGGCCGGCCCTATAGCTATGGGCTCGCGATCGGCGGCGCGGAGGGCGCCGCGCACGTGCTGCGCGCGATCCTTGCGGAAGCGGACCTGCTGATGGCGGTGGACGGCTTCCCCAGCATCGCGGCTTTGCGCGATGCCGGGGCGGTGCGGACCGGTTAACGGGTCAGCGCTGCGGACCATCACCCGGCGATGGCCAACCTGACCGTGGGCGCGCTTGTGTCGGGCTGCGCGGGTTGGTCCAGCAGATGCGGGGCCGGGCGACCGTAAAAATATCCCTGGCCCAGCTGACACCCCAGCCGGCGCAACTGGAGCGCCTGCGCTTCCGTCTCGATTCCCTCCGCGACGACCACCTTGCACAGGCCGTGTCCGAGGCCGACGATGGCGCGCACGATCGCCATCGTGCCGCCGTCCCTCTGATCGAGGCCGGCGATGAAGGAGCGATCGATCTTGATGCGGTCCACCGGGACCTGGCGAAGGTGCACCAGCGAAGCAAAGCCGGTGCCGAAATCGTCGAGCGCCACCGACACGCCCGCATCGTGCAGCGTCCGAAGAGTGGCCAGGATGCTGTCCGCGGCACGATCGAGCATCACGCCCTCGGTCACCTCGATGCAGAGCGCGGAGGGGGGCAGGCTGTGGTGCGCGAGACGGTCCAGGACATGACGCGCGGCGGCGGGGCCGGCCAGCTGCGCCGAAGTGAAATTGACGCTGAGCGTACCGATCCGGGCGGCATCCCGGGCGAGCCAGCCGAGCGCGAGTTCGAGCACATGATCCTGGATGCGCAGCCCGATCCGCTCCGCCACCAGCACGTCCCCAAACCGTTCGGGCGTGATCATCCCATGGCGCGGGTGGTCCCAGCGCAGCAGCGCCTCGTAGCCGCAGACCGTTTCGGTGGCGAGAGAGACGATCGGCTGAACGTGCAGCAGGAACTCGCCCCGCTTCAGCGCGGCTTCGGCATCCCGCATGAACTCGACTTGCAGGTCCCGCAGGGTGCGGTGTAGCGGATCGAAGCGGCAATGACGTGCCCGCCCGAGGCGCTTCGCATGATAAAGGGCAAGATCCGCGCTCTGGAAAAGCGTGTCTGACCCGTCCGCGTCCTCGGGAAATCGCGCCGAGCCGACACTGAGCGAGATCGCCCGGGTCTGGCCCGCATGCTGCCAGGGCGCACCCTGGAGCTCTCCCATTCGCGTGATCAGAACGGCCTCGACCGTGGCATCCCCAGGGCATAGCATCGCAAATTCGTCGCCGCCGATCCGGGCGACGACCGCGCCGCCGAATCCCTCGCCGATCCGCGCCAGCGCCGATCCGACGCTGCGGAGCAGTGCATCGCCGCCGGCGTGGCCGAGACGGTCGTTGGCATCCTTCAGATAATCGACATCGACCAGGAACAGGCTGAACGGCGTATCCCGGCCGATCAGCCCGTGTGCCGCCTCCTGGAAGGCGGCGCGGTTGCCAAGGCCGGTGAGGAAGTCGGTCTGGGCGGCCCGGCGCAGCGTATTGGTTTCAGCGAGGTCGATCTCGCGGCGCTGGCGGGCGAGATCGAGTTCCTGCCGTAGCGAGCGGAACCGGTCCGCAATGGCGAGCGACAGCACCAGCGCCTCGAACGCGAGCGCGGCGAAGGTGGCCATGTCGATCGCGTCGCTCTGCGGCACGAAGCCGAGATTGCGGGCGAGCCGGGCCAGGAACACGCAGATCACCGGGCCCCAGCCGATCAGGTAGAACCAGATCACCCGGCTGCCCCGCCGCACCGCGATCCAGCAGGACGCCGCCACCACGATCGCCGTGCCCGCGATGATATAATTGAGCAGCCGGTCGGTGAGCGTGACGGGAAACCAGAAGTCCGCGGCTGCCATCATGCCGAGGACCGCGCCCGCTGCCGCCAGTGCGTAACCCGCCCGGACCAGCGCACGCGGCAGGATGTTCCTCTCTATGACGGAGAAGAAGAACATGTTGCCGGCGGCGACCATCAGGCCGACGAGAACGAAGTCTAGGCGTACCGCGATCGGGCCGACGAGGCCCGGCACCACGAAGGCGGCCGTGTTGGTCCAGACCAGGCCGTAGGCGAGGGCAGCGGCCGCCCACGCCAGGTACCAGCGTTGAAAGGCTGTCCGCCGTCCGGCATAGATCACCAGATTGTAGAGAAAGGCCGACAGCAACGTGCCGGCGAACAATCCGGTGAGCAACAGCCACGCGCTGTTGGCCGCGGACACGGCGGGTCCGGATGTCGCCACCACCTTGCGCATCAACGTTAGGTCATCGATCCGCCGGAAGCCGAGATAGAGGCCGCGGACATCGCGGCCCGCCGGGGCGATCTCGAAGCGGAGCAGGCCTCCGGGCGCCCAGTGGTCGGTGGCGTCCACGAAGCGTTCGTCCTGCAGCACCGCGCCACCGGCGCCGGTGACGATCACCCCGATCCGTTCGAACCGGGTCTGATCGACCAGCAAGGTCCAGCCGCGCGGCAGATCGCGAACCCGCGTCGCATCAAGGCGGAGCCAGAGCCAGCGGTCGCTCGCGGTGGGCGCATCGACGCCGCACCGGTAGCGCGCGCTTCTCACCGCCGATGGCTTGGCCGCGCCGATAAGCTTCGTGGTGCAGAGGGTCCGGCGCAGGTCGACGCCCGTCGCGGACGCCGCGGTGGGCAGCAGGATAGCGCAGAGCAGCAGGAGCCCTAACCACAGCCCTGCAACCCTCGATACCATCCTGGAGGCCCCCACCGCCGAACCGCTTCCCAGAAGGGCGCTACCGCCGATATCCTAACAATCGGCAACCATTCGGCGGTGGAATGCTTCAAAGCGTGCGCAGCGCGGCGGCGGGGCGGGCGCGGAGGACGGGGAGGGTGCCGGCAAGGCCGATGATCACGGTGGTCAACGCGCCGACCGCCAGTGTCGCCGCGACGACGCCCCAGTCGGGCAGCCAGTCGAACTCGAACAGCTGCGTCACCACATACCAGCCGCCCGCGGTGCCGAGCGCCAGCGCGACCAGGCTCATCACCGCCGCCAGCAGCAGGTGCTCGATCGCCTGGAGCGCCAGCACCTGCACACGGGTAGCGCCCAGCACCTTGAGAATCGTCGCGTCATAGGTGCGCGCCGCCCGCGCCGCGGCGATCGCGCCGACCAGCACGGCAATGCCGGCGAGCACCGCGACACTCGCCGCCGCGGCGATCGCGGTGGCCATCTGCCGCACCACCGCCTGCACCTGCGCGAGCACGCCGCCGACCTCCACCACCGAGGTGGAGGGAAAGCGCGGCAGCAAGGCGCGGGTGACCGCGGGGACGCGCGCGGCCGGCATGTCCACGGTGGCGGCTAAGTTGTGCGGCACGTCACCCAGCGCGCCCGGCGAGAAGACCAGCACGAAGTTGAAACCCAGCGAGTCCCAGGCGATGCGGCGGAAGGAGGCGATGGTGGCGGTGCGTTCGAGGCCCAGCACGGAGATGGTGAGCGGGTCGCCGATCTTGAGGTCCAGGCTCTCCGCCAGCCGCTCGTCGACCGACACCAATGCGTGGCGCCCCTCCGCCGGCGTCCACCAGCGGCCGCGCGTGATCTCACTGCCCGGCGGCAGCGCCGCGGCGAAGGTGAGGCCGCGCTCGCCACGCAAGGCCCAAGCGCCCTCGGGAATGGTGGCGAGGTCGGCGACGCGGGTGTTCGCATAGGCGGTGATGGTGCCGCGCATCAGCGGCACCGTGGCAATCTTAGCGCCGGGCGCCGCCTGCGCGATGGTCTGGCGGAAGTCTCGCTCGCCCTCCGGCGGCAAGTCCAGCGCGAAGAGGGCGGGCGCGCGGTCGGGCACGCTGCGACGAATATTGCCGTCGAGGCTGGTGCGGATCGTCGCCAGCAGCACGAAGACGGTGAGGCCGAGGCCGAGCGCCACCACCAGAGCCACCGTACGCGCGCCCGGCCGATGCAGCGCGGTGAGCGCCAGGCGGGGGAGTGGGCGGCGCGGCCGCGGCAGCCGCGCGGCGACCAGGCGGATGCCAGTACCGAGCGCGGCGAGCAGCAGCAGCGTCCCGGCAGCGGCGCCGAGGAAGCCGGCGGCGAACCACGGATGCTCGCTCGACACCAGGGCCAGCGCCAGGATCGCCAGCGCCGCCGCCGCCATCCAGGCGAGCGCGCGGACCGGCGTCCGCCGGCGCGGATCGAGCGCGCCGCGCAGCAGCGCCGCGGCCGGCACGCGGCCCGCGGCAAGCAGCGCCGGCGCACAGAAGGCGAGGGCGATGAGCAGGCCGTAGGCGGCGGCGAGCGCCAGCGGCAGCGGCTGGACCGAGAAACCGGGTGCGACCGGTAGCACCGCGCCAGCGGCCATCCCGATCAGCGGCACCGCGGCGAGCCCGACCAGCAGCCCTAGCGTAATGCCGACCGCCGATACCGCCAGCACCTGCAGCAGATAGACGCGGGTGACGAGCGCGGAGGTGGCGCCCAGCACCTTGAGCATGGCGATGCTCGACCGGCGCGCCTCCAGATAGGAGGATACGCCGTTGCCGACGCCGATGCCGGCGATCACCAAAGCGGCGAGGCCGACCAGGGTGAGGAACTCGCCCATCCGCGCGACGAAGCGGCTGGCGCCCGGCGAGGCGCGGTCGCGGGTGCGTGTTTCCCAGCCCGCAGTGGCGAAGCGCCGCTCGAACCCGCGCGCGGCGACGCCGGGATCGCCGGGCAAAGCGACGCGATATTTGGTCTCGTACAGGCTGCCCGGCTGGACCAGCCCGGTGCGCGCCAATCCATCTGCCGAGACCAGCACGACCGGACCGAGCGTGAAGCCCTCGCTCAGCCGGTCGGGCTCGTCGGCGATGATGCCGCCGACGCGGAAGCGCGCGGTGCCGAAGCGCAGGGTGTCGCCAATGCGGACAGCCAGCCGCTCGGCGAGCGCGGGGCTGATCCACGCCGCGTCCGCCTGTGTAGCGCGAATCGCGCGACCGTCCGCCAGCGTGAAACGGCCGTAGAGCGGATAGGCGCGGTCGACCGCCTTGAGCTCGACCGGCGCGGTGCGGCCGTCGGGGGTGACCGCCATCGACTGCATGCGCACCGTTTCCGAGACGCGACCGAGCGCCCGCATCGTGGCCAGCTCCGCCGGCCCGGCACGCCGCTGCGACACCGCGAACTCGACATCGCCGCCCAGCAGCACTCGCCCGCGCGCGCCCAGCTCCCCGGAGATCGCCGCGGACAGGCTGCCGATCGCCGCCAGCGCCCCGACGCCGAGCACCAGGCAGACCAGCAGCAGGCGCAGGCCGGTGAAGCGCACTGAGAGCTCGCGGCGGGCGAGCCGCCACGCCAGCCGCCAGCCGGTCACGCCAGCCTGCCGTCGGCGAGCCGCAGGGTCCGGTCGCAGCGCGCCGCCAGCGCGGGATCGTGGGTGATGATCACCAGGCTGGCGCCGCTCGCCGCCCGCCGCTCGAACAAGAGGTCGATGATGCGCGCGCCGGTGGCGCCGTCGAGATTGCCGGTCGGCTCGTCGGCGAAGACGATGCCGGGCCGCGGCGCGAGCGCGCGGGCGATGGCGACGCGCTGCTGCTCGCCGCCTGAAAGCTGCGCGGGATAATGGTCCAGCCGGTGCGACAGGCCGACCGCCGCCAGCTCCGCCTCCGCGCGCGCCATCGCATCGGCCATGCCCGCCAGCTCCATCGGCACCGCGACATTCTCACGCGCCGACATGGTGGGCAGCAGGTGGAAGGCCTGGAGGACGATGCCGATCCGCCCGCGCCGCGCCACCGCGAGCGCATCCTCGTCGAGCGCGCCGAAGTCCATGCCCGCGACCCGCACTTCTCCGGCGGTGGCGCGTTCGAGGCCGGACAGCACCGCCATCAGCGACGACTTGCCCGAGCCCGAGGCGCCGAGCAGTGCGACGCTCTCGCCCGCGGCGACGTCGAGGTCGATCCCGCGCAGGATCTCGACCGGCTCGGCGCCCCCCAACGTGAGCCTTACATCGCGGGCGGTGATGACCATATCGGCGGACGACATCAGCGGAGCGGGACCGGACGTGCGGAGATCATATCATTCCTATCTGGTACCGGCGGCGCTGATCCAGGCGACCGTGCTGTTTAGCGCGTGCGGGGAGGTGGCAACGCGCGAGGCGGAGGGCAATGCCGCCGCCGCAAAATTCCCCGCGACGCCCCCCGCCGCGGCGGTGAAGGTGTCCGGACCGAAGCGGACGGTGCTGGCCTTTGGCGACAGCCTGTACGCCGGTTACGGCCTGTCGCGCGGGCAGAGCCTGCCGGATGCGCTCCAGCAGCGGCTGCGCGCGCGCGGCGTAGACGCGACCTTCGTCAATGCGGGCGTGTCCGGCGACACCACCTCGGGCGGGCGACGGCGGCTGGCCTATACGCTCGACCGGATGCGGCAGGCGCCCGACCTGGTGCTGCTGGGGCTGGGCGGGAATGACGTGCTGCGCCAGGTGGACCCGGCGGTGACGCGCGCCAATCTGGCGGCGATGCTGGACGAACTGGACCGGCGCGGCATCCCGGTGGTGCTGACCGGGGTGCTGGCGCCGCCCAACCTGGGACCGGACTATGCCGCGCGGTTCAACGCCATCTATCCGGAGCTGGCGCGCGCGCATGCGGCGCCGCTCGATCCGTTCATCCTGCAGGGCGTGCTCGGCAATCGTGCGCTGATGCTGCCCGACGGGGTGCACCCGAATGCGGCGGGGGTGGCGCGGATCGCCGACCGGATCGCGCCGCTGGTGGCGGGGAGGCTGGCGGAGTTGCCGGCGGACGAGAAGCGGAAGAGCTAGGATGTGAATCTGCCAAGGTGAAACGCCTCCCCGGCGAACGCCGGGGCCCAGTTGCGGGCGTTCCGATGCTGGACCCCGGCGTTCGCCGGGGAGGCGGCTTTTCGAGAGGGGCCTGTCAGTCGTCGTCCAACGCTTCCAGCAGCGTCTCCACTCGTGCGAGCCGCTGCGTTGCATCCTCGATCCGCTCGGCCAGGATCAGCCGGTCGCCCTTCCACGCCAGCCCCGCCGCCTCCGCATCGTCCGCAAAGTCCGCGCGCGGAGTCAGCGCGATCGCCCCCGGACCCGCGTCGATCCGCGCGATCTTCGCCGCCGCCGCCATGCCGCGGATGCGGGCGAGCGCGAACAGCGTCTCGGCCTCGCGCGGCAGCGCGCCGAAACGGTCCTCCAGCTCGGCGTGGAGCGCGTCGATCGCGGCGCCATCCTCCGCGCGGGCGAGGCGGGCGTAAAGGCTGACGCGCAGCTCCACCTCGGGCACCCAGCTTTCGGGCAGGCGGCCGGCGAGGCCGACGTTCAGCTCGGGCGTCCAGCGCTCCACCGTCTCGCCGCGCGCGGTGCGCAGCGCCGCTTCCAGCAGGTGCTGGTAGAGATCGACGCCGATCAGCTTCATGTGCCCCGCCTGCGCCTCGCCGAGCAGGTCGCCCGCGCCGCGCATGTCGAGGTCCTGCGCGCTGATCGCGAAGCCGGCGCCGAGGCGATCGAACGCCTCCAGCGTGCGCAGCCGCTTGAGCGTGCGCGGCGCGATCTCCTTGTCGGGCTGGAAAAACAACAGAACCTGGCCGCGCCGGTTGCCGCGCCCGACCCGGCCGCGCAACTGGTGGAGCTGGCTGAGGCCGAAGCGGTCGGCGCGCCAGATCACCATGGTGTTGGCGCGCGGCACGTCCAGCCCCGCCTCGATGATGTTGGTGGCGAGCAGCACGTCGCCGTCGCCGCGGCCGAAGCGGACCATCGCCTCGTCGATCTCCGCCGCGGGCATTTTGCCATGCGCCTGGAGCAGGTCCAGCTCGGGCACCAGCTTGGCGAGCATGTCGGCGAGCGGCGCCATGTCCTCGATCCGCGGCACCACCACGAAGCTCTGGCCGCCGCGGCTCCGCTCGCGCAGCAAGGCGGCGCGCATCGTCTCCTTGTCGAACGCGCCCACCGCGGTGCGGATCGGCTGGCGGCGCGCGGGCGGGGTGGCGATCACCGACAGTTGCTGGATGCCGACCAGCGCCGACTGGAGCGTGCGCGGGATGGGGGTGGCGCTGAGCGTCAGGACGTGGCCGGCGCCCAGATCGCGCAGCCGCGCCTTGTCGGCGGTGCCGAAGCGCTGCTCCTCGTCGATGATGACGAGCGCCAGGTCCTTGTACGCAATGCCCTTTCCCGCCACCGCGCCGGTGCCGACGACCATCTTGATCGAGCCATCGGCGAGGCCGGCCTTGACGCGCTTCTTCTCCGCGGCGGTGGACAGGCGGGAGAGGCCGGCGACTTCGATGCCGCTGCCCTCGAAGCGCTCGGCAAAGGTTTCGAGATGCTGGCGGGCGAGCACGGTGGTGGGGGCGGTGACCGCGACCTGATGGCCGGCGAGCGCGGCGACCGCGGCAGCGCGGAGCGCGACCTCGGTCTTGCCGAACCCGACGTCGCCGATCACCAGCCGGTCCATCGGCCGGCCCGAGGCGAGATCGGCGCGCACCGCCGCGATCGCGCGCGCCTGGTCGCGCGTCTCGCTGAACGGGAAGCCGGCGGCGAACCGCTCATAGACGGCGGTGTCGGGGTCGAGCACGGGGGCGTGCTGCTTCTCGCGCTGGGCGGCGAGCTCGGTCATGCCGCGCGCGATCTCGGCGATGGCGGCATGGACCGCGGCGCGGCGCTTCTGCCAGCTTGAGCCGTCGAGCTTGTCGAGCGCCACAGCGTCGGCGTCGCCACCGTAGCGCCACAGCCGGTCCGCCTCCGCCACCGGCACCAGCCGCGCGGCCTCGTCGGCATAGGCGATGGCGATGGCGTCGCCGGGATCGTCGCCGCCGCTGGCGGGCAGGGGTTCGAGGCCGGCGACGAGGCCGATGCCATGGTCTTCGTGGACGACGACGTCGCCGATACGGATCTCGCCGAAGCCGAACAGGGCGGTATCGGCGGCACCGGTCTGAGCATCGTCGCGCTCGGCGCGGCTGCCGAGCAGGTCGGCGGCGGCGACCGCGAGCACGCCGTCGGCACGGAAGCCGCGATCGATCGGCGCTTCGAGCAGGGCGAGGCTGCCGGCGGGCGCCTTGCGGACCTCGGCCCAGCTCGCCGCATCGGTGATGTCGCGCTTGAGGGCACGGGAGAGGCGGGTGCGCAGGAAGCGGAGGTCGCGGGCGCTGCCGAGCAGGGCGATGCGGTCTTCGTCCTTGGCCGCCTTGGCGAGGGCGCGAAGCGGCGCCTTGCCCTCGATGAAGCGCGGCGGCGGGTCGCCGGCGCGGGCGAGGGACAGCGTCGCGCGCTCTGCGGTGGCGGCGTGCCAGGCCTTATCGCCGACTACCCCGCGGACCGCGCGGCCGGGGCGGCGGCGCTCGGCGTCGGCGGCGAGGGCGAGGAAGCGGCAGCGGCGCTCCTCGGCGGCGGCCTCGATCGCCAGCGCGGCGCCGGGGAGATGGTCGGCGAGGGTGACGCCCTTGCCCGGCGGTGGCTCGGCGACGCGGCCGAGTTCCTGCGCCTCGATCTCGGCGGTGGTGCGCTGGGTGCCGGGATCGTAGCTGCGGATCGCGGTGGCGAGGCCGTCGCCGGCCTCGATGCGCAGCGGTTCCTCGGCATCGGCGGGATAGACGTCCAGCACCTGGCCACGCAGCGCCACCTCGCCGGGCTCGTCGACGCGCTCGTCGGCGAAATAGCCGGCCTCGACCAGTTGCTCGAACAGCGCGGGCAGGTCGATCGGCGCGCCCGCGGTCACCCGCGGCGGCGCGGCTTCGTAGGCGGCGGGATCGGCATAGGCGCGGCCGAGCGCCTCGCCGCTGGTGACCAAGGCGATGCGCGGGCGATCCGCCTCACCGAGCAGCAGGCGGATGCGGCGCAAGGCGGCGACGCGGCGGCCGACATTGGCGGGGGAGGCGGGGGCCTCGTCGCCGGGCAACGCGTCGCTGCCCGGGCAGAACACCACCGCCGCGTCGGGTGCCATCGCGGCGAGCGCGTGGGCGACGGCGATGGCGCGCGGCTCGTCGGCGGCGGCGTAGAGGAGGTCGCCTGTCGCGAGGTGATCGGCGAGCAGGGCGGCGGCTTCGCCGGCTGCGAGGGGGGAGGACGGCATGGAGGGCGCTTCTCGGGAGGGAGAGGCGGCAACGAGCGTTGCGCGGGGCCGTTCCGGCGCGTGCAGGACATTCGCTGCCGCTTCCGCGCGGGGGCGGCGCATGCCATCGTGCGGGGATGAGATTCGCCCCCCACGCCGCCCTTGCGCTCGCCCTCGCCGCTGCCCCGGTTGCGGCTGCCGATGTTCCCTCGCCCGGCGAGATCGTCGCGGCGGCGCCCGCGGCGGAATGGGTGGCGATCGCGGCGGAGGACCTGCTGATTATGACGCTGACGCCCGACGCGAAGGGGCGGACGCGGCGGGTGGTGATCCAGCTGATGCCGGCGCCGTTTTCTCAAGGCTGGGTGGGCAATATTCGGGTACTGGCGAAGGCGCATTGGTGGGACGGGACCGCGGTGACGCGGGTGCAGGACAATTATGTCGCGCAATGGGGGGACCCGGACGGGGAGGATGCGGCCAAGGCGAAGCCGCTGCCGGCGGGGCTGCGGACAATGGCGGAGAGCGAGTATGTCGTTCCGCCTTACCATGACGGCGAAAGTGTCGTGCGTCGCGTAACCGGGCCGAGAGATTTTTACGCCGACCGGGCGACCTTTCGACAGGGCTGGCCTGTCGCGGGTGCAAAGGATGGATCGACTTGGCCCGTCCACTGCTACGGCATGGTCGGCGTTGGCAGAAACCTGTCGCCCGACACCGGCACGGGCGCCGAGCTCTACACGGTGATCGGGCATGCGCCGCGGCATCTCGATCGTAACATCGCGTTGGTCGGCCGGGTGGTGGAGGGGATCGAGCACCTGTCGAGCCTGCCGCGCGGGACGGGCCCGCTCGGGGTGTATGAAACCGCCGAGGAGCGCACGCCGATCGTGTCGATCCGGCTGGCGAGCGAGCTGCCGGCGGGCGAGCGGCCGCGGTTTGAATATCTTTCCACCGAGGGGGCGACCTTTGCGCGCTATGTCGAGGCGCGGGCGAACCGGCGGGATGCGTTCTTCATCACGCCGGCTGGAGGCGCGGACGTGTGCAACGTGCCGGTGCCGGTGCGGCGGGTGGCAGCGCGATAGCGCGTGTCTGCCGCCCCGTGTGTGGCGGAAGTTGACACTAAGTTGACACCCTCGACGCCTTCGATCGGCCGCCTGGTGGTGCCGTTCTGGGAAAGCGGAATTTCGGACCTGTCAAAGAGCGAGTCGCTTATAGCACAGGGGGCGGGCTGTAGGACAGCGCGCGGGCGGCGGGTGTGTGGGCAACGGGCCGGTGCGGCGGGCTGGAGGCGTGAAGGCAAGCCGTAACACGCCTCCCCGGCGTTCGCCGGGGTGGTGCTCAAGCCGAAGGTGGTTCTACTTCCCGAAGCCGCTCGGCGCGGGGGAGACCGTGGTGGTGGCGCCGCCGCGGATCTCCTGCACCTCCAGGCTGCGTTCGGCGACGCCGTCGCGGCCGAAGCGGAAGGCGCCGTCGATGCCGGAGAAGCCGTCCTGTTCGCGCAGCCGCGCCTCGGGGAAGGGGGTGCCGACCTGCCAGTCGCGCGCGATGCGCACGGTGAGCAGCACCGAGTCATAGCCCAGGCTCGACAGGCGGTACGGCCCGGTGCCGAACCGCGCCCGGTAGCGCGCGGCATATTGACGGTAGAGCGTGTCCGACACGCTGGCGAACCAGGCGCCGTTGAGCGCCGGCTTGCCGCCGATCGAGGGATCGGAGTTCCACAGTTCGGTGCCCAGCACGCGCGCCTGCGGGCTGGTCTTGCGGAGCAGCGGCACCGCGGCGGCGGCGGTGCTGCCGCCGTCGGCGATCAGCACGCCGTCGAACGGCGCATCCTTGGCCATGCGGGTCACCGCCGCGGCGAGCGCGCCGGGCGCGCGGTCATAGGTCTGGAGCGCGACGACGCGGCCGCCCGCCGCCTCCACCGCGCGCAGGAAGGTGGTGGAGGCGCGGGTGCCGTAGAGCGCATTGGGCACGAGCCCGCCGAAGTTGGCGACACCGCGACTGCGGGCATAGGCGACGACGCGCTCGATCGACTGCTGCGGCGCATAGCCGAGGACATAGACGCCCTGGCCCGCGACGCCGACATCGTTGGAGAAGGTGACCACCGGCACGCGCGCGGCGCGGGCGATTGGGGCGACCGCGCGCACGTCTTCGGAGAGGAGCGGGCCGAGGATCAGCTGCGCGCCGTCCGCCAGCGCACGTTGCGCGGCGGCGGCGGCGCCGGGGGCGGTGTCATAGGTGGTGATGCGGACCTGCTCCGCCTTGGTGTCGAGCTGGGCGAGCTGGGTGGCGTTGGCGAGGCTCTTGCCGACGCCCGCATTGGGGCCGGAGAGCGGCACCAGCAAAGCGACGCGGTTGCGCTGAGTGTCGGCGACGCCGGTGAAGCGGTTGGGGTCGACCCGCGGCGGCGGCGGCGGCGCCTCGCGCTGCACCGGCGCCGGCACCGTCCCGCGCGGGACGACGGTGGAGCAGGCGGCGACCAGGCTGAGGGCGGCAAGCGCGCCCATGCGAATCAACCCTTTGAGGCCGGCATGCCGTTGCGGACCGGTTGCACCCACTGCCATGACTACCCCTGTGGAACCTCTATCCCCCGGCCTGTACATCGTCGCGACGCCGATCGGCAATCTCGGTGACCTGTCTCCGCGCGCTGCCGACGTGCTGGCGCGCGCCGATGCGATCGCGGCGGAGGACACGCGGGTCACCGCGACGCTGCTGCGGCATATCGGCACCAAGCGACCGATGCTCGCCTATCACGACCATAATGCCGATCAGGTCCGCCCCGGGCTGATCGCGCGGATGGGGGCGGAGGCGATCGCCCTGGTCTCCGACGCGGGAACGCCGCTGATCTCCGATCCCGGCTTCAAACTGGTGCGCGACGCGCGGGCGGCGGGGCATGCGGTGACCACCATCCCCGGTCCGTGCGCGGCGGTGGCGGCGCTGACGCTCGCCGGGCTGCCGACCGACCGTTTCCTGTTCGCGGGCTTCCTGCCGAGCAAGGCGGGGGCGCGGGCGGCGGAGATCGCGGAACTGGCGGGGGTGCGTGCCACCCTGGTGTTCTACGAGAGCGGGCCGCGGCTGGCGGCGTGCCTCCTCGCGCTCGCCGAGGGGCTGGGCGACCGCGAGGCGGCGGTGACGCGCGAGATCACCAAGAAGTTCGAGGAGGCGGTGACCGGCACGCTCTCGGCGCTGGCGGCGCGTTATGCCGAGGGCGGGCCGAAGGGCGAGATCGTGGTGGTGGTGGCGCCGCCCGGCGCGCCGGAGCCAGCGAGCGCGGACGACGCCGATGCGGCGCTCGCCGAGGCGCTGACGCGGCTGCCGGCCTCCAAGGCGGCGGCGGAGGTGGCCAAAAGGCTGGGGCTCGACCGGCGCGCGCTCTACGCGCGGGCGCTGGAGATGAAGGGGTGAAGGTCAGGCGATCCCGAGGAACATCGCGAGCGCCCGGCTGACGCCGAGCATCTCCTCGGGCTCAATCCGGCCGAGGGCGCCGCCGATCTTCTCGCGGCGTACCGTCATGGCCTTGTCCACCATGATCTGCGACCGCTTGTTCAGGCCATTGTGTGGCGAGGGATCGAGGGTGAGACGGATCAGGGGCGCGTCCACGAGCGTGCCGGTCACCAGCAGGACCATGACCGTGCCGGTCTCTTCAAATCGGTCGGACTGGATCACAAGGGCGGGACGCGGTTTGCCGAAGTCTCCGGCCATCGCCACCGTGACGAGGTCGCCCCGCCTCACGCGTCGATGTCGGTTGCGAGATCGAGCAGGGCTGCGTCCATGAAGCGCCCAAGGTCGTGATCGGCCGCGTCCGATGCAGCAGCCAGCCTGGCCTGACGTTCGCATTCGGCCGCGAAGCCAGGCTGCCGGGCATCGGGAACCCAGATCTGGATCGGGCGCAGGCCAGCCGCGCGAAGCGCGTCACGCCGCCTGCGGACCCGTTCGGATGTCGTCGCCGGCATCGCCGTCTCCATTTCGTTACATGTAACGTAGAGTGGTACAGATGCACTTGCAAGCGGGGCCTTGTCGCGCCAGGTCTGCTGGCGCACGCTGCCGCCATGCCCCGCGTCCGCGCTTCTGCCGATCCCGCCCGCCGTGCCGCCGAAGCCGCGGGCCGCCGCGGCGAGCGGCTGGCGGCGTGGTGGCTGCGGCTCAAGGGCTGGCGCATCCTCGACCGGCGGGTGAAGACCAAAGCGGGCGAGATCGACCTGGTGGCGAAGCGCGGCAAGCTGGTCGCGTTCGTCGAGGTCAAGGCGCGGCGCACGGCGGCGGAACTGGACTATGCGATCGATGCGCGCCGGCTGGCGCGGGTGGCGGCGGCGGCGGAGCTGCTGGTGCCGGTCTATGCCGCGGGCGGGGAGGACGTTCGGATCGACGTGATCTTGATGGCGCCGGGGGAACGGCCGCGGCACATCGAGAATGCGTGGATGCCGTAAGCCCTACCCGAACGTCTTCTTGAAGGTGATCGAGGGAAGGAGATGCCGCGTCCGCCAGCGATATTCGCGCAAGTACGGCTCAGGCGTGCGGCGGTCCGGCTGATAGAACAGGCGTTCGCGGGTGCCCGCGGTGCTGGCGATGTTCTCCAGCGTGAAGGTCACGGTGGTCGCGGGCGCGGGCCTCCATTCGACGAACGCCGTCAGATAGGGGAACCCGCCGAAGTTCCGGTCGGTCTCGTTGAGGCGGTAGAAGGTGGAGGGAGTGGAGCCTTCCACGGTGAAGCCCCAGGCGAAATGCGTCAGATCCTGCCGCAGCGTCGCCTCTCCCAGGAAGGCGCTATTGCCCGAGAAGGGGCGGTCGCGGCGCGTGTACGGGTCCTCCACCGAGGTGCCGACATAGGAGCCGTAGAGGATCAGCCGCCCGCCCTTGAAGCCGACGCGCGACAGCGGCGCCTCCACCCGCCCGCGCGCGATCAGGGTGCGGCCGGTGCCGAGGTTGCCGGGCGCGTCAAACCCTTCGGGGGTCGGCACGCGGTCCTGCACCTTCTGCGTGAGCGTGTAGCCGAGCTCGACGCGGGCGAGGCCCTGGCCGAGGATCGGGCGCTCGATCGTGGCGAGCGCTTCCCAGGCGCGCTGGGGCAGGAGGTTGGCGGTGCCGCTGTTGACGCGGTCGCTGGCGAGCTCGGCGCTGCCGATGAAATCCTCGAACTGGAGCTGCGCCACGGTGCGCTGGAGCGAGAGCTGCGCGTGCCAGTCCGCGCCCGGCCGCCAGTCGACGACCAATTTGGGCTTGAGGAATTTGAGCGTGCGCTCCGCCTCGGCATCGCCGGTGACGGTGATGCGCGACATCTCGAAGGTGAGGCTGCCGTCGAGCCGGAGGTTGGGGGAGAGCGCGCGGCCGGCGTTGAGGAACGCCTCGCCGCGGATCTCCTTCACCACCGCCTGGTCGACCGGCAGGTCGATCTGCACCGCGCCGCGGCCGGGGATCAGGTCGAACAGCTGGTTGCGGCTGTCGAGGCGGTTGATCACCCCTTCGACCCCGGCCTCGACGTTCCAGCCGTTCCAGCCGCCGCGGTTCCAGACGAGGCGGGCGAGCGTCTCCTCAAGCGTGTCCTCCAGCCGCTGGGTGAAGCCCTCGCCAGCGGTGCCGATCAGCGACACGTCGCGATTGTCGCGGAAGCGGCGGGTGGCGAGGCCGATCAGCTTCAGGCCGCCGCCGGCGAGCGGGCGGGTGACGTCGCCGCCCAGCTCGACCTGATCGGTGTCGTAGCGCTGGGTGAGATAGTCGTCGCGCGGCGGCGCATCGGGGCGGGTGACGTGGTTGGTCTGGGTCAGCGCGAACCGGTCGCGAAAGGCGCGCAGGTTGAGGTGCGCGGTGCGGTTGGTGCCGCCGTTATATTCCCAGGCGGCAGACAGTGCGGCATTGGGATCGGCGATGCGGTTGAACTTGTCGCGATATTCGGTCTCGACCCTGCCGGGCAGGGTGGTAACCCGATCGAATCCCTCCTCGCTCGTCGACTCATTGTCGATCGTCAGCGCGGCGTTGAAGGTCGAAGGGCCGCGGCGGACCAGTGCGGAGATGCTGCCCTCGGGAAACAGCTTGCCGGTGAAGTCGCGCAAGACGCTGCCCTCCAGCGTGGTGGAGGTGCCCGCATCGGTGGTGAGGACGAGGTTCAGCACCTGCGACTTGCCGGTATATTCCGCCGCGAACAGGTCGCCGGTGCCGACCTCGACGCGCAGCACGCGGCTGGCGGGGATGCGGGCGAGGATGGTTTCCACCGTGTCGCTCTTGGACGAGGGGCGCTGGCCGTTGATCACCACATTGCCCGCCGACTGGCCGAAACCGCGCACGGTCTCGTCGACCTGCTCGATCGAGAAGCCGGGCACCCGCTCGACGATCTGGAGCGCGGTATTGGGGGCGAATTGCTTGAAATACTCGGCGTCATAGGTGCGCCGGCCGGTGACCCGGTCGGGCGCGCCAGCGGGCTGCGGTGGCGGCGGCGTGCCAGGCGCGGGCGTGGTCGGATCGGGCAAGGTCTGCGCCGCCGCAGGTGCCGCCAGCACCAGCATCATTCCCCCGGTCAGCCCCCGCATCGTCCCCTCCAACTACAAACGTAGTCGAAAGGTGCCCTACGCTGCTAATACGCGTGCCGCAAGAGGCTTGATGGCTTGCCCGCCGGCCTGCGTTCCTATCTAGGCGGCACCATCCCGAACGGAGTTGCCCGCCTTGTCCCTTTCCGTCGCCGTCCAGATGGACCCGCTCGCCGCCATCAACATCGCCGGCGATTCCACCTTCGCGCTGATGCTGGCCGGGCAGGCACGCGGGCACCGGCTGTTCCATTATGCGGCGGAGGACTTGAACTGGTCCGACGGACGATTGTGGACGCGCGCGCATCCGGTGACGGTGCAGCGGGTGGCGGGGGATCACTTTGCGTTCGGAGAGCCGGTGTCGCTGGACCTGGGTGCGGAGGCGGACGTGGTGCTGATGCGCCAGGACCCGCCGTTCGACCTCGGCTATATCACCGCCACGCATCTGCTGGAGCGGATCAGCGACAAGACGCTGGTGGTCAACGACCCGGTCAGCGTGCGCAACGCGCCCGAGAAGGTGTTCGTGCTCGATTACGCGCGGTTCATGCCGCCGACCTTGGTCACCCGCTCGCTGGACGAGGCGCGTGCGTTCCTGAAGCAGCATGGCGCGATCGTGGTGAAGCCGCTGCACGGCAACGGCGGCAAAGCGATCTTCCGCATCGGCGAGGGGGGCGAGAACCTGTCCGCGCTGATGGAGGTGTTCAACCAGACTTGGCGCGAGCCGCACATGGTGCAGGCGTTCCTGCCGGACGTGGCCAAGGGCGACAAAAGGATCGTGCTGGTCGACGGCGCGGTGGCAGGCGCGATCAACCGGCTGCCCGGCGCGGGCGAAATCCGGTCGAACCTCGCGGTCGGCGGATCGGCGGAAAAGACCGAGCTGACGCCGCGCGAGCGCGAGATCTGCGCGGCGCTGGGGCCGGAGCTCAAGCGGCGCGGGCTGATCTTCGTCGGCATCGACGTGATCGGCGGCGAGTGGCTGACCGAGATCAACGTCACCTCGCCGACCGGCATCGTCGCGATCGAGACGTTCGACGGGACCGACGTCGCCGGGCTGATCTGGGACGCGATCGAAAGACGGTTGAAGGAGCGGGGGCTGGCGGAACGGGGCTGAACGGTGTGTAGGATGCCCATGATCGAAGACGCCGCATGACCGATTTCATCCTCGAGTGGATGGCCTGGGGCGGCTATTTCGGCATCTTCCTGCTGATGGCGCTGGAGAATGTGGTCCCGCCGATCCCGTCGGAGGTGATCATGGGCCTTGCCGGCATGGCGGTGGCGCGCGGCGACATGGCGTTCTGGCCGCTGGTGCTGTGGGGTACCGCGGGCACCACCGCGGGCAATTACTTCTGGTACTGGCTGGGCCGGCACCTGGGCTATGCCCGCTTCCGGCCGTTCGTGGAGCGCAACGGGCGCTGGCTGACGCTGGAATGGGAGGACGTGGAGGCGCTGGAGCGATTCTTCCACAAGCGCGGCCAGTGGGTGATCTTCGTGTTCCGCTTCCTGCCGACCTTTCGCACGATCATCTCGCTGCCCGCGGGCATGGCGCGGATGGCCTTGTGGCGCTTCTTCCTGTTCACCTTCGCGGGATCGGCGATCTGGAACATCATCCTGGCGGGCGCGGGACTGTTCTTCGGTTCGCGCTATGCGGAGTTGGACCGCTATGTGGGGCCGGTGGCGACCGCGTCGATGGTTGCGATCGCCTTGGGCTATGCGTGGCGCGTGATCACGTGGAAGCCGCGAGGGGAGCGGTAAGACTCCATCCGGTCACGCTAAAGTGCCTCCCCGGCGGACGCCGGGTCCAATAACGGAACGCTCGCACCGGGGCCCCGGCGTTCGCCGGGGTGGTGCCTTATCAGGCACGGGTAATCTCCGACCATTGCTCACGTCAGCGACGACTTCCTCGGGATCGTCTCCTCGTTCGGCTGACCCTTGTCGAGCGCGTCGCTGGGGCGGCGGGCGTCGCCGTCCTGCTGGTGCTCGGTGGAGATGTTGGGGCGATCGGTTTCGGTGGTGGGGCGGATGTCTTTGTTCATCGGGGCTCTCCTCGGCGAATCAACGAGGGGCGGGGAGAGGGCGTTCCGCCAACGCCATCCTACACCCGTTCGTCCTGAGCGAAGTCGAAGGACAAGCGCTATGTCTGACAAGGTGCTTCGACTTCGCTCAGCACGAACGGAGAGAGAGGGACTATCCCCGCGCCGCGACCCGCCGCTCCGCCTTGGACACCACCCCCAGTTCGTCGCCGAACCACGCGCAGGTCGCCGCCAGCCCCTCGCTGAGCGGCACGCGCGGTTCCCAGCCGAGCAGCTCGGCGGCGCGCGCGATGTCCGGCCGGCGGCGGCGGGGGTCGTCCTGGGGAAGGGGCAGGTTGGTGACCGCGGCCACGGTGCCGGTGAGCGCGACAACGTGCGTCAGCAGCTCGTTGACCGTCATTTCGTTGGGATTGCCCAGGTTCACCGGCATGCCGATCGCGGTGTCGCTCTCCATCAGCCGGATCAGCCCGTCGACCATGTCGGTGACGTAGCAGAAGCTGCGCGTCTGGCTGCCGTCGCCATAGACGGTGATGTCGCGGCCGGAGAGCGCCTGGCAGACCAGGTTGGAGACGACGCGCCCGTCGTCGGGGTCCATGCGCGGACCATAGGTGTTGAAGATGCGCGCGACGCGCACGTCGGCGCGGCCGGTGCGCAGGTAATCGAACGCCAGCGTCTCGGCGGCGCGCTTGCCCTCGTCATAACAGGCGCGCGGGCCGGTGCAGCTGACGTTGCCGCGATAGCCCTCGCGCTGCGGATGATGCTCGGGATCGCCATAGACCTCGCTGGTGGAGGTGAGCAGGAAGCGCGCGCCGCCCTGCTCGGCGAGGCGCAGCAGCCGGTTGGTGCCGACCACGCAGGTGAGCATCGTGTGCTCGGGATCGGCCTGGTAGAGCGGCGGCGAGGCGGCGCAGGCGAGATTGTAGATCCGCTTGAACCGGCCGGCGCGCGTCATCACCGTCTCCGGCAGCGGCTCGGTGATGTCGGCGCGGATGAACTCGAAGCGGGGGTGCCCCTCCAGGTCGCGCAGGTTGCTGGGTCGCGCGGTCTGGAGATTGTCCAGGCAGACGACGGTCTCGCCGCGTTCGAGCAGTTCCAGGCACAGGTTGGCGCCGATGAAGCCCGCGCCGCCGGCGACCAGGATCAGCTGGTCCTTGGACTGGGGGTCAAGCATCGACAGGCTCCTCTCTTTGTGCCGTCACGCGTTCGGTGATGTGCCGCTCCAGTTCGGCGGCGCGGTGATCGGCGGTATGGTTCGATAGAATGCGCGCGCGGGCGGCGCGGCCGAGCGCATCGGTGTCGCGCGCCAGCGCGGCGAGCACGTCTTCGGCGGTGTCGGCGAGGACGATCTCGCGATCGGGCGCGAGCAGGTTCCCGAGGCCGTCCCAGCGGTCCGAGACGATCGCGGTGCCGCAGGCCGCCGCCTCGAACAGGCGGACCGACGGCGACCAGCCGGCGGCGATCATGTCCGCGCGGGTGACGTTCAACGTCATGCGCGAGGCGGAGTAGAAGCCGGCATGCTCGGCGGGGGGCAGGTGCTCGATCCGCTCGACGTTCGCGGGCCAGTCGATCGCGCCGGGATATTGCGGGCCGGCGACGACGAAGCGGCGCTCGGGCGCGCGGCGGGCGACCTCGATCAGCAGCTTGTCGAGCGTGGGCTGGCGGTCGTCGGAATAGGTGCCGAGATAGGACAGGTCCCATTTCTTGGGGACGTCCTGCGGCGCATAGGCGGCGGCATCGACCGAGCAATAGAGCTCGCGCGCTGCAGGGGCGCCGAACTCGGTTTCGATCCGGCGCAAAGTCGGGCCGCCGGTGAACGAGAGATAGACATCGTAGCCGGGGACGAGATCGCGGGACAGATAGGCGCAATCGTCCCTGGCCAGCGCGGCGAGGGTGATCGGCGTGTCGATGTCGTAGAAGGCGGTGACACCGCGCGCGGTTTGCTGCGCCCAGCGGCCGACCGCGATCCCGTCGGGAACGTAGGAGCCGACGATCACCGCGTCCGCCGCCGCAACCTCGTCCGCCCAGGCGTCGAGCGCGGGCAGGTCGGGGTAGAGATCCAGCCGGCACCAGTCCGGGTTCGGCAGATCGCGGTGCGCGGCATACCAGGGCACGTCGCGTTCAAGGAACAGCACCTCATGCCCGCGCCGCGCGAAGGACGAGAGCAAAGCGCGAAAGGTGGTGGCGTGGCCGTTGCCCCAGGAGGAGGAGAGCGACAGGCCGAGGACGACGAGCTTCATGCCGGCACCTTGGCCATATCGCGGAGCATGGCATCGACCTGGACGCCGCGGCGATCATAGGTGTGCTCGGCGAGGATGCGCGCGCGTGCCGCCTCGCCGATCGCGCGGGCGCGCTCCTCGGTGAGCGACTGGACGTGCTCGGCGACGTCCTGGCCGTCGCGGGCGACCAGCACTTCGGCATCGGGGGTGAGGAACAGCTCGATCCCCTCCCAGGCGTCGGTGATCAGGCACGCCGCGGCGCCCGCCGCCTCGAACACGCGGGTGGCGGGGGAGAAGCCCACCGCCGCCATCGAATCGCGTGCGACGTTGAGGACGGCGCGGGGGGTGCAATTGAAGGCATTGTGCTCGTGGGTGTAGACATGGCCGCGGACCTGGACGTTTGCGGGCATCGCGCGGTCGGGCCAGCCGTTGCCGCCGATCAGGAAGCGGCGGTCGGCGAGGCGCTCGGCGGGGCGGATGAAGAACTCCTCCACGCGCGCCTCGCGATCGGGCAGGCGATTGCCGAGAAAGGCGAGGTCGCAGGCGAAGCGCGGATCGGGCTCGACCGGATGGTGGGTCGAGGGGTCGAGCGCGTTGTAGACCGGCTCGCAGGCGCGCGCGCCGAAGCCCTTGTACGCGTTCACCACCGGCGGGCCGCCGCCATAGGTGAAGACCATGTCGAGATCGGGGAGGGCGGCGCGGACCGGGTGCGACGGGTCGGCGCGCATTTCGTCCAAAGTGGCGGCGGCGTCGACGTCCCAGAAGATCTTGAGCGATTGCGGGTTGGCCTCGCGGACGATGCCCTCCAGGAGCTCACGATCGTAGACGCCGACGCCATTCGCCTTGACGACCACGTCGGCGTCGCCCGCCTCGGCGAGCACCGAGCGCAGGCCCTCGTCGGTGGCAGGATAGACGACCGAGCGGACCCATTCGGGCGGATCGATGTCGCGATGCTGCTGCCGGTCGAACGCGTCGGGTTCGTAAAAGGTGATCGCGTGGCCGTGGTCGGCGAGCGCCTTGAGGATGCCGCGGTAATAGGTGGCGGCGCCGTTCCAGTAGGAGGACAAGAGGCTGGAGCCGTAGAAGGCGATCTTCACGCAGCATTCCTTTGCTGAAGGTCGGGGCGCACTTCCGCGACGATGGCGAGCAGCTCGTCGACGCGGTGCGCGCAGGTGTGGCGCGCGCGGATGGTTTCCAGGCCGTTGTCTCGAAGGAAAGTCCGCAACGCCTCGTCATATCGCAGTTCGCGAAGATGCCGCATCATCTCGTTACCATCGCGCGCCGTGAGGAAGTCGTGATTGGGGCGGAACAGGTGTTCGGCATCATCCCAGGGCGCGGAGACGAGCGGCAGGCCACAGGCGAGCGCCTCGAACACGCGGATCGTGGGGATGCCGGGGAGGATCGAGGAGTAATAGCGCCGGGGGACGTGGACGGTTGCGAGCGCGCGCGCGAAGATCTCCGGCGCGCGCGCGTTGGGCGCCCAGCCGTGATAGGCGATGCCGTAGCGCTGCAGCGTGGCGAGCGCCTCGGCGGGGTAGCGGACGCCGTAGATGTCGAGCGGCAGCGCCGCCTCGCGCGCGGGGCGGAAGAGGAAATCCTCCAGCTCCTGCGTGCGCTCACCATCGCCCCAATTGCCGATCCAGACGAGTCCGGCGCGTTCGCCCTCCTCGGCGGGCGGGTGGAAGCGGCGAATGTCGGCGGCCTCGTGCCAGGTCCATACGTTGCGCCAGCCCCAGGTGCGATAGACCTCTGAGAGCGTCTCGCCGAAGGCGAGCACGCCGTCATAATGCTGGAGATCGTAGGCCTGCATCTCGTGCGGGGCGGAGACGGCGCGGTGGTGGGTGTCGTGGAAGAGCAGCAGGAAGTTTGCGCGCGCCCTGAGGCGGCCGATCTCGGCGACGATGCGATGGTCGTTCCACTCGTGGACGAGGACGAGGTCGGCGCCCTGGACCAGAGGGGCGAGGTCGCCGGCTGGGTCGTAGGTGGAGGAGGCAAGCTCGGGGTACGCGGTTCGGTAGGCGGAAAGCCCTGCCTCGCCATGGTCGGCGAGCAGGTTCTGGAGACTCCACGCGCCTTCAGGCTCGTACACCGCGACCTCGTGGCCGCGCGCCTGAAGGTCCGAGAGCACGCCGCGCAGGAAATGCGCGTTGCCGTGGTTCCAGCAGGAGGCGAGGCTGTGGGTGAGATAGACGATCCTCATGCCGCCACCTCGTGGGGCACCGCGGCCAAGCGGCGGTAGAGCGCCAGCGTGCCTTCCGCCATCGCCGCCACCGTGTAACGCTGCGCCCGCTCGGCTGCGGCGTCGCCGCGCGCGCGGCGGCGCTCCGGATCGGCGGCGAGCGCCGCGATCGTGTCGGCGAGCGCCGCCTCGTCATGCGGCACGAACAGCGCGGCGCCGTCCCACAACTCGCGGAAGGTGGCGATGTCGGACAGGACCAAAGGACAGCCTGCCGCCGCGGCCTCCAGTACCGACAGGCCGAAGGGCTCGAACCGCGCGGGCGAAACGAAGATCGGGCGCTGCGCCAGCGCGGCGGCCATGTCCGTGGCGGCGAGCGTGCCGAGGTGGTGGAGGTGGGCGAGGGCGATCCGCTCCCCCTGGGGGCCGGCGAGCGCACCGGCGGCGTGGACCGGCACTGCGGTGCGCGGCGCGGCGCGGTCGAGCAGGGCGATGCCCTTGGCGCGGTCCCACAGCCGGCCGGCGGTGAAGGCATGGGACGCGGTGGTGTCGGTCACGGGCGCGGGGAGGTCGCGGCCGTTGTGGATCACGTTCGCGAAGACACCGTAGCGGCGGGCGAGCGCTTGCGTATGGGCGGCACTGGGTGCGGCGACCGCATCGGCGGCGTGGAGCCCTTCGCGGTTGAGGCGGACCAGCCAGCCGAGCACGGGCGGCAGGTCGCTGCCCTCCACCGCGTCCCACCAGGTGCCGGCGCAGCCGTGCGCGACCGTCAGCACCGGCATCGGATAGCGCACGCAGGCGAGCGACGGGCTGTTGAGGTGGACGAGATCGGCGCCGACCGCCACCGCGAGGTCACGGATGGCGGCAGCGGCGTGGCGGATTTCGACTTCATCGCTGGCGAGCCAATCGAGCGGCAGCCCGGTCTCGACCAGCCGGACGTTAGGACCGTCAGCGAGCGCACTCTGGCCGCTCGACGGCGCGGGCCCGAGCACCGCCAGCGTCACCGCCACGCCTTCGGCAACGAGCGCGGCGGACAGGTCGCAGGCGTATTGCCACACGCCGCCCACCGCATCCGCCGTCATCAGCACATGGTGCGGCGCCGCACCCGTCATGCAGCGGCCCGGGCGCGGGCGGGGAGGACGTCGCGCAGTTCCTCGGTCAGCCGGGCGACGCCGTCGCGCCAGCGAACCGTGCGCTGCCAGCCGAGCGTCGCCTCGAGCGTGCGCGTGTCCGCGACGAAATAGCGCTGGTCGCCCTGGCGCCAGTCGGAGCTGGAGATGTCGAGCGGTTCGCCGACCAGCCGCTCGATCTCGGCGAGGACGGTGCGCAGGCTGACCGCATTGTCCGGCCCGCCGCCAAGATTGAAGGCGCGACCGGAGACGCGCTCGATCTTGCGCCACACCGCGAGATAGGCCGCCACCGCGTCGCGCACGTCGAGGATGTCGCGCACCTGCTGGCCATCGCCGTAAAGCGTGATCGGCTGGCCGGAGAGCGCGCGGATCAGGAAATGCGCGACCCAGCCCTGGTCCTCGGTGCCGCGC
This sequence comes from Sphingomonas sp., assembly GCF_042096255.1. Classification (GTDB taxonomy): domain Bacteria; phylum Pseudomonadota; class Alphaproteobacteria; order Sphingomonadales; family Sphingomonadaceae; genus Sphingomonas. The sequence continues at coordinate 4,273 of NZ_JBELLZ010000025.1, read as the reverse complement.
TGGCGCCGGCCGTAGATGCAGCTCATCCGCATCACCGCGGTGGGCAGATTGTAGCTGCGCGCATAGTCGAGGACGTACTGGTCCGCCGCGCCCTTGGAGCAGCCATAAGGCGTATGGAAGTCGAGCGGCTGCGTCTCGCCGACGCCATGGTCGCGCGGGCCCTTGTCGACCGGGAGATAGCCTTCGGGGGTGGGCGACAGGTCGAGGTCGGCGAGGTCGCCATAGACCTTGTTGGTGGAGGCGAAGATCACCGGCGTCGGCTCGGCATTGCCGCGCGCCGCCTCCAGCAGGTTGACCGCGCCGAGCACGTTGGTCTCGAAGTCGCTGCGCGGATCGTCGAGGCTGGTGGTGACCGCCACCTGCGCCGCCATGTGGAATACGGCGGAGGCCTCGCGGACGGCGCGGGTCAGCTCGGCCATGTCGCGGACGTCGGCGGTGATCGCGCTGACCTTGTCGCCATGCGTCTCGCGCAGCCAGTCGACGTTGCGCTCGACGCCGGGTCGGGCGAGCGAATCATAGACGATGACCTCATGCCCCTCGCGCACCAGCCGGTCGGCGAGGTTGCAGCCAATGAAGCCGGCGCCGCCGGTGACCAGCACGGGCCTCATGCGACCAGCCCCCGCTTCTCCAGCTCCGCCCGCGCGGTATCGACGCGGTCGACCGCCGTCTGCCGGCCGACCCATTCGGCGAGTTCGGCGAGGCCTTCCTCGAAGTCCTGCCGCGCCTCGAAGCCCAGCCGTTCCTTGGCCAGCGTGCCGTCGCAGAAGCAGTGACGGATGTCGCCGGTGCGCGACTTGCCGACGATCTCGGGTGCGATGTCGTTGACCCGCATCGCGCGCGCCAGGCTCTCCGCCACCTCGGTCACCGAGCGGTCGCGGCCCGAGCCGACGTTGAACGTGCCGCCCACCGCCTCGGGCAGTACCAGCGAGTCCGCGAAGGCGCGCGCCACGTCCGAGACGTGGACGAAATCCCGCCGCTGCTCGCCATCCTCGAACACCATCGGCCGCTGCCCGTTGAGCAGGCGCGAGGCGAAGATCGCCAGCACGCCGGTGTACGGGTTGGAGAGCGCCTGGCCGGGGCCGTAGACGTTGAACAGGCGCAGGCACACGCTCTCGATGCCGTAGGGCGCGCCCATGATATGGGTGGTGCGCTCCTGCACGTATTTGTTGAGCGCGTAGATGGAGGCGAGATTGGGCTGCTTCCACTCGGGCGTGGGCATCGGCGCAAGCGGGCGGCCCTGCGTGTCGACCGGCTCCCAATTCTTCTGCCCGTCCCTGAGCGCCTTGCGTTCGGCATCCTGGACGGTGTTGCCGTCGGCGTCGCGATACAGCCCCTCGCCGTAGATCGACATGGAGGAGGCGGTGACGACGCGGCGGACCGGGTGATCGATAAGCTTCTCGAACAGCACCGCGGTGCCGACGTCGTTGGTGGAGGTGTAGCGCTCCACCTCGTACATCGACTGGCCGACGCCCACCTCGGCGGCGAGGTGGACGACGCTGTCGATCCCCTCCAGCGCACGGGCGACCGCATCGGCGTCGCGAATGTCGGCGTGGATCAGCTCGGCCTCACCATCCAGGTCGGCGGGGCGGCCGGCGTCGCCATGGACCTGGGGCAGCAGCGCATCGAGCACGCGCACCCGGTTGCCCCGCTTCAACAGCTCGTCCGTCACTCGGCGGCCGATGAATCCGGCGCCACCGGTGATCAGAACATGCTCGGCCATCCATACCCCCCGAATTTTCGACACAGTGCTTTGACGGCGGGCCCGGACGGGCTATCCACCGTCAAGCTAAACAGCTTCTTCTTCTTCTTGTTCCCTCGGCGTAACGATTTGGCGAAACGCGTCTTTCTGGTCCGGCACGGCAGCCACGGCGATGTCGGCCAGCGGCTTACCGGGCACGGGCCCGAGGGTGGGCTGACGCCGCGTGGTCGGGAGGAGGCCGCCGCCGCGGCGGAGACGCTGGCGACGCGCGGCGTGGCGATGCTGTACGCCAGCCCGCGGCGGCGGACGCAGGAGACCGCGGCGGTGATCGGAGCACGCTGCGGGCTGGCCGTCACCACGGCAGAGGCGCTGGACGAGATCGACTTCGGCGACTGGACCGGGCGGCGCTTCGAGGACCTCGCCGGCGATCCGGCGTGGGACCGGTGGAACAATGCGCGGGCGAGCGCCGCGCCGCCGGGCGGCGAGACGATGGCCGCGGCGGTGGCGCGGGCGGTGGCGTTCGTCGAAGGCATCGCCACGGGCCCGGTCGCCTGCGTCAGCCATTGCGACGTGATCCGCGGGGTGGTGGCGCATTATCTGGGGCTGAGCCTCGACAATTTGCTGCGCTTCGAGGTGGCGCCGGCGTCGGTGACGACGCTGGACCTGTGGCCGGGCGGCGCCACGGTGGTGGAGGTCAACCGGTTGCCCTGAACAGCGCCGCAACGTTCAACCTCCGTTCGCCCTGAGCGAAGTCGAAGGGCATGCGGCATCGTCGCGCTGGTGCTTCGACTTCGCTCAGCACGAACGGAACGCGAGTTGGCGTTCGCATCAACCCGACGGGACGGTGGATTACAGCGCTGGACCTCCAGCCTAACCGCCCATAAAGGCGCAAGCTTCTTACCTTCGGCGCCCCGCGCCACCCCTCTCCAGGAGCTGCCCCGCGTGATCGAGTCCGCGATGATCTGGAACGAGCCCAACAACAAGTCGCACTGGGACCCGGCGCTCGATCCCGACTGGTCGATCTTCGCCGATACGGTGAAGCGCGCAGGCGCGGCGATCCATGCGATGAACCCAAAGGTGAAGCGCGTGCTGGGCGGCATGTCGCCGATCGATGCGCACTGGACCAACCAGATGCGCGCGCATGGCGCGCTCGACGAAGTGGATGTCGTCGCGGTGCACGGCTTCCCGCTCGACTGGAACCTGTGGTCGATCCACGACTGGCCCGCCAAGATCGCCGAGATCGAGGCGGTGGTGCCCGACAAGCCGGTGTGGGTGACCGAGGTGGGCGTGGGCAGCTTCGGCGCGGAGGAGGTGCAGGTGTTCGGCATGCGCCGCACCGCCGAGCTGCTGATCGATCGCGTCGAGCGCGCTTATTGGTATTCGTTGTACGACCTGCCGCAAAGCTGGGGCGCCACCACCCGCCACCGCGAGGCGGAGGGATCGAGCTATTACCGGCACTTCTACATGGGGCTGATCCGCGAGGACGGCACGGCCAAGCCGGCGCTGGAGGATTATGCGCAGGTCGCCGACCGGATGGGGCTGATGCAGTGGTTCCACTACCAGGACCCGCGGCTGGACGATGCGGTGGCTTGGATGAAGCGGCTGGGGACGAAGCGGCTGCGCACCGGGCTCAGCTGGGCGGACAGCTTCCGCCCCAATGCGGTCGACTGGTTCGACCGGCAGATGGAGGCGCTGGCGGATTTCGAGGTGATGGTCACCTTCTGCTTCACCCCCGAGCATCTCGGGCTGGAGCCGCACCACACCAGCCCGGCCAAGGACCCGCAGCAGTTCGCGGATTTCTGCGCGTGGATGATCGACCGCTTCGCGCCGGCGAGCAGCAGCGTCGCGACGGCGGAGTGAGGGCGGGTTTGCGGTCGAGGGCTCACCTTGCTTGACGCCCACCCCGGCGAACGCCGGGATCCAGTCTCGGACCGCTCGCAACTGGGCCCCGGCGTTCGCCGGGGTGGCGATCAAGGCAAGGGCGACCGCTCAATCCTGCTTCTCCGCGTCCAGCGCGTCCAGCACCGCACCCGGTGCGACGTCCTTCTTGATCTCGGCCAGCTCGCCCCGGTTCACCGGCACCTCCAGCCGCTCGGCGATGGCCTCGACCAGCCCGGCAAGGCGGGTCAGCTCGTGCTCGGCGAGCAGGTTGACGTGGAGGTCGAGGTCGGCGCGCCGGTCCGCCTCGCGCGCCATGCGGTTCTGGGTGATCAGCACGAAGGTGGAAAGGAAGATCGCCTCCACCGAGGCTTCCATCGCCAGCACCACGAAGGTCGGGTCGAACGGCCTGATCCCCGGCACGAGTCCGAGGTTCACCGCGAACCAGGCGCCATAGACCACCAGGTGCAGCAGGACGAAGCGCATCGATCCGGCGAAGTCGGACACGCGCATCGCGATCCGGTCTGCCAGCGGCGCGGCAGCGCGCTCGGCGGCGGCGCGTTCGGACAGGCGCGCGATGTTCTCGCGCAGCGTGTCGCTCATTCCGGGCTGGTCGCGCATGCGGCCACCTCTTCCATCGACAAGGAGCAATGGCAATGCGCGCAGCGGTGCTGACCGCCCCCGGCGAAATCCGGG
>NZ_JBELLZ010000024.1:0-41184 GCF_042096255.1 Sphingomonas sp. | reverse complement strand
GCTCGACCGACAACCGCGGGCTGCCCTTCCAGTCGCGCGACGGCACCTCGCGCGCCTTTCTGGTGCGCGCGGACTCGCGCGCGTTGGTCAACGTGACGCCCTGGCTGGGCTTCTCGGGCCGGGTGCTGGCGCAATGGACCGACGATTCGCTGCTGAACTACGAGGAGTTCTCGCTCGGCAACCTGACGATCGGCCGCGGCTACGATCCGGGCTCGAACAGCGGCGACCGGGCGGTTGGGCTGACGGGCGAGGTGCTGTTCAACCTGCCGTTCTCGGACCGGATCGGGACACAGCTGTTCGGCTTCTACGACTATGTCTATCTCGACAATCTGGAGCGCAACGCCACCGAAACCGCGCGTGATCTGCGCAGCCTGGGCGGCGGTTTCCGGCTGACGCTGCCGCAGCACCTCGCGCTCGAGATCACCTACGCCCATCCGATTGACCGCGCGCTCTCGTTCGCCACCGCGCCGCCGTCGGACCGGCTGCTCGTCTCGCTTTCGGTGAAGTTCGGCGACCGCCCTCGCTGAGGCGGGGCCATGGGGATGATGACGATGACGCACCTTCGACGCAGCCGGCTTTCCGCCCTCGCGCTCAAGACTGCGCTCGGCACCAGCCTGGTCGTGCTCGCTGCGCCCATGGCGGCGCAGGTGGCACCCGACACCGTGCCGCTCGCGCCCACCTCCAACCGGCCGCAGACCCGTTTCGACACGGTGGCGAACGGCGCGGGCGGGCAGACGCTGACGGTGGATCTGCGCAACCGCCCGTCCACGATCATCAACTGGCGCAGCTTCGACATCGGCGCGGACAGCACCGCCCGCTTCGTCTCGACGAACGGGGAGGTCGCCAATCTCACCGATGCGTTCAGCGTGCTGAACCGCGTCACCAGCGGCAATCCCACCACGATCCTCGGTCGGCTCACCAGCCAACCGAACATCTCGGTCTTCCTGCTCAACGGCAGCGGCATCGTCTTCGGCGCGGGATCGGTGGTGTCGACGGGCAGCTTCGTCGCGAGCACGCTCGACATCGGCGATCGCACCTTCACGCGCGGGAAGTTCCGGTTCACGCAGGGCGAAGGGCTGGGCGGATCGATCTCGGTCGCGGAGGGTGCAACGCTGCGCTCGACGGGCGCGGACGGCATGCGCCGCGGCGTGGTGCTGGTCGCACCGGCGATCGACTCCGTCGGCCAGGTGGAGGGCGGCGGCGGCGACGTCGCCTTCGTGTCTGCGGCGGACGTGACGCTCAACCTGCGGCCGGGCAGTCCGTTGGGCATTTCTATCGCGCGCGGACTGCCAGTTCAGGCGAGCCAGGTGGTCGGCGGCCGGATCGGGGGGCAGAACGTCTATCTTGCGCTGGCGACCGAGGCCGAGGTGACGGCATCGCTGTTGCAAGTCGACGGCAAGGTGCGCGCCGTTGGGACCGGCAACGGCGTGGTGATCGTGGCGGGCGAGGCGCAGAGCGACGCGCCCGGGGTCGACTTTCGGCGCGGCTCGAACGCGGATGCCACGCGCGGCGTGGTGGACATTGCGACCAGCGCCGGCTCCGCGCTGCGTTCGGCCGGGTCTATCACCGTCGAAGGTCGCGGCACGGCGGACGTCCAGGGGCTGGTTTCCGCTCGCGGCGATCTCTCCGCGACGTTGCTCGGCGACGCGGATTTCGTCGGTCCCGCGATCGCGGACGGGAACGTCCGCATAGCGGGTGCGGGTCTCGACGTGGCGAACGTGAGAACGGGCGGATCGCTGACGATGCGGGCGCGCGAGGGCGCGCTTGCGCTGGGCAACGGCGTGGCCGGCGGCGTTGCGGACCTTCGCGCGGCAGGCGACCTCACCATCGCGACGCAGCTGCGCACGGGCGGAGCGGCAAGGCTGACCGCTGGCGCGAACGCCAGGGTCGCGCGGGTGCAGACGGCCGATGGCGGGATCTTCATCTCCGCGCGCAACGGGGAGGTCACCGGCGCCGAGCCGGAACGCGGGGCGATCCTGAACGCCGGACGGCGCGATGATGGCACCGGCGACGCGCTGGGCATCCGCGCGGCCGGGCTGGTCCAGATCGGTCGGGCGAGCGCATCGAGTGACCTCACCATCATATCCGCGGACGGTTCGATCGAGGGCCGGCGTCTCGCCGGCGGCGCGATCTCGCTGATCGCGGCAGAGGGCGGCATCATGCTCGACCGGGCGGTCGCCGGCGAAGGCATGCGGCTGGCAGCGGGGCAGGACATTGTGGTGGACGGCGCGCTGCGGGCCCAGGGAGCGCTGACACTGCTGTCGAACGGCACGACCTCTGTGGGCGTTGCGGCGTCCGAAACGGCCAATGTGCGCATCCGCGCGGACGCGATCACGCTGGGCGTGGCGCGCGCGGGCGGCGCGCTGAACCTGAGCGCGGTTGACGGCGGCATCGCAGCTGGCAGGGGCAGTGCCGCGGGCGTGGCGCGGCTCGGCGCGACGGGCGACATCGCCATCGCGCGCGGGCTGAGCGCGGGCGGGCAGGTGACGATCCGTGCCGGCGGCGAGGTGGCCGCGGAAAGGCTGCGTTCGACCGGCGACGACGTGAAGGTGGCCGCGGCTGCGATCGACGTAGGAAAAGTCCAGTCGGAGGCGGTGCTGCGTCTCCAGGCGAATTCGGGCGACCTCTCGATCGAGCGCGGCATTGCCGGCACCACCGCCTATCTGCGGGCCAGCGGCACCGTGACGGCCGAAGGGCTGGTCGCCGCGGGGAGCAGGCTCACCGTCGACGCCGGTGCCGCGGCGGAGCTTGCCACCGTGCGCGCCCGGGGCGGCCTGTTCCTGGACGCTGCGGGCGGTGATCTTTCGATCCGTGCCGCATCCGCCGGTGATCGGGCGGCGCTGTCTGCGGCCGGTGACATTGCGGCGCTGGGGCGGATCACCGCGTCCGGCGACCTGTCGATCCTGGCGGGCGGATCGGCGACACTGGCTGACGTAGCAGCGGAAGGTGGCGACCTGCGCGTCGTTGGCCAGTCGATCGAACTGGCCGATGCGAGGACGGGCGGTCGGCTCGCGCTGACTGCCACGGCCGGCGGCATCGCGCTGCGTTCCGGCAGGGCGGAGACAGCCGTGCGGATCGATGCGATCGGAGACGTGCGCATCGCCCGCGGCCTGAGCGCAGGCAACGGCCTGCGGGTCGACGGGGGCGGTGCTACCAGCCTTGGTGTGGTCTCGGCGGGCGGACTGCTGACGATAAGCGGCACCGACGTGGCGATCCGGAGCGCCAGCGCGGGAGGCGATCTCGCGCTAACGGCACGCGATGGAGGGATCGCGCTTGGAACCGGCACCGCCGGAGGTCGCGCCGCCCTGACGGCGACCGGTGACATCCGGGTCAGGCAGACGCTGGCCGTGGGTAACTCCGCCGACGTTGCTGCAGGCGGCGCGGCGAGGCTGGGCACGATCACCTCCGATCGGGGGAGTGTCGCCGTTTCGGGCACGACGGTGTCGGTGCGCGCGGCCGATTCCGCGCGTGCGCTGGCGTTGCAGGCGACCAGTGGTTCATTGCGCGTGGGAGAGGCCTCGGCTCGGTCCTCGATAACGTTCTCGGCCGCGGGTGCGGTGCGCGCCTTCGGGCCGATTGCCGCCGGCCGCGACGTAACGGCGAACGCGGGAGGCGAGGCAGCGCTCGGCGACGTGGAAGCGCGACGGGGCGACGTGACGGTGCGTGCCGATCGGCTGAGTGTCGCCGGCGTGCGCGCCGGGCGAGCGCTGGTGCTGGAGGCGACCGGAGGGAACGCGACGATCGGATCGGCGATCGCGGGCACCACCGGCCAGGTCACTGCCACGGGGGCGATCACGGCGACCGGGTTGCTTGCCGCCCGCGAGGACCTGATGATCACCGCGGGCCGTGGGGTGGCGGTCGGGACGGCGCGGGCGCAGACCGGCGACCTCCAGATGACGGGCGGAAGGGTGACCGCCGCCCGGCTGATCGCCGGCGAGGCGCTTGCGGTGGCGGCATCGCGGGGGGATGTGACGCTGGGCTCCGCTTCCGCGCGCGGTTCTGCAGACATTGCCGCCGCCGGAGCGCTCACCGTCTCGGGAGCGATCGAGGCGGGGACCGGCCTGGTGCTGCGCGCGGGTGGTGACGCAACCGCGGCAAAGGTCGCGGCGGGGACAGGCGACCTGGACGTCGACGCCCGGTCCATCACGTTCGGGCGTGTCACGGCGGGAGGGGACATCGCGCTCCGGGCGCGCAGGGGTGATCTGCGTCTGCGCAGCGCATCGAGCGGTGCGAATGTGGCGCTGGCCGCCAGAGGTGCGATCGACGTGGCCGGTCGCGTTTCGGCGGAAGGCTCGCTGTGGGGGCGGGCCGGCGAGGGCGCCGACTTCGGCGCGCTGCGCGCCGGCGCGATGGGCGACCTGCGCGTCCGGGCGGATGCGATCACGCTCGGCAGCGCGACGGCGGGCGATACTCTCGATCTGCGAGCGCGGGCGGGCGCAGTGTCGATCCGGAGCGCCGTTGCGGGCGGTACGTTGAGGCTCGATGCGACGGGCGATGTGACGGTCGCCCGGCAAGCGTCCGGCGCGCGGATCGGCATCGAAGCGGGCGGCGCGGCGGACCTCGGCACCCTGAGCGGCACCTCGGGTCGCGTGGAGGTGACCGCCGGGTCGATTGCCGCGCGTTCGGTGGACGCGGCGGGTCGCCTGAGGCTGGAGGCGCGGAGCGGCTCTCTGCGCGCGCTCCGCCTTTCCGCAGACGGCGCAGCCGTGATCACCGCGGCAGGGGAGGTGCGGGTCCGCGACGCGCTCACGTCCGGGCGGAGCGTCGACGTGGCTGCGAGCGACGTGGCGCGGATCGGCACGATGGCGGCAGGTGGCGATCTGGTCGTGGCGGGGGCGCGGGTGCGCGTCGGGTCCGCCGTCGCAGGCGACCGGCTCGACCTGCGCGCCACCGGCGGCGCGCTTTCGCTGGGGAACGGCAGCGCGGGTGGCGAGGCTGTCCTTGTCGCCGCAGAAGGCCTGACCGTCTCGGGCACCCTGGAGAGTGCGGCGCGTGCGATGCTGACGGGGGGCGCGGACCTCCGGTTGGGCATGATCACCGCGGGCGGCGACCTGACGATCGACGCAGGCGGTGGCGCGGTGCGCGGCGTCGATGCCGCCGGCGGGACGCTGGTCGCCGGGGGCACCGGCACGATCCGCGTCGATGCGGGCGGCGCGGTGGACCTGGCGATGCTGGACGCAGGCGGCCGCGGGTGGGTGCGCGGCGCATCAGTGGCGGTGGATAGGGTGAGCACCGGCGGGCGATTGACACTCTCGGCGACACAGGGCCGACTGGCGATCGGCGACGCCACCGCGGGCGGCAGTGCGCTGCTGGATTCCGCGGGCGAGCTCATCGTGAGCGGTGCGCTCACAGCTGGAGGCGATGCTACGCTCTTTGCGGCGGACAGCATGCGGCTGGGTTCGATCCGGGCCGAAGGAGGCGTCGTCGCGCTCAGCGCCGCGGGCGAGGTGACCGGTTATCCGACCGGACGCGGCGCGATTCTCGCTGCAACGACCCGTGAAGGCGTCGGCGGGGGCATCACGGTCGAGGCCGGCGGTGTGGTAAGGCTCGCCTCGGCGCAGGCGGAGGGCAGCGTCGCGGTCCGCTCCGACGCGACGATCGCGGCGGGGCTGATCCGCGCGGCGGGCGGCATCCGCCTTGATGCGGCCGGCGGCGCGACCGGCCTTGGCGACGGCGGCATGCGGCTGATCGCCGGCGGGAATCGCGGCATCGTGGTGGATGCCGGTGGCGCGATCCGGGTCCGCTCCGCGCGCAGTGGCGGCGATCTGCGGTTGACGGGGCGCGGAATCGAGGCGGGCCGCCTCACCGCCGCGGACCTCCTCTCGGTCGAGGCGAGAGGCGCGGACCTGTCGCTGGAACACGGCCGTGCCGGCGGTGACGCCCGACTGACGGCGGCAGGCGACATCCTGGTGGCGGAGCGCCTGACCGGCGAAACCGTGCAGGTCCGTGCCGGCGGCGATGCCGGACTAGGCCGGGTGACGGCGCGCGAGGGCGCGCTTGGAATACGCGCGATGAACGGCGCGGTCACTGGCGCGATTCCAGGCGGGGGGGCCGTGCTGACCGCCGCAGGGGGCGTGTCAGTGCTCGGTGACCGCCTGGTCCGCCTTGATACGGTCGAGGCAGGCGAGGACGTCCGCATTCGTGCCGCCGGCTCGGGAGAGGTCGTGCTCGGCGCGGTCGATGCGGCCGGAGTTCTGGCGGTGGACAGCGGAACGATCGCGGGCGGAACGCTGATCGCAGGGGGGCGGGTGGACGCGGTCGCGCGTGCCGGCTCGATCGTTGCCACGCGCGTGGTCGCCAACGGCGGCGACGTCGACCTGGTGGCCGCGGAGGGAATGTCGCTGGGCACCGTGCGGGCTGCCGGGGCGGTGCTGCTCAACGCCGACGGCGCAGTGAACGTGGCCGGACTGGCACTTGCCGGCGCAGACCTGCGGATCACGGCAGCGGGCGTGGAGGTGGGCAATGCCGTCGCGGTGGGCAGGCTGGCGCTGACCGCGACCGGCGGGCGGCTCTCGATTGGGCAGGGCGATGCCGGTGTGGGCGCGGTGCTAGACGCCACAGGCGAACTGGAGGTGACGCGGCAGCTTGTCGCTGGGGAGGACGTGACGCTGCGTGCAGGCGGCGACGCGACGATGGGCGTAGTGACCGCGCGCGACGGCGACGTGCTGGTCGATGCGCGGCAGGGCGTGGTGACCGCTGCGGCGCTGACCGGCGGCGCCGTCGAGGTCTATGCCGGTCCGGGTGCGACACTGGCCGAGGTGACCGGCACGCGGAGCGGCGTCACGGTGGTGACCGGCGCGTCGGTGGCAGCACCGGGCGCAGGCAGCGGCGGCGGTGTCGCCGACCTGGGAACGGTGATGGGCGCCGGAGCGGTCACCGTGCGCGCCGGATCGATCGTGGCGGAGTCGATCGAGGCGACAACGGGCGCGCTGGACCTGAGCGGCATCGGTGGCGCCGCCACGGATGCCATTGTGCTGGGCACCGGCAGCGCGGGCGGCGACCTGACGATCGCGGGCGCGGGCGCGGTGGAGGTTACCGGTCCGCTAAACAGTGATGGCGCCGTGCGCATCGTCACCGGCGTGGAGCGCAGCGCCGCACTTGGTGCGGTCACGGCGGCAACGACACTGGCAATCGACGCGGGCGACCTGGCGCTTGCCGGCACGGTGACCGCCGCATCCGCGACCATCCGCAGCAACGCCGCTGCCGGCGTGACGCTGGGCGACGGCCCCACCGGCGGGCTGCACCTTGCCAATGCGGAGGTCGGGCTGATCGATGTGCCCGAGCTGGTGTTCGATGCGGGCAGTGGCGCGGTACGGATGGGAGCGATCGCCTTCGGCGCGTCGACGGGGGATGCGACGACGACGATCGCCACGACCGGCGCGGTCGAGGTGACGGGCGCGGTTACGGCGGCGGCGGACGGCCGCATCGTTGCGATCGGGGGCGCCGCAGAGGATGCGGCATCCCGAGCCGGCAGCATCACCATCGTCGCGGATGCGGCGCCCGGCGGGGCGGCGAGCGGCGGCGGACGCCTGAACTTCGACGGCAATATCCTGCACCTGCGCGGCGACAGGATCGCGGCGGGGCAGCGCGAGGGGTTCCTGGACGTGCTGGGTGGCCTGACCGATGCCCAAGCGGTGGCGGACCGGTTCGTCAACAACGCGCGGTCTGCACTTTATGCGGCCCGGCAACCTTATCCCGATGCGCCGGTGCTGGTCAGCGCCAAGGCGATGAGCGTGCGCTACGGCACCTATGCGCTGTTCCAGAACACGGGGCGACTGACCACTGCGGCGGGCGTCTCCGGATCGCGCACCGGCGTGGTGATCGGGACCCCCGGCGAGGGGCCGTCGCTGACGCTGCGCTCGGATGGGGCGGGAAGCGGCAACGCCTTCGCGATGTTCGGCACGATTGCAGGAACGGCGAACGAGTCAGCGGCGGTGGTGGGTGAAACGATCCTGTCGACGCAGGTCGACGGAGCGGACACGATCGTAATCCGGGACTCGCGCGTCAACGGTTGCATCATCGGCACCGGCGCGGGCTGCCTGACCACGCCGATCGGCATCCCGCCGGTCAACATCTTCGATCCCAGCCGCCTGAACGTCTTCGTGCCCGCCGATTTCGAGATCGCCTTCGATCCGGTGATCGGCAGCAACAACGAGGCGCTGTTCGCCGGCATCGCCGCGATCGACGTGCCCAGCGAGAGCGAGCTGCCGTTCGATCCGGCCATTGGCAGCAACAACGAGGCGCTGTTCACCGGCGCGGCCGACGATGCCGCGGCGGGCGAGGACGGCTGCCCCGAAGACCCGACCGGCAGGACCTGCCCGCGCAAGGAGAGCCGCAAATGAGCACCCGTCGCGCCCCGCTGCTGACCACGCTGCTGTGTTCGAGCCTGCTCGCAGCCTGTGCACAGACCGCGCGCCTGCCCGACCGCAAGGTGGTGGCGATCGGCCGCAACACGCAGGGCGAGGCATGTGTCGCCAACCGCGTCGACACCGATACGGCGGCGCCCGACCAGTTCGACCAGTCGCTGTTCATCACCTGCCGCTCGGCGAGCGCGAGCCGCCCGCTCGGCGCGGTGCGGCTGGTGGCGGACACGCCCGAGCGGATGAAGCCGCTGGAGGCGGCGCTCGACTGCGGCGCCGACGCACCCGCCACGATCGCGGGCGTGGCGGGACGGGCGCGGCGCTGCTGGGATGCGTCGCTCGGTATCGAAGTGGTGCGCTTCGACGCGAGCTTCGGCCCGACCCGGCTGGTCGCCGATGCGGCGCCGGCGCTGCTCGGGCCGATGGAAGAGACGGTGGCGATCGTCGCGCGCAGGCGGCCGGCCGGCGGCAATGCCGCCAAGGTGCTGGAGGCGACGCTTGATCCCGCCACCCTGCCGGCAGCCCCCGCACGGGCCGATGCGGCGGCGCGGTCCGCCTTCGTCGATCCGCAGGGCGCGCTCGCGCAGGGAATCGGCTATAGCCGGCGCGGCCTTCAGGTCGATGCGTCGCGCGTGCTCAACGATGCGCTGAGCCGGCTCGATCCGGAGACCCCGCAGCAGATGCGCGCCGAACTCCAGCTGGAGGCGGCACTGGCCGATTCGAACATCTCCTTCGAAAGCAGCGCCGCCGAGCATTTCGCGCTGGCCGACCAGATTCTGAAGACGCTGCCGCCGGGCCAGGCCACGCTGTTGCGGCGCAAGCGCGAAGCCTATCGCGCGCTGGACCTGCTCAACCAGCGGCGGTTCCGCGCCGCGCTCGGCTCTCTCGATGCGCTCGTCTCGAACACGGTGACGCCGGGGCAGCCGCTGCTGGACCTCGTTACGCTGCGTGCGCTCAACCAGTCGGCAAAGGTGGGCGCGACGGCGAGCGTCGTATCGGTGCCCGACACGACGGAATTGTCGCAGGTGGTGCTTGACGCACAGGCGAATTGGGCTCGCAGCGTGGCGCTGTTCGCGATCGACGATGTCTCGGGTGCGATCGCGGCGATCGAGCGCGCGCGCCGGTCGTTCGCCTCGCTCCAGGCAGAGAAGATCGAGCAGCCACCGTTGCTGTGGCTCGCCGCCCGGATCGAACGCCAGTCTGGGCGACTGGCGGCACAGCGGCAAGACTGGTCCGCGGCGCTCGCCGCGTTCGACCGGGCGCTGGACTATCTGAGGCGCGGCGCGCTCGCCGCGGCGGGAACCGGCACCGAGCCGGCGATCGCGGAAACGCAGCTGGAGCGTGCGAGCATGTTCGCGCGCAGCGGGGCGCCGATCGCGGCGGTGCGCGACGAATATGCCGCGGCGGTGGAAGCGCTGATCACCGCCAACGTCAGCGGCGTCGCCGCGCCGAACGGGCTTGGCGGCTATCTCGACCTGCTTGCCGAGGAAGCGAAGGCGAGCCCGACGCCAGACACGTTCGAGCGCTACTTCCGTGCGGTGCAGGCGACCGGCGAGCCTGCGGTGGCAAGGCAGTTCAGCCAGATCCGCGGCGTGGTGGGCAATGACCCTGCGATCGCCGCCAAGCTGCGTGAGCGGACCGATCTGCAACGCGAGATCACGCGGCTCCGCTATGCGATCGCGGCGGCACCCCAGACCCCCGGCAGCGACGTTGCGGCGCTGGAAGCCGAGCGCAGCGCCGATGAATCGCGGCTGCTGGCCATCGACGCGGACCTGGGCCGCAACAGCCGCTACAAGTCGATCGACGACACGCCGGCGACCATCGCGGAGCTGCGCGCGACGCTCCAGCCCGGCGAGGCCTTTTTCAAACTGTCCGAGGTCAACCGGCGCACCTATGGGATGCTGCTGACCGGCGAGCAGGCGTTCGTCTATCGCGTCACCACTGGCCCCGCGGAGACCGCTGCGCTGGCGACGCTGGGCGAGCGGGTGCGCGACTCGATCGATGGACGGCAGGCGACCGAGGGCAAATTGGTGCCCTATCGCGCCGATGAGGCGTTTGCGCTGTTCCGCATCCTGGCCGGGCCGGCGGCGGAAGCGATGCTCGCGTCCAAGGCGCTGATCGTGGATCCGGCGGGCCCGCTGGCGACGCTGCCGATCGGCGTGCTGGTGACCGAAAAGCGCGCGAAGGCGGCCGATCCGTTCGACTTCTCGCAAACCGCATTCCTCGCCGCGCGCCTGCCGATTTCCACCGCCTTGTCGCCACGCTCGTTCCTGGTCGCGCGTGCCGCCGGCCAGTCCGCCGCGGGCAAGGCGTTCCTGGGATTGGGCGAGCACAGCCCGCCGGCGTCGAGCGCCGACACCAACCGGCCGGTCAGCGTCGGCTTCGGCTGCCAGGTGCCCTTCGCGCAGCTTGCTGCCGAATCACGCAACTTCGCGCCGATCGACAGGCGCGAGCTGGTCATCGCCGCCGACGCGCTCGGCGATCCGGGCGCCCCGATGATGACGGATGCTGCGTTCAGCGACACCGCAATCGAGGCGCGCACCGACCTGGGCGACTATCAGGTGCTGCATTTCGCCACCCACGGGCTCACCGAGGGTCAATGGGGCTGCCCCAAGTCGCCGCCCGCGCTGGTCACCTCCTTCGGTGGCGAACAGTCCGACGGGCTGCTCAGCTTTTCCGAGATCGCGCAACTGACTCTGGACGCGAACCTCGTGGTGCTCTCCGCCTGCGATACCGCCAGCGGCGTGCGTGACGAGGCACTCGCGCGCAGTGCGGGGCAGGAGGAGGCGGGCGCGACCCTGGAAGGATTGGTTCGTGCGTTCCTGGCGGCGCAGGCGCGGGCGGTGCTGGCGACCTATTGGCAGGCCTCCGCCGAGGAGGATGCGCAGCAGTTCATCCGCACCTTCTATTCCACCGCGCGGCAGGGCACGATTGGGGGCGCGCTGCAAGCAGGCCAGCGCGCGCTGATGACGCAGCCGCGCTACTCACACCCCTTTTTCTGGGCGCCGTATTTTATTGTCGGCGACACCACCAAGCCGCTGCTGTCTGGCCCCGTCCGGGTTGCGGCGCGATGAGCGGGCGGGGCTGACGCGATGGGCATGCCCGCGGCGCGCGTCGGCGACATGCACGTCTGCCCGATGGTGACGGGCGTGGTGCCGCATGTCGGCGGTCCGGTGCTGCCGCCCTGCGCGGTCACGGTGCTGACCGGCAGCATTCCCCAGGCGCGGATCACCGATCTGTGCACCTGCGTCGGTCCGCCCGACATGATCGCAATGGGCGCCTTCACCGTGATCGTCTCCGGCATGCCGGCGGCACGGATCGGCGACCTGACGGTGCATGGTGGCACCATCGTGGTCGGTCTGCCCACCGTGCTGATCGGCGACAATGGTGCAAGCAGCGGGGGCGGCGGTGGCGGCCCGGTGACGGTGGGCATCGGCGGCCCGAAGGCGGGCCTTGCGGGCATGCTGTCCACGGCCGCCGCGCAGATCGCGCAGGACAAGCAGGCCGAGGTTCTGAAAGCTGCGGCGCTCTCAGGCGTGCCCTTCGTCGAACGGTGCCTGACGTGACGGCGACCGATTGGTACGCACTGATCGATGCGGCGCAGGATGCGCGGCTCCACGGCCTGATCGCGCAATGCGAGGCGCGCTGCTGCCTGTTCTCCGGCCGGCTCAGCCCCCGCTTCGCTGCGGCTGCACCCTGGCTGGTGCGGATCGATCCCCGCGAGCCTCTGGTGCGGATCTGGCAGGCGCATGGGCGGGGTCGCAACTGGGGCGTGATGTGCGAGGCGGAGGGCGGACCGGAATCGCTGCGCCGGCATTTCCGGCGCTTCCTCCAGGCGAGCCTGCCCGACGGCACGGTGGCGCAGTTCCGTTTCTACGATCCGCGCGTGTTCTTGGCGTACATGTTCGGCGCGGGCGAGGATGAACGGCGACCCTGGTTCGAGGGCATCCGCCAGTTCGTGGTCGAGGGTGCGGACGGCGCGGAGCACAGCCTGCGGCTACGCGGTGGACAGCTGTACGATGGCGATCAGCCCGCGGGGAAAGCGGCGTGACGCCGAGCGCCTCCGCCGCCGTTGCGCTGGTCGCCGGAACCGCGGTGGCTGCGGCGGTCGTGCTGGTGATGCCGGCGGTGGCGGAGCGGCTGATCCCCGCCAGCTCCAGCGCAGCCACCGCCGAAACCCTCTTCAACGCGGCGGTGTTCGGTTGCCTGCTTGCAGCAGGCGCGCTGGGGGGCGGGCTTTTCGCGGTCAACGCCTTCACGCTCGGCACGCGGCCATTGGCGATGGTCGCTGCGGGCACGCTCGTCGGCGTATCGGGCGTGCTGCTGGCCGCAGCGGTCGCAGCCGCCCTCGGCACGTTGCAGGTCGGTACGGGGACAGCCTCGGCGGGCGGTGTGCTGCTTTGGGGTGCGGCTGTGGTGCTGGTGCAGGCGGGCGCGGAGGAGGTTTACTTCCGCGGCTGGCTGCAGCCAGTGGCGGTGCGTGGCTGGGGCGCGGCGTCGGGGGTGGCAGCCGCTTCGCTCGCCTTCACCATGCTGCACGCGGTGGGTGGCGCGCGCGCACCGCTATCGTTCGTGAACCTGTTCCTCGGCGGATTGCTGTTCGGGATGATCGCGCTGCTGGGCCGTGGCCTGGCGGGTGCGGTTGCGGCGCACGGTAGCTGGAATGGCGCGGAGCAACTGCTCCTTGGGCTCGATCCAAATCCCGGTGTTGGCGGCTTCGGTGCGGCGATGAACTTCGATCTGGTCGGCGGTGACGAAGGGCTCAACGCCAGCCTGGTGATGACCCTTGTGCTCCTCGCCTTGCTGGTTCCTGCTGTGCTTCTGCTGCGCCGGCGACGTGCAGCATGACCTCAGTCGACCTCCGCGCGCGCCCGATCAATCCGGTCGCGCTCTTGCGCGAAGGCGGCGAGGGCGCCGCCGGTCAGCGGCTTGCTCGTCCCGCCGGTAGGGATGGTCATCGGATCGACCGGCTGGCCATCGATGTGGACCTCATAGTGGAGATGCGGGCCGGTGGAGCGACCGGTGGTGCCGATCTCGCCGATCTTCTGGCCCTGGCGGACGCGCGCGCCCGGCGCGATGCCGGGCATGAACATGCTCTGGTGCAGGTAGTAGGTCAGCCAGCCATTGTCGTGGCGCAGGATGGTCAGGTTGCCATTGGCGCCCTTCATCGCCGCGAACGAGACGGTGGCGTCGCCCGAGGCAAAGATCGGGGTGCCGGTCGGCGCGGCGAAGTCGGTGCCGCGATGCAGCTTCATGAAGTGCAGCACGGGATGAAAGCGCGGCCCGAACTTGGAACTGATCCGCGCGCCATCCACCGGGGTCATCATCAGCGCGCGCACCGTGGATCTGCCGTTTCCGTCGTACCATCCGGCTTCTCCGCCGGGGGGCTGGAACCGGTAGAGCGCCCGCGACTTCGCCGCGGTGCTGAGCGACACGTAGAGAAGGCGCGGTACGCCGACCGGCTCGCCCGAGGGATTATACCCTTGGGCAAACGCCGCCTCGAAGATGTCGCCCGGCTTCACGTCGGTGGCGAAATTGAAATCGAAGCTGAAGGCGTTGGCGAACTCGCTGATCAGGCTGTCGGTGACCCCGGCGGTGACTGCGGAGGTGTAGAAGCTGTCGTCGTCCATCTCGCCCCGTACGGCGCGGACGCGGGTGGAAAGGTTGGCGGAAAGCGGCTGCGCGGCGAGGCGTCCGTCGACCCGGCGGGTGAGCGCGAGACCGGCGCCGTCCGCGCGTGTCGCCTGCATCGCCAGCAGGGTGGCGCGCGCGCCCTGTTCCCTCAGATCGAGTTCGAGACGAATCTCGCCGCGCGCTGGGCCGATTGCGGCGAGCGCGCGGCGGGCGGCATCGCCGGCGCTTTCCCGATCGACGCCGGCGGCGAGCAGGGCGGGTTCGATTCCGCTTGGGGCGTCAAGCATCAGGGTGCGGCGGCTCGGTGGTACCGCCGGAGCGTCCGCGCTGCCGCTGGCGATCGGCGCAGGCCCGGCCGGAGCGGCTGGTCGCATGGTGAGGGCGACGACGCCGAGTGCGGTGACGATCGCCACGCCGGAGAGCAGCGGAACGAGCAGGCGTCTGCGCGATCGCGGCGGCGAAGCGGTCTCGCCCTTAGGCGCCCAGCCGCGTGGATCGAAGGAGGTCGCGTCCTGGTGCGATCGGGCAGGGACGTCGCCGCCCCAGGTCCTGGGATCGAACGACGTTTCGTCCTTGCGGTCCATCGGCAAGCCCCCCTGCGCCATGCCCGTATCGGCGCGATCGCCGCAGGGCGCAACCGCGGCACACGGAACGCCACGGGAGGGCGGCGATGACGGGATCGAACCGGGTGGCGTGGCGCGAGGGCATGTTCCTGCGCCCGCAGCATTTCCAGGCGCAGGACCGCTTCCTCGACGCGCAGCTGCGCGCGCGGGTGGACAGCGTGCGGCCGTGGCCCTGGGGGTTCACCGAACTGGTGGTGGACGAGGACCTCGCCACCCTGGGCAAGTTCGCCGTGGTGCGCGCGCGGGGCGTGATGCCGGACGGCACGCCGTTCGCGATCCCTGATGACATGCCACCGCCCGAGCCGCTCGACATGCCGGAGGACGCGCGCGATGCAATCGTCTTGCTGACGCTGCCGGCGCGCCAGACGGGCGCTGTGGAGTTCCGGGATGCGGAGGCGCATGCGCTGGATGCGCGTTTCCTGGTCGCGGAAGCCGAAGTGCCGGACGTCTTCTCGGACGAGCGCGTGACCGAGCCGGTCGACTTCGGCACGCCCAACCTGCGCTATGGCGTCACTCGCGACCAGACCTATGGCCGCGTCACCCTGGGCGTCGCGCGGGTGCGCGAGGTGCAGAACAAGCGGCTGATGTTCGACGACCGGTTCATCCCGCCGACCCTGGACATCGCCGCTGCGCGCCGGCTGGACGGCGCGGTCACCGACATCCTCGGGCGCGCCGAGCAGCGCGCGGACGAACTCGCCTTGCGTGCAGTGGAGGCCACCGAGGGAGGGGCGGAGACCTTCGTCAGCTTCCTGCTGCTCCAGGCGCTCAACCGCTGGGTGCAGGTGCTGCGCCATGTCGAGGGACTGCCGACCGTGCATCCTGAGCGGTTGTTCGAGAGCTTCGTGGCGATGGCAGGCGAACTCGCCACGCTGGTGCGGCCCGAGCGCAAGCCGCCGCCGCTACCGCGCTACGACCACGAGAATCCGCAGGTCTGTTTCGAGCCGGTGCTGGACCTGCTCCAATCGATGCTGGCGGCGGTGTTCGACCGGTCGGCGGTGCAGATGCCGCTCGAGAATGCGGGGCCGGGGGCTTACGTATCGAAGATCGTCGATCACCATCTGTACGTAAGCGGATATTTCTATCTGGCGGTCGCCGCCGCGGCGCCGGTGGACGAGATCCGCGCGCGTTTCCCCGCCATCGCCAAGATCGGCGCGATCACCAAGATGCGGCAGATCGTCGATTCGGCGCTGCCCGGCGTGCCGCTGCGCCACACCCCGACCCCGCCGCCGCAGCTGCGCGTGCTGCCCGGCTATGTCTATTTCGAGCTGGATCGCGGCGCGGCCGACTGGCGCGACTTCGCCAGCGCGCCGGCGCTGGGCCTGCATGTCGCCGGCGAGTGGCCGCAGCTCAAGCTGGAACTCTGGTGCGTGAAGAGGGCGAACCGATGAGCGCGGGCGGCAACGGCAACGGCAACAAGACGGTGTTCCGGCCGTCGCCCCTCCAGGGGCTGCGCCAGGCGCAGGGTGCGCCGCCGCCCGCCGCGCCGCCGGCGGTGGACTGGGGCGGCTTGCCGCCTCCACCGCCACCGCCACCGCCCGCCTATGCGCCGTCGCCTGCGCCCGCAGGCCTCGCGCCATCCCGGCTTGCGGAGGACGACGTGCCGCAGCCGGCAACGCCGCGCCGCGTTCGCAACGTGCTGCTGGCCGAGGCGGCGCCGGTGCTGGCGCTGGCCGCCGGCGTGCGCAGCGGGCGCGTGCGGCTGGCAACGCCGCAATTCCATCGCGAGGCGACGCGGCTGATCGCGGCCTTTGACCGCGCGATCTCGCCGCATTGTCCCGAGGAGACGCGCCAGCGTGCGCGCTACGCCGTGTGCGCCACGGTGGACGACATCGCGCAGAACCTGCCGGGCGTTGGCGCCGACGGCGCCGAATGGGCGCGGCGATCGATGGTGGTGCAGACCTTCCAGGAGAATATCGGCGGCGACCGTTTCTGGCAGCTGGTCGACGACATGCTGCGCGATCCGGCGGGTAATGGCGACCTGATCGAGCTGTATCACGCCTGCCTCGCGGCGGGATTCGAAGGCCGCTTCCGGGTGATGCCGGACGGGCGGCGCCGCCTGCAGGAGGTGATGGCGCGGCTGCATGGCGCGCTGGCGCACGTCCGCGCGATCTCCGCCACCGAGCTGTCGCCGCAGTGGAAGGGCGAGACCGCGCCGGTCGGCCGTCTCGGCTTCTGGAGCCTGATCGCGCTCGCTGCGGCGGGCGCGGCGGCGGTGTTGCTGTTGATCTACATCGTGCTGCGCTTGATGCTGATGACCAGTGGCGACGCGCCGGCCAAGGCGCTCGCCGGGGCAATGCCCGACGAGCGGCTGACCCTGTCGCGCGCCGCCGCACCGCTGCCCGCGACCGAGGGCCAGCAGGCGACGCGCCTGCGCCAGTTCCTCGCGCCGGAGATCGCGCAGAAGCTGGTGACGGTGAAGGAGGATGCGCAGACGGTGCGGGTGCGCACGGTGGTCGGGCAACTATTCCAGTCCGGCTCCGACGCGCTGGAGCCGGGCCGGGAGGCGCTGTTCCGCCGGATCGGCGCGGCGGTCGAGGGGGAGGCCGGCCCGGTGACGATCGAGGGCCATGCCGACAGCGACCGGCTGTCGAACACGTTGACCTTTCCCGACAATCTGGCGCTCAGCCAGGCGCGAGCGGACGTGGTGGCGGCAGTGATCCGAGCCACTCTATCCGATCCGTCGCGCGTCACCGCCAAGGGCATGGGCGACACCGTGCCGATCGCCTCCAACGACACGGCGGCGGGCAAGGCCGAGAACCGCCGCGTCGAGGTGATCGTGCCGCGACGGTTCGCAGCGGAGGCGGGGCAATGAAGCTCCTGAAGAACTGGTGGGTCGTCACGATCGCCTGCGCCGTGCTGGTGGCGCTGGTGCTCGCGGTCGGGCTGCCGCTGTTCGTCGCGGCGTTCCGGCCAATGTGGGTGCGCCTCACCTGCGTGCTGCTGGTTGCCGCGGCGTGGGGCTTGCTTGCGTTCGGCCGGCGCTGGAAGGCGCGCAGGGCGGCGGCGGCGCTGGCGGCGGAGCTGAGCGGGCCCGATGCGGCGGGAGAGGAGGGGGCGGCGCTGGCGGCGCGGATGCGCGACGCGCTGGGCAAGCTGAAGGACGCGTCGGGCAAGCGGCGCGACTATCTCTACGCCAAGCCGTGGTACGTGATCATCGGCCCGCCTGGCGCCGGCAAGACCACCGCGCTGCTCAACTCCGGCCTGCGCTTTCCCTTTTCCAACAGCGCGGTGAAGGGGATCGGTGGCACCCGCAACCTCGATTTCTGGTTCGCGGACGAAGCGGTGATGGTCGACACCGCGGGTCGATACACGACGCAGGACTCGAACTACGAGGTGGATTCCAGGGGCTGGACCGCCTTTCTCGGCCTGCTGCGCCGGCATCGGCCGCTCCAGCCGGTGAACGGCGTCATTGTCGCGATCGGCGTGGACGAGCTGGTCGCCAGCGACTGCGCCGCGATCGACGCGCATGCCCGTGCGGTCCGGCGGCGGCTGGTGGAACTGCGGCGAACGCTGGAGGTGTCGGCGCCGGTCTATGTGCTGCTGACCAAGGCGGACCTGTTAGCCGGGTTTGTCGAATATTTCGACGATCTCGACATCGAGGGCCGGCGATCGGTGCTGGGCGCGACTCTGGACTTCAAGGCCGAGCGGCCGGCGGTGGAGACGCTGGCGCACGATTTTGACGCGATGGCGCAGGCGATCGCCGACCGCCAGGCGAAGCGGTTGCTGGAGGAGGTGGATAGCGCCCGCCGCGCGCTGCTGCTCGGCTTCCCCTCGCAGCTGCAATCGCTGCGCGCGCGGGTCATGCGCTTCCTGGAGGGAGCCTTCGCAGCCGGAGACGAGCCGACCGGGCAGCTTCGAGGATTCTACTTCACCAGCGGTGTTCAGCAGGGCGCGCCGCTCGATCGCATCCTGGCCGGCATGGCGGACGTGTACGACCGCCCGGCCCAGGCGGCGGGGGCTGGCGGATCCGGACGCGCCTACTTCCTCAACCGGCTGCTCACCGAGGTGATGTTCGCCGAGGCGGGACTGGTGACTGCCGATCCGCGCGCCCGCGCGCGGCGACGATCGCAACTGGTCGGTGCCTTTGCGGCGGTGGCGGCGGTGGCGCTGTTCACCGTCGGGCTGTGGAGCGTCAGCTACGCGCGCAATCGCAGCTTTCAGGCCGATCTGCTGGCGAAGACCAATGCCGCCGCCGCGCAGCTGCGAGAAAGCGGTGTCGACCTGAAGCAGGTACGGGAGGGGGATGCCGACCTGCGCGCAACGCTGCCCGCGCTCGACGCGCTCCGCGCGCTTCCGCAGGGCTATGCCGACCGGCAGGAGGGCGGGCCTCCGCTCACCATGCGGTTCGGGCTGTTCCAGTCCGGGCTCAGCGGCCAGGCGGACGCGACCTATCGCGAGGGGCTGCGGCGGGTGATGCTGCCGCGCCTGCTTCTGCGCCTCGAGCAGGTGCTGCGCGCCGACGGCGGCGACGCGATGAAGGTGTACGAGCCGCTCAAGGTCTATCTGATGCTCGGCCAGCAGGGGCCGATGAACGCGCGCGCCATCCGTAATTGGGTCACGTCGGATTGGGCGGCGAACGTGTATCCTGGCGCGGACAGCCAGGTGGAGCGTGACAGGCTCGCCCGGCACCTCGATGCGCTGCTGGCCGACACGGACATGGCGAGCGTGTGGCCGGACCGGCGCGCGCCGCTGGACGGGGCGTTGGTCGCCGCATCACGCCAGGCGATCGGCACGCTGTCGCTGGGCGACCGGGCCTATGCGGTGATGAAGCAGAAGGCGGCGGGGGCGGGGGCAGGGTGGCGGGTCGCCGACGTGCTGTCCGCCGGCGACGCCGCCGCCTTCGTCGCGCCGCAGCAGGTGCTGGCGACGAACGTGCCCTATTTCTTCACCCGGGCGGGGTTCGAAAAGGCCTATCTCCTCGGCCTCGCCACCGCCGCGCAGGACCTTAAGCGTGACCTGTGGGTGATGGGGCAGGACGCCGCCACCGGGGGCGTGCAGGGTGAGATGAGCGACCTGCGCGCGGCGGTCGCCGGACGCTATGCGCGCGACTATATCGCGGCCTGGGATGCGGTGCTCGCCGGGTTGAAGCCCGGCGCCTACTTCCAAGACCCGGTGGCGCTGGCCGCGATCGGCAAAAGCCCGTCACCATTGAAGCGCGTGCTGCTGGAACTGCGCAAGAATACGATCTTCGCGGGCGGTGCGCGCGCCGGGGCGATGCAGGCGATGAACGCCAAGCTTTCGAGCGTGCCGGGCGCGAGCATGCTCGACGCAGCCGGCGCCGGCCGCGCCAATGGCCTCGACGCCGGCAGCGAGATCACCGGCTATTTTCGCCCGATCCACGATTATGTCGGCGACGGCAAGGCGCCCGCGCCGGTGGACGATTTCGTCGCCGCGCTCAAGCAGGCGGGGCAGGCGGTCGCCGCGGCGCGGATAACCGGCGGCGGCGGTGGTTCGGAGGCGACGCAGGCGGCGATGGCGCAGGCGACCGCGGCGATGGCGGGCGCGGCGGGCGGGGCGCCGCCCCAGCTCAAGGGCTTCGTGGAGGTCGCCGCGGGCGGCGGTTCGGCGGCGCAGGTGGATGCGGCCAAGGGCGCGGTCGCCGATGCCTATGCCCAGGCGGTGCTGCCGGCGTGCCAGGAGGTCGCGCAGGAGCGCTACCCTTTCTTCGGCGCGGCCACGCAGGATGCCTCGGCGGTTGAAATGCTGCGCGTGTTCGGCATGGGCGGGACGATCGACGGCTTCACCCAGCAGCGGCTCAAGCCGCTGCTGGACGTCAGCGGGCCGGTGTGGCGGTGGCGGGCCGACGACCCGCTGGCCGCCGGGCTCGACCCGACCAGCGCGGAGCAATTCGCCAAGGCAGCGCGGATTCGTGACCTGATCGCGGGCGGCCTGCCGCTCAAGGTGGGATTGGTGAAGCTTGGCGCGGGCGTGGGCGCGGTGATCGTCTCGGCAGGCGGAGCGACCTATCGGCTTGATCAGGCGGGCGGGCCGATGCGCCCGGTCGTCTGGACCGCGTCCGCCGGTCTGCCCGAGGCGTCGGTGGTGCTGCTGAAGACCGGCGCCGGCGCCACCCCGACGGCGGCGGACGAGATCAAGCGGATCGAAGCCGAGGGCATGTGGGCGCTGTTCAAGCTGATGGACGGGGCCGAGAAGGAGAATGCCGGGCCCACCACGATCAAGGCGACCTTTGGCGAGGGAGCCGCGACGGCGACGCTGTTGGTCCAGTTGCCGAGCGACCAGAACCCGTTTGGTCGCGGCGGCCTCTGGTCCTTCCGCTGCCCGGCCGCGCTGTGAGACGCGTCCAGCTTTTCGGCAAGCTGCCCGCGCATGGCGACTTCGTTGCGCGCGGGCTGGAGCCGGCGGCGCAGGTGGCGCTCGATGACTGGCTTTCTGCTTCGCTGGTCGATGCACGCGATGCATTGGGGGACGGGTTCGAGGGCGCTCATGATGCCGCACCCGCCTGGCGCTTTGTGTCGCAAGGCTCCGGCGGCGCGCTGGCGCCCTCGGTTGATGCCGTGGGCCGGCGCTTTCCGCTCTGGCTGGCGATCGGCGGGATCGCCCGCGATCGCTTCGCTGCGGCGAGTGCATGCTGCGAGGCCCTGATCCAACGGGCGCTCGCCGAAACGTGGCGCGCCGACCGGCTGGTCGCCGAGGCGCTGGCCGAGCCGCTCGCCGCCGCGCCACCGCCCCCAGCCGGATGGTGGCTGGAGGATGCGAACGGCCGCACCGTCGCGAGCCGCATGGAGGTGCGGCCCCCCGATCTGCTGCGCGCCATGCTCTCGATCGCCGAGGAGGTCCGATGACGTTCCGTATCCACGCCGAGGCGCGCACCGATCAAGGCAGGGTCCGCAGCAACAACGAGGACAGCTTCTGCGACCGCAGCGCGGATGGGCTCTGGGCGGTTGCGGATGGCATGGGCGGGCATGAGAATGGCGAATGGGCCTCCGCCGAGGTGGCGCAAGCGATGGCGCAGGTCCATCTGCCCGCGCAGTTCGAAGATGCCTGCCAGATCATCGCCAGCGCGCTCCATCGTGCCAATGCCCGCATCTGGGAGGAGGCGAGCGACCGCGGCATCCAGATGGGATCGACGGTGGTGGTGCTCTACCTGCGCGAGCGGCAGTTCGCGGTGTTCTGGGTGGGCGACAGCCGCGCCTACCTCCTGCGTGGCGGGGCGCTCCACCGGCTGACGCGCGACCATACGCAAGTGCAGGAACTGATCGACCGCGGGCTGCTCAGCGAGACCGCGGCGGAAGGACATCCCATGGCGCACGTGCTGGCGCGCGCGATGGGGGTGGAGGGGAGCGTGGAGGTGGACGTGATCACCGACGAGGCCTGCGTAGGCGATGTGTTCCTGCTGTGCAGCGACGGATTGACCGGGCCGCTGGACGAGGCAGCGATCGCGGACCTGCTGGCGTCGTCGCATCACGGCACGGCGGCGGATCGGCTGGTCGAGCAGACGCTTGCGCGTGGAGCGCCGGACAACCTGACCCTGGTGTTGGTTGCACTGGACGAGGCGACGAACCTTACGCTGCCGCAGACGGGAGTTGCGCAGTGAGCGGCGACGCGAAAGAGCCCCATAAGCCAGGCCCGGACGAGGAAGGGCGCACCGTGTTCATGCCGTCGCGGCCGGGGGAGCCGACCGCGCCGCCGCCGCGCACCGCCACGCCGTTCCAGACCGCTTTTGCCCCGCGTACCGACGGAGAGCGTATTCAGGTGGGCGACGTCCTCAACCACATTTTCGAGGTGAAGCGCTTCATCGCCCGCGGCGGCATGGGCGAGGTGTTCGAGGGCGCCAACATCAACTCTGATGAAAAGGTGGCGATCAAGGTAATGCTGCCAGCACTGGCCGCAGATCCGTCGGTGATCAGCATGTTCCGAAAAGAGGCGCGAACGCTGACGCGCCTGAACCATCCGGCACTCGTCAGCTATCGCGTCCTCGCGCAGGAGCCCCAGTTGGGCGTGCTCTATATCGTCACCGAATATATCGACGGGACCAACCTGGCCGATGAACTGGGTCGGCTGAAGCCCGGTTCTGGCGAACTGGTGGCGCTGCTGCGCCGTCTGGCCGAGGGGCTGCGCGCCGCGCACCAGCTTGGCGCGATCCATCGCGACATCTCGCCGGACAACGTGCTGCTGGAAGAGGGACGACTCGACCGGGCGAAGATCATCGACTTCGGCATCGCGAAGGATATCGACCCCGGATCGGCGACCATCGTGGGGGAAGGGTTTGCCGGCAAGCTCAGCTATGTCGCGCCCGAGCAGCTTGGCGACTTCGGCCGCGATGTCGGGCCGTGGACCGACGTGTACAGCCTCGGTCTGGTCATGCTGGCAGTGGCGCAGGGCCGATCGGTGGCGATGGGGGGATCGCTGGTCGATGCGGTGGACAAGCGCCGCGCCGGACCGGACCTCACCGGCCTGCCGGGCGAGATCAGGCCGGTGCTGGAATCGATGCTGCGCGCCAACCCCGCCGAGCGGCTCCGCTCGATGGACGAGGTGCTGGCCATGCTGGATCTCGCAGCGATTCCCCATGACGGAGCCGACAAGCCCGGGCCGCCGGGGCTCGCCGCAAGGCGTGGGGTGATGATCGGCGCGGCGGTGGCGGGCGTGCTGCTGCTTGCCCTGGTCGGATGGCTGGTGTTCGGACGCGCCGCGCCGACGCCCGTCGATGAGGACCGCGCGCCCGCAGCGCAGCTTGCCGGTGCCGGCCGCGATCCGGTCGCGGTCGCCCGTTCGGCAGTGGATGCAGTCTTGCCATCGGTCAGCTGCACTTGGCTCGACATTGTCGACATCAGCCCGGGATCGCCCGGTCCCCGCATCACGCTGACCGGCGTGGCGGGCAATCCCTCCAGTGCGCAGAGCGAGATCGCCCGTGCGCTACAACAGCAGAAGGTGTCGGGCGCCGACATCGACTTCGGCGAGGTCGCCCAGATCACACAATCCGGCTGCGCGGTGCTGGACGCCTATCGGCAGGTCCGCGCGCCGGGATCGCGCCGTCTGTCGGTGCCGCAGCGCAAGTTCGAGCTGCGCCGCCAGCCAGCGGACAGCCAGGAACCCGGATTGAATGCGGCCAATGCGATCATCAACGTCCATGTGGGCGATCGGGCGAAGGATTTCGCGCTGGTCGGGCTGGAACCCGCGGGCATCCTGACTACGGTGTTCCCCTCCCGTGCGGCGTTCACCTCACAGGAGACGGGGGGCGGCTTTGCGATCAAGGACCTGGGTGGCGATCGCTTCCGCCTGGGCTTGCTGGTCGACCATGCCGAGTGGTCCGGGCTGCTGCTGCTGACCGGCAAGGGGCCGTTCGATCCGGCGGTGATCGCCCCGCCGATCGGCGCGCGCGGGCCGGACTGGACCAACCGCTTCGTGTCCGCCGCCGCGGCGAACGGATGGCAGGCCGACATGGTGTGGTTCAAGACGGTGGACGAGGTGAAGGAATAGCGCGGGTTAGGACCGTCGCGGGCCCGTCGACTGTTCCTCATAGGCCCGGCGGAATTCCTTGGCGAACACGTCCATGAACGCTTCGTCCGAACCTTGTGCCACCCCGCTGAACTCGCGGACATAGGCCTGCCACAGCGCGGCATCGCGCGCGCCGGGCATGATCCGCTGGAACAGCCCACGGGTCTCGGCGCGCTTCTCGATCGCAGTTGGAGAGAAGCGGTCGAGCGTGGCGCGCAACGCGCCCTGCATCGCCTTCAGGGTCGCCATCTGGTGCGACTGGAGATCGAAGAAGGTGTCCTCCACCGCGCGATTTCCGTCCATGAACCCGCGTACCGGTGCATTAAGAAGCGCCGTCAGCGCTTCTTCGGGCGTGCGGGCGAACTTGATGGGATTGTTCCCGTCGAATGAGAAGGAGGTCACCTCCGCCCCCATCTGCGACTTGGCGCGCGCGCGCGCCTCCGTCATCACCACCAGCCCGGAAACCAGCCGACGCAGCAGGTCGCCGGCCCTTTGCAGGACCGAATTCCCGTCTTCGCTGACTTGGTTCGGGACGAGGCCGAGCGCGTTGAGCAGCGGTGCGAGCGAGGTACCGGGAGCGGCGTCCGGCCGCGTCGGCCCGGGAGTCGGTGGTGGGACGGGAGCGGATGGTCGCGATCCCCATCCGGTCTTCTCGTCCGGCGACCGTACAGACGCCGGCGGAGCGCCCAGCGACTCGCGTGGATCGCTCTGGGACAGATTGAGCGGATCGCGAACTGGCGCAGGCGGTGCCGCGCCGAAGCCGCCGCGCGCCCAGTCGACGACATTGCCTTCCGCGATCCGGCCCCAGATGTCGTCCGGGGTGGAAGGGGAGGGCGTGGTCGGAGCGGGGCTGGACCAGTCCGAGGCAGCGGGCGAGGGTGGGGGGGCGGCCTCCCAGGTGGACGGGCTATTCGAAGGGGACGGCGCCGCCAGGTTGGCGTCGGGCGACCAGCCTTGCGGCACCGAAGGGGACGGGGGCGGGGGTGACGTGCCCCATCCGGTGGATGCCGGCGCGTCCCAGCGCCCTCCCGACCCGGGCGGCGGCGCTGGCTCCGGAGCAGGCCCCCAATCACCGGACGAAGGCGAGGCCCAGGCGTCCGCCGCGGGCTCCCAGCCGCTCTGCAGAGATGGCGTCGGGGTTGCGGCGGGTCCGGCGTGTCGGTCCCACCCGCCCCATTCGGATCGCGCGGCGGATGCGGCGGCGGCTTCGGTATCGCGCTGGATCGTGGCGATCGCCTCACCGGTCAGCGCCGCGACAATCTCATATTGGCCGATGATGAACACGTCGCCGTCCTGGATCCGATGCGGCGCCGTCATGCGCACACCACCGTCCATCAGCGTGCCGTTCATGCTGCGATCGATGAGGGTGTAGTAACCGTCCGCGAACGTCACCTCGCAATGCTTCGAGGAGATGTAGTTGCGCGGGTCGGGCAGGCTCCAGTCGCAAGTGGGCGAGCGGCCGATCATCGCGCCACGCCGGTGCAGCACGAACTCCACCGGCATGCCATTGTCCAGCCGGTCGACATTGCGGATGCGCAGCGTGAGCGTCATGCCGGCTGGAGCGCGTCCATGCCCCGGGCGGCGACGCCCTCCGCCAGCGTCATCGCGCCGGCAAGGAACGAAGTCATGTCGCCGCTGCGCTGCGCCGCCAGCAGCACGGCCGCGGTGGCGAAGCGGGCGCAGACTTCCGGCGGAGGCAGCACCGGGGGCAGATCGGGCAGCGAGATCGAACCGCCCGAGAAAAAGACGGCGAGACCGAGGAGCCGTTCCGGTGCCCGCTCGCCTGCCGCCTGCGCCGCATCGTAAGCGGCGCGGCGCGTGCCCTCGTCGGCATCGTCCAGCCAGCGCAAGGCGTGATCCAGCGCCTGGCGATCGGCCATGTCCAGCTGGAGCCGGCGCGACTCGGCGTCCAGCAGCCGTGCCGCCCAAGCGACCACCTCCAGCCGGGGCAGGGCGTGGCCGATGAACTGCATCGCCTCCGCCTGCCGTCCGGCCTCCCGCAGGGCGGTGTAGCATTCGGCGGCGGCAACGGGTTCCGGCAGGGGATCGAGCCCCATCAGGGTGCCCACCTGCCGGGCGTCGGTCAGCTTCACTGCGGTCCACTCGGTCATGCGCGCATCCGGCCCTAGTTGATCATCGTCAGGCCACCCTTGAGGGTCAACATGCCGCTGCCCTTCACGGTGGTGAGCGGGGATTTTGTCTCGACCATCGCCTGTCCCTCGATCGTGATCATCGGCCCCTTGATCGTGACGCCGGTCTGGTCGATCTTGATCGAGGACTGGCCGACGATCAGTTCGATAGACGTGTTCGCAGTCAGCTTCGACGTGATGCCGACCTCAGTGGTGCAATTCTGTCCGATCTCGGTTTTGCGATTGCTGCCCACCTTCAATTTGCCGTCGTTGCCGATCTCCACCGTGTCGTCGTGCGTCACCTCGTGCGTGCGGTCGTTGCCGACCCTGACGGTCTCGTCCTTGCCCACGGTCTCGTCGCGGCAGTGGCCTATCTTCAGCGTCTGGTCGTGCGCGACATGGTGAGTCTCGTCATATTGGACGCGCGTGTTCATGTCGCGCATCGCGTGGAGGAAAACCTCCTCGTGCCCGCCCTTGTCCTCGAACCGAAGCTCGTTCGCGCCGACATTCTCGACGTCCAGGGCTTCGGCATCGGTATAGGCGGCGGGCGATCCGTAGCGCTTGGTGCGCCACAAAGCGCGAGTCTTGTTGGCGGGTAGGTCGTAGATCGGGCGGTGGTCCTCGTTGAACACCCGACCTACCACGATCGGGCGATCGGGGTCTCCGCCCAGGAAGCCGACCAGCACCTCATGGCCGACACGCGGGAGGATGATGTTGCCCAGCCCCCCGGTCTGCGAGACGCGCATCCAGCAGGTGGTCTTCTCGCCGGACGTGCCGGCGCGGTCCCAGTGGAAGCGCACCTTCACCCGGCCATATTCGTCGGTGTAGATCTCTTCCCCGTCCGGACCGGTGACGATTGCGGACTCGAAACCGTGGACCAGCGGGCGGGGCGTCACGCGCGGGGCGTGGAATGGCGTGTCCGCCGGGATCGCCTCGAACCGCACCGTATACGGCACCTCCTGCGCCTCGGCCTCGCCGATGCTGCGATATCGCTCGGCAGCGATGGCGTGGTGCGTGGCGATGACGAGATACTCCGCGTTCATCCGGTCTACCGCATGGGCAGCGACCACCACCTTCGTACCGCAGGCGAGGCCGCTCGCTTGGGTGTCGCCCGAGAAAACGCGGCGCTGGGCGCGGCCCTGTGCCAGCATGTGGCGACTGCGATCGCGCCCGAAGCCTTCCTCGTCGCCGCGGTCCATCGCGTCGATCATGTAATTGCCCGGATAGTGGAACAGCTCGCGCTCGTCGCCCGGGTGCTGGCCCTCATCGGAGGCATCCGCGGAGAGTGGCGCGCGCGGGGACCGGAAATCCCAGTCTCGGATCGTGACCTTCGCGTTCGCGCTGGTGCTGACCCGCTCGTTAAGGTTGCTCAGATAATATTCGCCGCGGCTGTTCCGGGCGGGCGAATCAGGTGCGAACACGGTGGCGGCGTTGGGATTGTAGGCGAGGCGGCCGGGGGTACCGCTGCGGTGCGCGGAGGGCGCGTCGCAGAGCACCATGACGTGCTTGTCCGCCTCGTGCCGGTAGAAATAATAGAGGCCTTCCTCCTCCATCAGCCGGGACACGAAGGCGAAATCGCTCTCCTGATACTGGACGCAATAGACGCGGGTGGCGAGCGTTCGGGTCAGCTGGAAGTCGGTGTCCGAGATGCCATTGTCCTTGAACACCTGCTTGATGATCTCGACCGCGGACTGGTCCTGGAAGATCGCCATCGCGCGGTTCTGGTCAAGGAAGCAGGTCCAGGGCGCCAGCGACAGGCGATAGCGGTGCATGTGCAGCGTTGCGCGCGACTGGCCGCGATATTCGCTCGCGACGACGATGCCGTGGAAGTGGCGCAGCACCTCGCCATCTTCGTCGTGCACCGCAAGAGCGCACGGCTTGCCGAGATGCGGCCTGAGGTCGATCTCCAGTGCGGTGAGGACATCGACGGTGATGGCGAAAGGCGTGGCCAGCGCCTCGCGGCATTCGATCCGCTCGAGGAGGACATCGTCGTCCCCGAGGTCGATCGTCATGGTCGTCTGTCTCGTCTGGTCAGACACGCCGACCTCCCCGCTAAACCAAGTTCGCGCGGCCCGATTTATATTGTGCAGCCCGGGATAGCCGCTCCCGCGAATTTCGCAACGGCGCGACGCGCGCGGGCATCCGGGCACAAGCGCTTGTCGGCCGGCGCAAAGCCGCGTATGAGATTGGCACAGCACAAAAGACAACGGGTCGCATAGCAAGCCTTCTGTTTCGGGGGATTGAGATGCGTATTGGCTTGGTGCGGTGCTCTGTCGCCGCGCTGGCTGCGATTGCCGGATCCGCCGCGGCCCAGACCGCGGAGCCGAGTGTCGCCGCCTATTTGTGCACCTTCGCCGGAAAATGCGGCGATGCCGAGGAAGCGGTGGTGACGCGTGAGGCGCCGGCCACCAAGGGGTTCCGGATCGCGCGAGCCCGTCCTCAGACGGAGATCTCCGCAACGACATCGGCCGGTGCGGTGCGCAGCGCCCCGCGCGCGATGGCCGCCGCACGTACGCCGCGCAGCATCGCCGCGCGCCCGGCCAGCTATGCGCCGACGGCGCGGATCACCCCTGCCGCAGGTGCGGCGCGACCGCGTGCGGATCTGATGATCTCCTTCGATCTCGGCTCCGATCGCATGACGCCAGCAGGTACCGCGAAGGCGCGCGTCTTTGCCAAGTCGCTGCTGCTGCCCGAACTCACCGCCAAGCGCTTCCTCATCGAAGGACACACCGACTCGCTCGGCAGCGCCGAAAGCAACCGGGAACTGTCGCGCCGTCGCGCCGATGCGGTGGCGGACTTCCTCGTGGTGCAGGGGGTCGGGCGCGATCGGCTGGAGGTGCGTGGGCTCGGATCGGACGCGCCGCTGAGCGGGCATCGCGCGAGCGATCCGATCAACCGCCGTGTCGAGGCCGAGCTGATCTCGTGATGCGTCCGTGGGCGCGGAAGCGCGACGGAGCCAAGGCGAAGGGCATGACCATGCGGACCCCGACACGGATCTCAGGCGCGGCGCTGCTGCTGGTCGCAGCGGGCGCGTCCGGCCAGTCGGCCAGGCAGCCGACCGTGGACGAATATATCTGCACCTTCTCCGATGCGTGCGAGGCCGTCACGCCAGGTGCGCCCAGCGCGGGCGAGGCGACGATGGAGGCGCCGGGGAGCAAGGGGTTCCGAGTGGCACGCAGCCCCGGAGCAAAGGCGCGGAGCGAGACGTCGCGCGCCTCCGCGCCGGCCCGCGCGCACGGCAGGCCGCGGCGCAGCGACCTGCGGATCGGCTTCGCGCTCGGCTCCGACCGGATGACGGCGGACGGGATCGGCAAGGCGCGGGTGTTCGCGGCGGCGCTGTCCAGGCCCGAGCTGAGCGGCAAGCGCTTCCGCATCGGCGGGCATACCGATTCGTCCGGCAATGCGGACGCAAACCGCGCCCTGTCGCAGCGGCGCGCCGAGGCGGTGGCGGCGTTCCTGGTCGACCAGGGCGTGCAGCGATCGCGGCTGGAGGTGCGCGGTTTCGGCGCGGACGCTCCGCTCGCCGGCCGCGCCGCCAGCGACCCACGCAATCGCCGGGTCGAGGCCGAACTCATCTCGTGAGCCGCGCCAGCGCCTCGATGCCGGAACGGACGCGATGGACGTAGCAACCTTGCTCGCCCCAGCACCGGGGGACGCACCGGCCGGTCCAGACCTGGCCGATGATCCCGTGCGTCAGGAGATCGAGCTGGCGTTCGAGGACGAGGCCGCCACCGTTGACTGGCGGCATGTGATTTCGCTGATCGAGGACCAGTCGATCCGCACCAAGGACGTCTGGCTCGCGGTCTATCTGGCACGTGCGGGCGCGTTGAGCGGCAAGCTGAACGTGGTGGTCACCGGCACCCAGATGTTGGCCGGTCTGTTCGAAACCTATTGGGACACGCTGCATCCCAAGCTGGAGGATTACGGCTTTCAAGGGCGCAAGGGCCCTTGCGAGTCGCTGGCGCGGATCGGCCCGTTCCTCGGTCCGCTGCGCCGCATTCCCCTGGTCGATCATCCCCGGCTGGGGACCTACAGCGGCGTCGATCTCCAGCGCTTCGAGCAGGAGGGCGATGCTGCCGAGGGGTTCGGCATGTTTCGCCATGCGGTCCGCGAAACCGAGACGGAGGCGTTGCAGGCGGCGATCGATGCGCTGGATGCGGTGCGGGAGGCGTTGCGCCGGGTGGATGCGGTGCTCACCACGCGCGCCGAAGGAGACACGGGCACCGACTTCAAACCGGCCTATGAAGCGATCGAGGGCATCCGCCGCGCGCTGGCGCCCTATGCCGGGCTGTCGCCGGTTGAGGCGGATGCAGCGCCCACCGACGTGGCGATGGTCGCGGACGCGCCGGCTGGCCCGGCGCTGAGCGGCCGGGTCAACTCGCGCGAAGACGTGGTCAAGGCGATCGATGCGATCGCCGAATATTACCAGAAAAGGGAGCCGGCGAGCCCGGTTCCGATCGCGCTCAGGCGGGTGCGATCCTGGGTGACGATGGATTTCATGGCGATCCTGAAAGACATCGCGCCGAACAGCGTTTCGGAGGCGGGAACGGTGTTGTTGCAGCGACAGGAAGAGGGTTCCGGCTGGTAAGTCAACGGATTGGTGCAGGGCAGGAGAACAGATCGTGGCGATCAAGAGCGGCCAGAAGTTCATCAAGCAGAACCGCGCCCCGCGCGTCCATATCGAATATGAGGTGGAGACCTATGGTTCCCGCCAAAAGATCGAGCTGCCGTTCGTGATGGGTGTGCTTTCCGATCTGTCGGGCAAGAGCCATATCGAGAAAAAGGAGCTGGCGAAGCGTGACTTCGTCGAGTTCGACATGGACAACTTCGACCAAAGGATGGAGGCGATCGCACCGCGCGCCGCCTTCACCGTCGACAACTCACTGGCCGGAGACGGTAGCAAGCTGGGCGTGGACCTCACCTTCTCGTCGATGAACGACTTCAACCCGGGCGAGATCGCCAAGAAGGTGCCCGCGCTCGCCAAGCTGCTGGAAGCGCGCAACCAGTTGTCGGACCTGATGACCTACATGGACGGTAAGGACGGCGCGCAGGAACTGCTGGACAAGGTGCTCAAGGACCCGGCGCTGCTCGCCGCTTTGTCGGCGAACAAGCCGGCCGAGGATGACGCCGCGACCGACGATCAGGCGCCGGCGGCGTAACGGGCACCGGGGGGAGACAAGCAAATGGCACAGGAAGCACTCCAGACCGGCGGCGTTGAGGCCGAAACGGTCCAGCTCGACGACTTCTCGGCTTTGCTCCAGAAGGAGTTCAAGCCCGCCGACGACGTGCGCAAGGGCCGCATCGAGGAGGCGGTGCACACATTGGCGCAGCAGGCGCTGCAGGACGCGGCGGTGATCGGCGAGGACGTCTACACCACCGTCGGTGCGATGAAGGCGGCGCTCGACCGCAAGCTCACCGAGCAGATGAACCTCATTCTGCACCATCCCGATTTCCAGCAGCTGGAAAGCGCCTGGCGCGGGCTGAACTACATGGTGATGAACACCTCGACCGGATCGCAGCTGAAGATCCGGGTGATGAACATGTCCAAGGAGGAATGTCGCAAGATGTTCCGCCAGTACAAGGACGCCGCCTGGGATCAGAGCCCGCTGTTCAAGAAGATCTACGAGAGCGAGTTCGGCCAGCTCGGCGGTCAGCCCTATGGCGCGTTCGTCTGCGACTATTATTTCGATCACACCGCACCCAACCTGGAGGTGATGAAGGGACTGGCGCGGATCGGTGCCGCGGCGCACGCGCCGTTCATCGCCGCCTCCGCGCCGACGCTGTTCGGGATGGAAAGCTGGACCGAGCTGTCCAACCCGCGCGATCTGGGCAAATTGTTCGACGCGCAGGAATATATGGCATGGCGCTCGTTCCGTGCCTCGGAGGACAGCCGCTATCTTGCGCTGACCATGCCCCGCTTTCTTGGCCGGCAGACCTATGGCGCCAACACCGATCCGGTGGAGGAATTCGCCTTCGAGGAGGACACCTCGGGGCTGCACGACAAGCACCTGTGGCTCAACGCGGCCTATGCGATGGGCACGCGCATCACCGATGCCTTCGCCAATTATGGCTGGTGTACGCGCATCCGCGGCGTCGAATCGGGCGGTACCGTCGAGGAACTGCCGACCGCCACCTTCCCGACCGACGATGGCGGCATCGACATGAAATGCCCCACCGAGATCGCGATCTCGGACCGGCGCGAGGCGGAGCTGTCCGCGGCGGGGATGCTGGCGCTGATCCACCGCAAGAACACCGACCAGGCGACGTTCATCGGCGGCCAGACGCTCCACAAGCCCAAGGCCTATGAGAATGCGGACGCCACCGCTAACGCGAACCTGTCGGCGCGGCTGCCGTACATCTTCGCCAGCTGCCGCTTCGCGCACTATTTGAAATGCATGGTGCGCGACTGGGTCGGCGGCACCCGCGAAGCCCCGCAGCTCCAGCGCGACCTCCAGAACTGGGTCCTGCAATATGTCGACGGCTCGCCCGACACGTCGAGCGAGGAGACCAAGGCGCGCCTGCCGCTCAAGGACGCGCAGGTGCAGGTCGTTCCCGACGAGGAGAACCCCGGTTATTACCAGGGCAAGTTCATGTTCGTACCGCACTATCAGCTGGAGGGCATGGACATCGCGCTGAGCATGGTTTCGCGCCTGCCCAAGGGCTGACCCGTTTCATCAAGATAACAAAGCAAAACGGTCGTACTCACATCAATCATACAGGAGGTTAGTATGGCAGTGGATCTTTTTTGCCTGATCGACGGCGTGAAGGGCGAGAGCCAGAAGGACGGCCACAAGGACGAGATCGACGTCTTCTCTTTTACCTTTGGGGCGTCGCAGCAGGGATCGTTTCATTTCGGCGGTGCCGGCGGGGGATCGGGCAAGGCGGAGATCACCGACCTGACGATCACCAAGATGGTCGACAAGTCCTCGCCCGAGCTGTTCAAGGCCTGCGCCAGCGGCAAGCACATCCCCTCCGTTGTGATCTATTCGCAGAAGGCCGGAGATGGTGACAAGCCGCTGACCTATTACAAGGTCAAGCTGGAGGACGTGCTGGTGTCCTCGATGCAGAACCAGGCGGCGACCTCGGGCGACGCGATCATGGAGACCGTCACCTTCAATACCGCAAAGATGACCTTCGATTATCAGGCGCAGGACAAGTCCGGCGCCAAGGCGGGCGGCCCGGTGACCGCCTTCTACGACGTCCGCGCCAACAAGGTCGGCTGAGGCGACGCCAGCAGTGGCCGATGCCGACCTGCTGCTGCGATCGGGCGACCTCGACGGTGCGCGTGCCGCGCTCGTCGAGGCCGTCCGGGCGCGGCCTTCCGACGAGCGCGCACGCATGTTCCTGTTCCAGTTGCTCGCGGTGACGGGCGAATGGGACAAGGCGAAGCGGCAACTCGCAGCGCTGGCGCAGCTGTCCGCCGAGGCGCAGATGCTCAGCGTCGCTTACAGCCAGGCAATCGATGCCGAGGCCGAGCGAGCCGCGGTGTTCGCGGGCATCGTGCGGGCGCGCCAGCATGTCGCTTCGCCCTGGGCCGAGGGCGTGATCGATGCGCTGGAGCATTTCGCCGTGGGGCGGATCGCCCAAGGGGAGGAAGCGCGCGAGGCCGCCTTTGACGCCGCGCCCGAGATGCCGGGCAGCGCCGATGGCGACGCCTTCGACTGGATTGCCGATGCCGATGCGCGCTTCGGCCCCACGTTCGAGGCGATCATCGGCGGCCGCTACGGCCTTCAGCCCTTCGACCAAATCGACCGCATCGAGAGCGAGGGGGTGCGCGATCTGCGCGACACCGTCTGGTATCCGGTGCAGATCTTTTTCCGGACAGGGCAATCCGTTGCGGCGCTGTTGCCGGCGCGCTATCCCGGCAGCGAGGCTTCGGCAAATTCGGCCGAACGACTGGCGCGGGTGACCAGCTGGATCGCTCTGCCATGGGGCGAGACCGGCGTCGGCCAGCATCTATGGTCGCTCTCCACCGGCGAGGATCGTGACCTGCTGTCGGTTCGCCGACTGACCTTCGACTGAGCCATGGCGATCCGGCATCGTCTGACTCCGACACTGTTCGACAAGCTGGTTGCCGACCTCGAGATTTCCGGCTTGCGCGACATGAGCGCCGAGACGCCCGAGGTGAGCCGCGAGAAGTTCCGCTATTATGCGGTGCCGCGGCTGGAACGGTTCAACGAGACCGCACTGCGCGCGACGATCCGGCGCGAACTCGCCTGGCTGCTTAACACCACCCATTTCGAGGCTCGGGTTGATCTTGAGCCCTATCCGCACGTCCAAACCTCCGTGCTCAACTACGGCCTGTCAGATCTCGCCGGTCGGGCGCTGACCCGGCGCGCGGTGCTGGAGCGCGCGCGAGAGATCCGCCGGGCGATCCGATTGTTCGAGCCGCGTCTCGCCGAAAAATCGCTCACCGTCGAGCCGACGCTGGACGCAGACAAGCCGCAGGCGATCAACTTCACCATCCAGGCCGACATCACCGCCGCGGCGCAGGCGATGCCGGTCAAGTTTCGCACCGAGGTCGATCCCGACACGGTGGCGGTGGACGTGAGGGAGTGATGGATCCCCGCCTGCTCGACCATTACAATCAGGAACTCGCCTATCTGCGCGAGGCGGCGCGCGAGTTCGGCGAGGAGCACGAGACGGTGGCAGGCCGGCTCGGCCTCAAGACGCCCACCGACCCCGATCCCTATGTAGAGCGACTGCTGGAGGGTGTCGCCTTCCTGGGCGCGCGCGTGCAGCTCAAGCTGGCGGACCAATATCCCGAATTCACCCAGCACCTGCTCCACGCGATCCAGCCGCATTACCTGGCGCCGATGCCGTCGATCTGCATCGCCGGCTTCGAGCCGCAGGAGGGCGACCAGGTGCTGGTCAATGGGCACAAGGTGCCGCGCGGCACGTCGCTGGTCGCAACCGCGACCGAGCAGGACAATGCTCCGGTCATCTTCCGCACCGGGCATGACGTGACGCTCTGGCCGATCCGGATAGCGGAGGTGGAGTATCTGGCGAGCCGCGCCGCCGTCGCCCCCTACGCTGCCGCGGCCGGAGCGAGGGCCGTGGCGGGGCTGCGGCTGCGGATCGTGGCGACGGCGGGGGTCGCGCTTCCCAAGGTGCTGCCGCGCGCGCTGCCGCTGTATTTCGACGGGTCGGAGGCGGTACCGGGCGAGCTCTACCGCCAGGTAGTCGGGGAGACGGTAGCGGTGATCGCGCGATCGGCCGGGTCTGCGGCGGGGCAGGGCGGCTGGACGCACCTTCCCGCGCCCGAGCAGGTCGGCTTCGCCGACGAGGAAGCGCTGTTGCCGGCGGAGCTGCGCTCGTTCCGCGGTTATCGCTTGCTCAGCGAATATTTCGCATGTCCCGAGCGCTTCCTGTTCGCATCGCTCCAGCGGCTCGACCTTGCCTTCGCGAAGGCGCCTGAAGCGTGCGACGTCGTGCTGCTGTTCTCCCGCGCCTCGACGATCCTGCCCGGCGCGATCGACACGAGCAACTTTCGCCTGTTCGCCACGCCCGCGATCAACCTGTTCGAGAAACATTGCGACCGCGTCCAGGTCCGCCGCTACGAGCACGAGTTTCAGGTGATCCCGGACCGCACCAAGCGTTACGATTTCGAGGTGTTCCGCCTTCTGGAGGTGAAGGCCTATGCGCGCGACAACCTCGACGCGCGTACGGTGGCGCCGCTCTACGCCTTCGGCGCGCTGCTCTACGACTGGCGCGAGGCCCTGTTCTACTCGTCGCAGCTGCGCCCCCGGCGGCTGTCCACGCGCGAGCAAAGGCTGCGGCGGCGCGGTGAGTATGTCGGCACCGAGACCTGGCTGAGCCTGACTGCGCCGGGCGACGCGGCCCGACTGGACGACGTGCACGAGCTTTCGGTGCGTGCGCTGGTCACCAATCGCGAGCTGCCCGAGCTGCTCACCTTCCGGGGAGACAAGCATTTCATCGCCAGCGGGGTGCCCGCGCGGAGCATCGGCGTGCTGCGCGCGCCCACCCGGCCGCGGCCGCCGCTGGGGCTAGGCGACGCCGCGTGGCGGGTGATCGCGCACCTCACGCCCAATTATGCCACCCTCGCGCCCGAGGATCATGACGATCCCGCCGCACTGCGCGACCATCTGGCGCTCTACGGCCGACAGGACGATGCGGCATTGCGCCGGCAAATCGATGGCATTCTTGCGACTCGCTCCTCCAAGGTCGCGCGGCGGGTGCCGGGGCTCGACCGCGGAGCCATCGCACGCGGCCACCGCATCCGCATTCGGCTGGACGACGGCGCCTTCGACAAGGGCCGCATGTTCCTGTTTTCCGCGGTGATCGAGCGCTTCCTGGCGGAGTTCGCCAGCATCAACGCCTTCACCGAGACGTGCTTCGACAGTGTCACCGAGGGGGAGTTCGCGCGATGGCCGCCGAGGATGGGGCGCCAGCACAGCATCTGAGCTTCCTGCGCGCGATTGCGGGGGAGGCGCGCCGCTGGGGGCTGTTCGCCGCCGGACGGGGCGTGGAATCTCGTGCCGCCGATCTGCCGCGGATCGGCCGCGCCCGCCGCCCCTCGCAGAGTGCCGTCGACCTGGCCCAAGTGCCCGCGCTGGAGTTTCCCGCGCCGACGATCGAGACGGTGGAGTTCCGCCATGGCCGCGGGCAGCTCAACGGCTTCTGGCTGGGGCTGACCGGGCCGATGGGGCCGCTGCCCACGCACCTGACCGAGTTCGCCGCCTATGAGCGGCGCTACGGCAAGCAGCGGCCGTTCGGACGCTGGCTGGACCTGATCTCCAACCGCATGCTCCAGTTGTTCTTCCGCGCCTGGGCGGAGTCGCAGCCCGCGGCGCAGGCGGACCGGCCGGAGGACGACCAGTTCGCGCGCTATCTGGCGGCACTCACCGGAGCGACCGAGGGGGTAGGCGAGGCGACCTTCCTGCCGGATGCGCGGCTGCATTATGCCGCGCTGTTCGCGTCGCGGCGCAGCGCGGTCGGGATCGAGGATGCGCTGAGCCATCTGCTGCGCCAGCCGGTGCGCGTGCTCCAATTCCAGCCGCGCTGGCGGGCGGTGGAGCGCGAGGACCA
This sequence comes from Sphingomonas sp., assembly GCF_042096255.1. Taxonomy (GTDB): domain Bacteria; phylum Pseudomonadota; class Alphaproteobacteria; order Sphingomonadales; family Sphingomonadaceae; genus Sphingomonas. The sequence goes on along the minus strand of NZ_JBELLZ010000024.1, from coordinate 3,933 downwards.
GACGCGGCTCGGGCAATCCTATGCCACATTGGGCGGCGACGCGCTGGCGGGGCGGAGTGTGCGGGTCGCCTCCGATGCGTTCCGCGTGGTGATCGCGGCCGCGACGATGCGCGACTATGAGGCGCTGCTGCCTTCCGGCTCCCGCTTCGTCATCGCGCAGGAGGCGCTCGACGCGTTCGCGCCCAGCCATCTCGAATGGGACATGGTGATCGAACTGCCCGAGCAGGAGGCGCGCGCCGCCAGACTCGATGGGCGTGCGCGACTGGGCTGGACCTCATGGGTCACACCGCGCCGAACCGATCGCATCCGCGCCGACGCGCACCTTCGCCGCCGCGCAGTGCCGCGCCGCCAGACCCAAGGGGAGTTTGCATGACCGAGATCAGCCGGGGCGCCCTGTTCGGCCGCCTCAACCCGATCGCGCTTAAGGCGATCGAGAGCGCGACGGGCTTCTGCAAGATGCGCGGCAATCCCTATGTCGAGCTGGTTCACTGGTTGCACATCCTGATCCAGGATCCGCGCAACGACCTGGCCGCGATCCGCACCGCCTTTCGGCTGGACGATGCCAAGCTGGCGCGCGACGTGGTGGCCGCATTGGACGCATTGCCGCGCGGCGCTACCAGCATCAGCGACTTCTCGCCGCAGATCGAGGAAGCGATCGAGAAGGGCTGGCTCTACGCCTCGCTCCAGTTCGGCGCTGCGCGGGTGCGCACCGGCCATTTGCTCCACGGCATGCTCAAGACCGCGACCCTGCGGAATGCGCTGTTCGCGATCAGCGGCGAATGGCGCAAGGTTCAGGTGGAGAAGCTCGCCAGCGATTTCGGCACCATCCTAGCGCCCTCAGCCGAAGTGTCGCAGGCAGCGGGCGAGCCGGTGGAGGAGGCCGCCGGTGAGCTGGGATCGGTTCCGGTCAGCGGCGAGAGCGAGGCGCTGGCCAAGTTCTCGGTGGACCTCACCGCCAGGGCCAAGGCGGGCGAGATCGACTCGATCGTCGGCCGCGACGGCGAGATCCGCCAGGTCGTCGACATCCTGCTGCGCCGCCGCCAGAACAACCCGATCCTCGTCGGCGAGGCGGGCGTCGGCAAGACCGCGGTGGTGGAGGGCTTCGCGCGCCGCATCGCCGATGGCGACGTGCCGCCCGCGCTCCAGGGCGTCACGCTGCGCAGCCTCGACATTGCCTTGATGCAGGCGGGCGCGAGCGTGAAGGGCGAGTTCGAGAAGCGCCTGCGCCAGGTGATCGACGAGGTGGAGAGCAGCCCCACCCCGATCATCCTGTTCATTGACGAGGCGCACACCCTGGTCGGCGCGGGCGGGCAGGCGGGGACGGGCGATGCCGCCAACCTGCTCAAGCCCGCGCTCGCCCGCGGCCGGCTGCGCACCATCGCCGCGACCACCTATGCCGAGTATCGCCAGTATTTCGAGAAGGACCCCGCGCTCACCCGCCGCTTCCAGACGGTCGACGTCGGCGAGCCCGAGACGCCCAAGGCCATCGCGATGATCCGCTCGGTCGCGCCGGTGATGGAGAAGCACCACAATGTCGTCGTGCTCGACGAGGCGGTGGCGTCGTCGGTCGTGTTGTCGCAGCGTTACGTCCCCGCGCGCCAGCTGCCCGACAAGGCGGTGAGCCTGCTCGACACCGCTTGCGCGCGCGTCGCGGTGTCGCAGCATGCGACGCCGGCGCAGGTGGAGGACCGTCGGCGCCGTGTCGAATTGCTCGGCGTAGAGCGCGAGATCGTCGAGCGCGAGCGGCAGGGCCAGTATCGCTCGGATGATCGGCTGGAGAAGATTGACGAGGAGCTGGCCGAGGCGCGTGCCGACCTAGAGCGGGTGGAGGCGAAATGGGCGGCGGAGAAGGCCGCGCTGGGCACGTTGGTGGAGGCGCGGGACGGTCTCTCCGCGGCACGCCGGGATGGCGCGAACGAGGCGGCGCAGAAGGACGCGCTCGATCTCGCCATCGCCGCGATGAAGGACGCGCAAGGCGACCAGCCAATGGTGTTCGGCGTGGTCGATCAGGATGCCGTCGCCGCGGTGGTCGGCGATTGGACGGGCATCCCGATCGGGCGGATGGTCAAGGACGAGATCCAGTCCGTCCTCACCATCGCCGACAAGCTCAAGGCGCGGGTGATCGGCCAGGATCATGCGATGGACGCGATCGCCAAGCGCATACAGACCAGCCGCGCCAAGCTCGACAATCCGAACAAGCCGGTCGGGGTGTTCATGCTCTGCGGCCCCTCCGGCGTCGGCAAGACCGAGACCGCGCACGCCTTGTCCGAGCTGCTGTTCAGCGGCGACGATTCGATGATCGTCATCAACATGAGCGAGTTCCAAGAGGCGCACACCGTCTCCACGCTCAAGGGCGCGCCCGCCGGCTATGTCGGCTACGGCCAGGGCGGCGTGCTGACCGAGGCGGTGCGCAGGCGGCCCTATTCGGTCGTGCTGCTCGACGAGGTTGAGAAGGCGCATCCCGACGTCCACGAGATGTTTTTCCAGGTGTTCGACAAAGGGTTCATGAACGACAGCGAGGGGCGGTTCATCGACTTCAAGAACACGCTGATCCTGCTGACCTCCAATGTCGGCACGGACCTGATCATGACGCTCTCCGAGGACGAAGAGATGAAGCCGGAGGCGGAGGCGCTGGCCGGATCGCTGCGGCCCGAGCTGCTCAAGGTATTCCCGCCCGCTTTGCTCGGACGGCTGCTGGTGCTGCCTTACTATCCGCTGTCCCCGGCGATGCTGGGCGGCATCGTCAAGCTCCAGCTCGACCGCATCGTCCGCCGCATCCGCGAGAACCATAAGATCGCGCTGACCTACGACCAAGCGGTGGTCGACCTGATCGTCTCGCGCTGCAACGAGGTGGCGAGCGGCGGCCGCATGATCGACGCGATCCTGACCAACACGATGCTCCCCGAAATGTCGGTGGCGCTGCTGGAGCGGCAGATGTCCGGCGAGGAGGTGGAGGCGATCCGCGTGGGCGTGGGCGGGGAGGGGTTCAGCTACGGCTTCGAGGGGAGGGAAGTGCCGGCGTCCGGCCTCGCGGGAAGGGACACTGATCCGGTCACCGTCGCCTCGTTTGAGGTGCCCCATCAGATATGAACTTAGGCAGACTTGGCGGGAGGACATCGTGGCGCAGATCGATTGGAAGAAGGTAACCGGGCACGGCAATAGGCATATCGGCGCGGTCGGCTTTATCGGAAACGAGGCCGTGGCGATCGTATCATATTATGATGATCGCGATGGAAATCTCGATGGAACTGTCACCTGGAAAGAAAAACTGGTTTCGAGGATCTTCCCGATCCGCATATCGGGCAGCAATCTTGCCCGTGTCGCTGTTCAAGCGGCCTATGATCCGGATTTGACGGAACGCGATCCGAGTTTAAATGCCCAAGCGGATCAGCTTTTCATGGGTTTCGCACGCCAAACGCTCGTCGACGGCGTCTATGCGTCCTACTTCGCTCGGCCGGTTGGAATGGCCGCAAGCGGCTTGGCCGCCCAAGCGACGGGCAGCGCGATCAAGCAGTTCCTAGTAAAGAAGGGCGCGGAAGCAGCCGTCAAGGCCGCATTCCAGGAAGCCATGGACTGAGAGGTCGGCGCCGCGGAATGACCCCCTACGACCTCAACGCCTATCCCACCGCGATCTTTGCGCAGACCGCGCCGGACCGGCTCGCCACCGTCGCCCGCCTCGCCGGGCTGTCGCCGCCGCCGGTCGAGACCGCGCGGGTGCTGGAGATCGGGGGCGGGGACGGGATGAACCTACTCGCGTTGGCGGTGGCTTATCCGCGCGCCGAGTTCGTCTCGTTCGATCTCGCCGCGACGGCGGTGGCGCGTGGGCGGCGGTGGCTGGCGGCGAGCGGCGTCGCCAACCTGCGGCTGGAGGTGCTCGACATCCTCGACGCGACCGAGGCGCCGGACGGGCCGTTCGACTATATCATCGCGCAT
>NZ_JBELLZ010000023.1:0-41515 GCF_042096255.1 Sphingomonas sp. | reverse complement strand
GCTGCTTCATGCCCAGCGAGATGCGCTGCGTGTCCTTGTTGATGCGGATGATCTGGACGCGCACCGTGTCGCCGATGTTGATCATCTCGGACGGATGGGTGATCCGCTTGTAGCTGAGGTCGGTGACGTGGAGCAGGCCGTCGATGCCACCCAGGTCCACGAACGCGCCGTAATCGGTGATGTTCTTGACCACGCCCTCGATGATCTGGCCCTCGGCCAGGCTCTGGATCAGGCCCGAACGCTGCTCGGCGCGGGTTTCCTCCAGCACCGCGCGACGCGACACCACGATGTTGCCGCGCTTGCGATCCATCTTGAGAATCTGGAAGGGCTGGGGGATGTCCATCAGCGGGGTGACGTCGCGCACCGGGCGGATGTCGACCTGGCTGCCCGGCAAGAAGGCCACGGCACCGTTGAGATCGACGGTGAAGCCGCCCTTGACGCGGCCGAAGATCACGCCCTCGACGCGCGCCTGCTTGGCGAATTCGACCTCCAGCTTGTCCCAAGCGGCCTCGCGGCGGGCGCGGTCTCGCGACAGCATCGCCTCGCCGTGCATGTTCTCGACGCGATCGACATAGACTTCGACCTCGTCGCCGACCTTCAACTCGGCCTTCTGGCCGGGGGCGGCGAACTCGCGGAGTGGCACGCGGCCTTCCGACTTGAGGCCTACGTCGATGACCGCCAGATCGTTCTCGATGGCGGTGACGGTGCCGAGCACCACGCGACCCTCGAAGCTGTCGGCACCGCCGAACATATCATCGAGCATCGCCGCAAAATCATCCCGCGAGGGGGCTGCCGCAGTGGCCATAAAAGCGTGTTTCCTAGTCGTTGTTTCCGGCCAAGCGGTTGGGTCCGCTGGTCTTGGCCTTCACCGCCGCACCGGCCCCATGCCAATGCGGCATCCGGACGAACGGAACAGCGGAAGGCCAGAACGCATCAATGCGAAAAGGGCGCAAGAGGACCAACCTCCGCGCCGCGCCTCCGCGGGACCGACCCGCCGGACGGGCGCCACTTAGCTGAGAGGCGCTCGCAAGGCAAGGTTGACAAGCTTTGCCAATCGCACGACTTCACCAATTCTAAGGAGACCCGCAATGGCCACCATGAACGTGTCGCTGCCTGAAGAGATGAAGGCCTGGGTGGAGGCGGAGGTGCGCACCGGCCGCTACGGCAACTCCAGCGACGTGGTGCGCGACCTGATCCGCCGCGAGCAGGTGCGCGGCGGGAAGATTGCGCATATGCAGCGCCTAGTGGACGAAGGCCTGGCGAGCGGCCTCGACTCACGCCCGATGGATCAGATCAAGTCGGACATACGCGCCGGGGTGGGCCTGTTGTCGACCGATATCGATGGCCTATAGGCTCACGCGCCAAGCGCGACGCGATCTGACCGCTATCTACGCGCTAGGAAGCAAGCGCTTTGGTCTAGCGGCCGCAGACCGGTATCTGGACGGCCTGTTCAGCGTTGCCGGATTGCTCGCGAACTTTCCGGAGGCCGGACGTGAACTTCGCGGGATTTCACCACCGATGCGCGTTCATCCGTACCGTTCTCACATAATTATCTACCGACCCGAGGGTACAGACGTGGAGATCGTCCGCGTCCGACATGCGCGCGAGAACTGGTTGTACGATCCTCGTTAAAGGCGGCTCCGCCGTTCCTCCACGATCGTGATCGCCTTCTCCACCGAGGCCTCGATCGACAGGAAGCTGGTGTCGAGCAGCGCGGCGTCGGTGGCGGGCACCAAGGGCGCAGCGGAGCGGCTGCTGTCGCGCTGGTCGCGCGCGCGGATATCGGCGAGCACTTTGTCGTAGCTGGTGGTGTCGCCGCGGCCTTGCAGCTCGGCGTGGCGGCGGCGGGCGCGGATCGCGGGCGTGGCGCGGACGAACAGCTTGGCCGTGGCGTCCGGCGCGATCACCGTGCCGATGTCCCGCCCGTCGAGCACCGCGCCGCCGTCCTGGTGCGCGAAGCGCTTCTGCCGCTGGAGCAAGGCGGCGCGGACCAGCGGATGCGCCGACACCACCGAGGCGACCTGACCGATCTCGTCGTCGCGCAGCACTGGGTCGGCCAGCGTTAACTCGTCGAAGTCGCAAGCGGCGACCGCATCCGCTTCCTTAGCCGGGTCGAGCTCAAGCCGCACCACCGTCGCGGCAACCGCGCGATAGAGCAGCCCGGTATCGAGGTGCGGCAGGTTGTAATGGCGGGCGAGCGCCTTGGCGATCGTGCCCTTGCCGGAAGCGGCGGGGCCATCGACGGCGATGATCATGCCGAGAGGCCTTCCAGTTGGTCGAAGAAGCTGGGGTAGCTGGTGGCGACCGGGGCGACATCGTCGATGGTCACCGGCCGTGCGGCATGCAGACCGGCGATCACGCTAGACATGGCGATCCGATGGTCCAGCTTCGAGGCGACCACGCCGCCGCCGGGGATCGGATCGCCGCCGGTACCCTCGATCGACAGGCCGTCCTCATGCTCGATGCAGGCGACACCATTGGCCTCGAGTGTCGCGCGCATCGCGGCGATGCGGTCGCTCTCCTTGACGCGCAGCTCATGCGCGCCCCGCGCAACCGTGCGGCCGCTTGCAAAGGCCGCTGAGACGAACAGCACGGGATATTCGTCGATCATCGACGGCGCGAGGTCCGGCGGCACCTCGATGGCCGACAGCGCGGCATGGCGGACGCGCAGGTCGGCAACAGGCTCTCCGCCGACGATGCGGGCGTCCTGCTCGGTGATGTCGGCCCCCATCATGCGCAGAGCGGTGAGAAGGCCAGTGCGTGTCGGGTTGAGCCCCACATTCTCGATCACGATGTCGCTGCCGGGCACGACCGAGCCTGCCACCATCCAGAAGGCGGCCGAGGAGGGATCGCCCGGCACCACGATCTGCTGAGGCTTGAGTTCCGCCTCGCCGCGGATCGAGATGACGCGGCCGATCGGCCCCGGCTCCACCGTCAGTTCGGCGCCGAAACCCGCCAGCATTCGTTCGCTATGGTCGCGCGTCGGCACGGGTTCGATCACGCGGGTGATGCCCGGCGTGTTGAGCCCGGCGAGCAGCACCGCGGACTTCACCTGCGCGGAGGCGACCGGCAGCGTGTATTCGATTGGCACCGCGGGGCAGAGGCCGCGCAGCATCAGCGGCAGGCGCCCGCCCGGCGAGGCGGTAATATCTGCTCCCATGCGCGACAGCGGCTCGATCACGCGACCCATCGGCCGGCCAGACAGCGAGGCGTCACCGGTGAAGGTAGCGGTGATCGGATGGCTGGCGACCAGGCCCATCAGCAGCCGCGTCGACGTGCCCGAATTGCCCATGTCAAGCGCGCCGGTCGGCTGGAGCAGCCCGCCCACACCCACACCGTGGATCCGCCAGATGCACTCCTCGTCGCGCATGATCTCGGCTCCCATCGCGCGCATCGCGGCGGCGGTGGCGAGAACGTCTTCCCCTTCCAGCAGCCCCTCGACACGGCTCTCGCCGACGGCAAGGGCAGAGAGCATCAGCGCACGGTGGCTGATCGACTTGTCACCGGGTACGCGCAGACGGCCCGACAGGCGTTCGGCATGAGCGATGGTACGAGGTTGGGGCAGGGCGTGCGGCATCGGCCGGGCGCTTTGACAGCCGGGTTGCGCTATGGCAAGGCGCGCCCCACTTCGCCGCCGGGGAGCCTCCGCTTCCCGCGACGATCCACCTTTCCTGGAAGGCTTTTCACGGCATGATCAAGCCGGAATGGGGCACCAAGCGGACGTGCCCGAAGTGTGCCACCCGTTTCTACGACCTGACCAAGGACGATCCGGTGACCTGCATCGCATGCAGCTTCACTTGGACGCCCGAGGCGATCCTCAAGTCCAAGCAGCCGCTGCCGTTCGAGCAGGCGAAGTCCGACAAGCAGGAGGCGGATTCCGATCTGGCCGGCGGCGATGAGGATCTGGAACTGGCGAACAACGACGACGAGGAGCCCTCGGCGGACGACGAGGTCGACCTCGGCGGGGACGACGATCTGGGCGTCGAGACCGGATCGGAAGAAGAAGATCACTAAGTGGTGACGGCAGGCGCGAAGGCGCTTGCCAAGCCCGAAGGCGCCCGTTAGTGGGCGCCTTCCCGGAACGGATGGGGCCGTAGCTCAGCTGGGAGAGCGTCGCAATGGCATTGCGAAGGTCAGGGGTTCGATCCCCCTCGGCTCCACCAATCTAAGTCTCCGTATCTGGGTGAGACCTGCCGAAGGTATGCCCCGATTGCGGTGTCAATCCGCCGAGCTGGTAAAGCGCCGCTATCGCAAGTGAGTGTGTTCTCCGTTGCTTGGGCGCGCGTTCATCATCGCGCAGGAGCGGGTCTGTGCAGCCGCTTGAGCCGTTCTGCTGGCGGCTAGCCTCCGCGCGAGCTACTTTCGCGTTACCGTTGAATTCGTAGCCCCGACATTACGGTGGTGCGGCCTTGTTTCTAGCCCGAGAGTCGAGCGTCTAAGCTCTGCCGAAGGTCCTTCGGCCATAGTCGTGAGAACCGCGACGGTCGGATAGGACGCAGATGCTGAGTCCGCGCTCGGCGTGCTCATGGCGAGCCAGATTTCCAAGGTGCTTGGCGAGCTTTCGAGAGTGCCTCTCGTGGCGGCAAGCGTCGGTAGATATCGACCTCCAAGCGCTCGAGATCCGGCCGCATGCCCGCGATCGTCTTCACTGGACGATAACCGACGAGCAGACGACGGTAGTTCGCCACCTCTGCCGGAAACCGTACTCGCTCCTGCAGGTAGCGGCGGTAGTTCGACAGCATGAGCACGTCCGCCCGGCACGTCGCCGATAGCCTCGGTTCGACGTGGGCGAGATCAACCACTGCACGACCGCTACGAAGGCTGTTGACCTTGCGATGGCTCGGGCCGCCGGCGAGGAAGCGGCCGACGTCGACGCACCCGGCGGTACCCAGCGGGAACAACAGGCGCCGCTGCTCGGCGAGCAGGTCGAAAGCAGCATGTTCCACCAGGATCGTCTGTGCCTTGGGTACGTGCTGCTGTATCCACGCGCTCGCCCTCTGCCGGGGATCATCGGCGCGGACCTTCTGTCGATCGACGGTCGTGTGTGCCATGGAGATCGCCAGCAATGCCGTGATCGCCACCAAAGCGACCGGCCGCGTCCGAGCGGAGGCAAAGCGCAGCAGGTTTATAAGGCCGATCGCGATCAGCACGGCGGCGATCGGCAGCAACAGGACGATCCATCGCGCCCACACCAGCGATTGCGCGGATAGGGCGACCCAGACCAGCGTGAGGGTTGGTAGTAATACCAGCGCCGCGTTGCGGCGGCGCGTCGTCGCGACCGTGCCGATCCCGAGCAAAACGATGCCCGCAATGCCGAAAGTTCCGGCAATCGGCTGACGCACATACCAAAGCAGGTTGCCGGCCAGCCCGAAGCCGGTTGCGCCCGGATGGATCGGTCGCGCTTCACCGCCGAGATCGCGAATCACGGCCGGCCAGTCGAGCAGAATGTAGGGCGAGACGGCCAGCAACGTTGCTACCGCGATCAGCGGGGCGACCGGCACGAGCCGCCATGCGCGGCGATCCGCCAGCGCCTGCGAGATCCCGGCGACGACCGGCGCGACGAGCACCAGCATCGCGGGCCATTTGGTTGCGCACGCCAGCCCTGCGGCGATCCCGGCGACCACATGATTCCGCGCCCGGCCTGTTTCCGCGATCACCAGTGCACGCAACATCGCCCAGCCCATCAGCAGCGTCGCAAGCATGTCGGTCCGGATCACCTGCGACAGCTCGACGTGAAGCGCATTCACCGCCAGGAACAATGCCGCCGCAATCCCTACCGCCGCCCCGCCCAGGCGCCGCCCGAGCCGCCACGTCATCCACACGCTGGCGACGCCGAACGCCGCCATCAGCAGCCGCATCGGCAGCACGATTCTCGCCGGATCGGCGAACACCGCCGCGACGAACCCGTCCGTGCCGGTCCACTGCCCGAACGTCAGTCCGGCCGCGGCTACGCCGGCGATCACAAGCGCCAGCAGGTAGAACAGCAGGGTCGCGGGGTGCCCGAACCAGCCGGGGTTCAGCCGTCCCTCGCGCAGCATGTCGAGCGCGGTCATGATGAACACCGGCTCGTCGGGGTCATTAAGCGACGGCAGACCGAAATCGATGTGCCGCAGCCGCAATCCGGCGGCGAGCAGCAGGACTGCCGCCAACGCCAGCCGCTCCCGGTTACGGGCCGGGGCGCCCGGTTCCGTCCTCCACCCGAACGTCATGTGCGGGAGGACCAATGCGTACCGTGATACTGGCCGGCGGCCTCGGCAGCCGCCTGGGCGAGGAAACCGCCGTCAGGCCCAAGCCGATGGTGGAGATCGGCGGCATGCCGATCCTGTGGCACATCATGAAGATCTATGCCGCATCGGGCTTCGACGATTTCGTGATCTGCCTCGGCTACAAGGGCTACCTGATCAAGGAATATTTCGCGAACTACTTCCTGCACACCGCCGACGTGACGATCGACCTGCGCGCGGGCAGCAACGGCATGGAGGTGCATCGCGCGCGCAGCGAGCCGTGGCGCATCACCCTGGTCGAGACCGGGCCGACGACGATGACCGGCGGACGCCTTGCGGCGATCCGGCCCTATCTCGAACCCGACGAGCCGTTCTGCTTCACTTATGGCGACGGCGTCGCGGACATCGACGTTGGCGATCTGGTCAGCTTCCACAAGGCGCACGGGCGCCGCGCGACGATCACCTCGGTCACTCCGCCGGGCCGCTTTGGCTCGCTGGCGTTCGAGGGAGAGCGCGTCGCGGCCTTCCAGGAGAAACCGGCGGGCGATGGCGGGCAGATCAACGGCGGTTTCTTCGTCGCTGACCCGAGCGTGCTCGATCTGATCGATGGGCCGGACACGGTTTGGGAGGCTGGGCCGCTGGAAGCGCTGGCCGCAGACGGCGAGCTGATGGGCTATCGCCATCACGGCTTCTGGCATCCGATGGACACGCTGCGCGACAAGAACCACCTCGATACGCTCTGGCAGTCGGGAGCCGCGCCGTGGAAGCGCTGGTGAGCGCGCGCTGGCAGGGGCGCCGGGTGCTCGTGACGGGGCATACCGGCTTCAAGGGCAGCTGGCTGGCGCTGTGGCTCCACGCGATGGGCGCGAAGGTTACCGGCTTCGCGCTGCCGCCGCCGACGCAGCCCAGTCTGTTCGCGAGCGCGAGGCTCGACGAGCTGATCGACCATGTCGTGGGCGATGTGCGCGATCTCGCCGCGCTGCGCGCGGTGGTCGAGCGCGCGCGGCCGAAGGTGATCTTCCACCTCGCCGCGCAGCCGCTGGTGCGCCTGTCGTACGAGGAGCCAGTCGAGACCTATGCCGCCAATGTGATGGGCACGGTGCATGTGCTCGAAGCGGCGCGGCGGGCGGGCGGGGTGCAGGCGATCGTCTGCGTCACCAGCGACAAATGCTATGAGAACCGGGAATGGGACTGGGCCTATCGCGAGAGCGATCCAATGGGCGGGCACGATCCGTACAGCAGCTCCAAGGGCTGCGCGGAACTGGTCGTCTCGGCATGGCGCCGGTCGTACTTCGGGCATGGGGGCACGCCGCTGCTCGCCTCGGTGCGGGCGGGCAATGTGATCGGTGGCGGCGACTGGGCGGTGGACCGGCTGGTCCCCGATCTGGTGCGCGCCTTCGCGGCGGGCGCCGCGCCGCTGATCCGCTCGCCGGGATCGGTCAGGCCCTGGCAGCATGTGCTGGAGGCGCTGGGCGGCTATCTCGCCCTCGCCGAGCGGCTGATGGCGGGCGAGCGGCGTTTCGCCGAGGGATGGAACTTCGGCCCGGGCGACGAGGATGCGCGCTCGGTCAGCTGGATTGCGGAGCGGATGCGGGCGGCGTGGCGCAACGGTGCGATGGCCCCCGCAACCGATACGGCCGCACGGCCGCATGAGGCTGGGTTGCTGCGGCTCGACAGCGCGCGGGCTCGGGCCGCGCTCGGCTGGCGCCCGGTGCTGACGCTCGGCGAGGCGATCGACTGGATCGTCGCCTGGCACAAGGCAGTCGGCGCCGGCGAGGATGCGCGGCGCATCACCTTGGGGCAGATCGCCCATTATGCGGCGCTTTCGATCGGCACGGCCGGCGCGGCGGCCTGAACCCTCGGCGCCTGCGCGAAGGTGAGCATGTTGCCGAGGCGCAGCCGCAAGGCGCGCTTCGGCAACGGCAGCCGGCCGAGCCTCATGCCGAACGCCTGGGCCGCCTGGCGGGCGAGGAAATCGACCGGGAAGTGGTTGGTGCTGCGGGTGACCTCGACCACGTCGAAGCCGGCGGCCACGAGCATCGTGGTGATCGTCACAGGATTGTAGAGCTCGGGATGCTGGAGGCAGAAAGCTGGCCAGCGCGCACCGAGCAGCCGACGCAGCGTGGATTGCTCGTTATGCGTGACCAGCATCAGCGTTCCGCCAGGGCGCAGCTTGCGACGGATCGACCGCAGCATCTCCAGCGGATCGAGCAGGTGATCCAGCACGTGGACCATGGCTGCCAAGCCGACGCTGCCGTCCGGCGCGGCGGACAGGTTGGTCATGTCAGTGAGGATCGTCGCTTGCTCCGCGGCGGCGCAGCGCAGGCGGCCGTGGACGGCGGTGTTGGGCTCGAACAGCCAGAAGTGATCGAACCACCCCTCGCGCACGGCGTCGGCGACGATGTGGCCGACGTCGGGACCGATCTCCAGATAGTCCCCCTCCAGCGCCACGCGCTCGCTCGCTGCGCGAAAATAGCCGCGCTGCGTCGCGACGATCGCGCTGTCTGGAACGAGGTTCATGTTCGGCGGCATCGCGGCGTATAGCCGCGCGAGCTGAGACTCGCCGAAGTAGGTGCGGTTGTAGAGCAGCCCGCAGCCGCGGCAGCGGTGATAGGTGAAGAACCGCCGCTCCTTGTCGATGCCGAACCAATAGGGCTCAAGGTCGGCGAGCGTCCGGCCGTCCGCGGCATTGCGGCTGGCGATCTCGGGGACGGCGTCGAGGCTGGCGCACAGCGGACACGGGCGATCGTGAAGCGCAGGTGCGGTCATCGGCGGGACTCCCGAAAGGTGACGCGGCTGTGCCACAGCCAACTGGTGGCGATCAGCACGGCGGAGAAGGCCAGCTGGGCGATCACCGGCGGGATGGCGGCCAGCTCCACCAGCAGCGGAAGCGCGGCCCAGTTCGCCGCATAGTTGAATAGATAGAAGCTGGAGAAGGCGCCGAACTCGCGCACGAGGTTGCCGCGGGTGCGGAACACGCCGAGCTTGTAGGTGGCGAAGGCGAAGCAGAGGCTCAGCGTCTGCGCGATGCCCAGTGCGACCAGGTAATGCGTGGCGAACGCCGGCACGCTCCACAGCAGCAGCGGATAGATGGCAAGGCCGAAAGCGGTATTGACCGCCCCCGCGACGACGAATCGCAAGGGGCGGCGCTGGGCCATGGCGAGTGCGATCATCCCTCCTCCAGCAGCGGGATCGCCATGTTGGCGGCCAGCACCTCTCGCGGCAGGAAAGGGGAGAGATCCTCGAGCGCGGGCGAGGTGATGCGGCCGTCGGGGTGGACCTTGGCGCTCAGCTTGGGAGCGAAGGCGACATGTTCGTCGACGATGATCTCGCACAGCGCGGGGCCGTCCGCGTCCAGCGTGGCGGCGATGGCCACGGGAAGGTCGGCGTGGGTCTCCGCGCGGGCATAGGCGAAGCCGAAGGCGCCGGCAATCCGCTTGAACTGCGGGAAGGTGACGTTGCTTTTGGGTCCGCCGCCGACCTCGACGCCGTTGAAGAAGTTGCGATGCGTCTGGAAGATCGAGACGTAGCCGGCGTTGTTGATGAGGAAGACCTTCACCGGCATGCCGTAGCCGGCGATCGTCTGCAATTCCTGCAGGTTCATCATGATGCTGCCGTCGCCGGCTATGCAGATGACGCGTTTGTCGCCGCCGGTCGCCGCGCAGACGCCGATCGCGGCGGGCAAGTCATAGCCCATCGTCGCGCAGCCGGAGTTGGTCCAGAGGCGCTGGCCACGTTTCAGATTGGCAGTCTGGAAGCTGACAACGCAGGCCGAGCCGTTGCCGGTGACGACCACATCATCGTCGGCGAGCGCGTCAAAGAGCGCCTCCATGGCAACATAAGGGTGGTTGTTCGGCGAATGCTGGCGATAGCCGGCGAGGACTGCCGGAAAAGCGGCGACGCGCTGCCTGGCCCAGGCGAGCCAGTCGCTATGGGCAAGCGTCGGGCCGGCGTATTCGGCGGCGAGCATCGCGGGGATCAGGTCGGCGAGGTCGGCGACGACCGGCATGTCGGGCGTGACGGTGGGCTTGCGCAGTTCGAGTGGATCGACGTCGACCCAGATCTTGTAGGCGGCGCGTGCGAAGCTCTGCCAATTGTAGCTGACCTGACGGATGTTCAGGCGGCTGCCCAGGACGAGGAGCAGGTCCGCACTCTGCGTCACCATGTTGCCGCCGCGATCGCCGACGGTGCCGGGACGGCCGGCGTAGAGCGGGTGGTCGTTCCACAGCGCGTCATGCGCGTTCCAGGCGGTGACCACGGGGATGCCGAGCTTGTCAATAAGCCGAACGAACGCATCGTGCGCGCCGCTGAGGCGGACGCCGCTGCCGACCAGTAGCACCGGGCGCTCGGCGGCGGCGATCCGGTCCAGGATCGCGCGGGCGGCGGCGTCGCAATCGGTGTCGTACCACGGTTCGTCGATCTCCGACCGGTCGAAGCCGGGGAGCGTGTCGGGATCAATCAGCGCCGCTTGCACGTCGAGCGGGATGTCGAGCCAGACCGGGCCGGGGCGGCCGGTGCTGGCGAGATGCAGTGCTTTCTCAAGGTGGTAGCGGATCGTCCCCGGATCGGTGACCATCGCAGCATATTTGGTGATCGGGCGGACCAGCTCTTCAATGTCCAGTTCCTGGTCGCCAAGTTGACGCAACGGCAGGCCCGTCGAGCGCACCGTAGTCTCGCGCTTCACCTGACCGGAAATGACCAGCATCGGGATCGAATCGACATAGGCGCCGTAGACGCCGGTGATCGCGTTGGTGCCGCCGGGGCCGGAGGTGACGTTGACCACTGCGGGGCGGTTGGTGAGGCGGGCATAGGCTTCCGCCGCCATCGCCAGAGCCTGTTCGTGGTGAGTAAAGGTGGTTTTCAGCCGCGGGTGCGTGCCCAAGCTGTGGTTGAGGTGCATCGCCCCGCCACCCGTCAGCATGAACACGTCGGCAATGCCGTGATCGGCCAGCTGGTCGGCGAGCCAGGCGGAGAGTTTCACGTCTGTCATGGAATCCGTCCGTTCGCGGCGGCGGTGCGCCGGATCGCTTCGTCGAGGGTGATGGTGGCGGCCACGCCGAGATCGCGGCGGATCGCGGCGGTGGCGGGAACGTAGCGGCCAGGATTCCAGCCGGCGTCGGGCACGCCGCGGATTTCCGCGCCGGGTGCGCCGAGCAGCTCGGCGGTGCGGCGGGCAAGGGCGGCGATCGACACCGCTTCCTCCGAACCGACATTGTAAGTGCTGCCCGGCGCCGCGCTCAGGACCAAGCGCCACATCCAGACGGCAAGGTCGGCGGCGTAGAGGTAGGATCGCACCGCCTCGCCCGCGCCGTTCACGGTTACGATACGGCCGGCGAGGGCGTCGCGGATGAAGTTGCCGGCGGCGAAATGCGTGTCGAGCGACAGGCCGGGGCCGAGCAGCGCGAAGATGCGCGCCGTCACCGTGTCGAGGCCGAACTGGTGGTGGTAGATGTTGGTGAGCGTTTCCGCCGCGCGCTTGCCCTCGGCGTAGGAGGAGCGCGGATCGCGCGGGTCGGGGCCGCCCATCCATTCCTCCCCGACTTTAGACAAATCAAAGGGTTGTACGCCATATATGGCACCTGAACTCATCAGCAGGAAACGGGCATCGTGCTCGCGCGCGAGATCGAGCGCGGCGCCGGTTCCGCCGACGATCGTGTCGAACATGCGACGCGGGTCGCTGGCAGTGAGGGCGGCGCTGGCATCGGTGGCGCCGTGGATGACGTGGGTGAATCCCCCATCGGGCGGATCGAAGCGGAGGATGTCGCCGGCCATGCCGGGGAAACGCGCGGCAAGATGCGGCGCGCGGGCGGCATAGGCGGCGGGGTCGCGGGTCAGCACGGTAGCGCGCACGTCGATCCGTGCGCGGGCGAGCGCTTCCAGCATCCAGCGGCCGATGAAGCCGGTGCCGCCGGTGACGAACAGCCGCGCGCCGTCGAGCCGGTGCCAGTGCGGCGCGAGCGCGGCATCGATGGCGAGAAGATCGGCTTCGGGGATCATGCGGCGAGCCCCAGCACGGGCCGCATCTGGCGGTGCGCGAGCGCGACGCGGACCATCGCGTCGAGCGACAGCGACCAGACGATCGCGAGCACCAGCGCGGGGCGGGCGAAATGGCCCACCGTCAGACCAAAGCTGGGGTTGACCGGGCGGCTGCTCAGCCAGCTGACGGTATTGAGTTCCAGCACGGTGGCGAGCGGCCAGTCACCGACGAGGCACAGCAGATAGGCGGCCGTGATCGCCACGATCGCGCCGCCGCGCCATGGCTCCAGCAGGACCAGGAACAGGAGGAATACCTGGGTGTAGCCGCCCGGCGATTGCGTCACGAGATAGGCGCCGAGCAGGATCGCGGCGATCCGCGCCTGGGTAAGTGCGCGCGGCTGGAGCCAGGCGGCGGCGAGCGCGGCAAGGGCCAGCAGCTGAGTGGTGCGGATCGCAACCGGCACGGCTGCCTCGATCCCTTCGACGAGGCGCGAGGAGACGAAGGTGAGGAGCGGGAGCTGGCTCTCGCGCATCAGCAGGAACGGCGCGTAGCTGGTGGAATAGTTCACCTCGTTCCACACCTGACCGGCAACGAACGTGACCCAGTTGGCGGTGTTGCTGGCCAGTTCGGCCGGGGTGCCCGCGCCGACCCAGGCGAGTGTCCCGCAATAGAGCAGCACCGTGGCGATGCCGGCCAGTTCGAGCGGGCGCCACTCGCGGCGCAGGACGTGGGCGAGCGACGGGAGCAGCAGATAGGGTTTGAAGTTGATCGTCGCGGCGATGGCGATCGCGCGCCAGGCGGGGGATCGAGTGACCGGGCCGTAGGCGACGATGAAAGCGGCGAAGGCGACGAGGATAAGGTTGCCGCGTTCCAGCGTGAACAGGAGCGGCAGGCCGAGCGCGAAGGCAACCGTGCGCGGCAGCGCGGTCGCCGGATCGGTGCGGCGGAAGGCGAGGGCGACCAGCGCCACGTCGAGGAGGTAGAATGTGGCGATCGTCGCCTGCGCCAGCCAGTCGCAATCGCGCGCGTGGAAGGGCGAACTGAGGTAGCAGCCCGGCAGCGTCGTCAGATCGAGGAACACGAACGACAGCGGCGGATAGATGCTGCGCCACACATCGTATGCGCCGGGCCGGTTTGCCCAGAATGCGGTGTTGAACCAGTCCATGAACGTGTCGTTGGTGTCGAACACGAACGGCTGCGGGAGGTAGCCGGTGCGCGCGAACCACCAGGCGGCGCTCGCCACGCTGGCGACCACCGCCAGCATCAGCAGATATTCGAGCCGAGGCGTGCGGGTCATGGTGCGTCGGGGAAGTTGAGGCGGGCTTCCTCGATCACCAGCGGCACGTTGCGCGTACGCTCGGCGATCAGCCGCACCTGATCGCCGATCAGGCCGAGGAACAGCAGCAGCGTCGCGAAGCAGCCCGCGGCCAACGCAATCAGCAGCAGCGTTCCATCGAGCGCGAGCGCGGCGGCGAAGCCAAGCAGCAACGTCGCGCCGAACCCCCAAAGCGACAGGATGATCGGCAGGCGGAGTAGCGACTTGGCCGAGCCGGACAGGCCGGATAGCGCGAATGAGAAAAGGCTCTTGATCCCGTTCTTGGTCTCGCCGGCGGTGCGGGGCGGGCGATCGAACGGGACGAGGGCGAGCGGGAAGCCGCTTTCGATCACCATGCCGCGAAAAAAGGGCTCGGGCTCACGCCATTGCCTGAGCGTATCGACCACCGCGCGGTCGAACAGGCCGAAACCGGTAGCGCCGGGGACGATCGGATGATCGGCGACGCGGCCGAGTATCGCATATCCGAGCCGACGGGTGAGTGAGAGAAGCGGGGAGGCGCGCTCGCTGCGGCGCTGCGCCAGCACCACCTTGGCGCCGCCGCGCCAGAGCGACAGGAATGGGCCGATCATTGCCGGCGGATCCTGAAAATCGGCGCCCATGCCGATCACCGCGCGGCCACATGCCTGATAGATGCCGTGAGTGGGGGAGCGCATCTGACCGTAGTTGCGGTTGTTGAGGATGGCGCGGACTCGCACGTCCTCGCGGCACAGATCGGCAATTGCCTCGCGCGTGCCGTCGGTGGAGTGGTTGTCGATCAGGATGATCTCGTGGCTCGCGGCATGGATCATCGCCTCGCGCGTCACGGCCGCGACGATGCCGCGGACATTGTCGATCTCGTTGTAGCAGGGGATGACGATCGAGAGTTCGGGCGGGTTCATCACGGCTTGCCGATTGGGAAAAGGCGGATGCCGGTGGCCGGGGCGTAGATTTCGGTGAACGAGGCGAGCGCGATAACCAGCGCGAGCAGCGCCACGGCGGAGATGTTGTACTTGCGGTCGGCGTCGAGCCGTGGCGCCTCGATCACCTGCGCATCTGCCGCCGTTTCGGCAGCGAGTGCTTCGACCGCAACTTCCTCGGAGGAACGAGCGTAGACCTCGTAAAGCGCCTGGGCGAAGCGATAGTCGCGGTAGAGATCGAGGTAGGCGCCCGACACTTCGGTGAGACCGGCGACATTGGGACTGGCGGCGCCGGACGCGGGGCTGGCAGAGCGGGCGATCTGGGCGCGAAGCGCGGCGACTTCGGATTGGACGGCGCGCAGCTGCGGGTTCTCGTCGCCCTGGAATCGGCGAAGCGTTTGGAGCTCGACCTCTTTCGCCTGGAGCTGCGCTTGGAGGCCGGCGCGCAGCGACAGTTCGGCGCCGAGCTCCGCCTCGGGGGCGGCGAGGCGGTTGCGGCGGCGGAAGGCCGCGAGTGCGGCGTCGGCCTTGAGGACGCGGGCGCTCGCCTCGGTGAAGCGGGCGCGGACGACCTTTTCCTTGCGCACCACGCGGTCGCGGCCGAGCGTGTTGAGACGATCGGTGATGGCAACCACGTAAGCGGTGGTCAGCGCCTCGGCCTCGGCGGCGTCGCGGGTGCGGGTCTCGATCTCGATCACGCCGCCGGTGAGCGAGTGGATGTCGACCTTGCGGACGAGCGCGAGGCGGGCCTTGCGCGGGGAGCCATAGGCGGCATGAAGCTTCAGCCGGGCGATCACTGCATCGGCGACTTCGCGGCCGCGGGCGATCGAGAGATACAGGTCGATCGGCTGTTTGGCGCCGCCGAGCAAAGCCGCGAACCCGCCTAGCTGTCCGCCGAGCGCGTTCATCGTCGAACCGAGGCCGAGGCTGCCCGGCTCTTGCGGGACGAGCTTGGCGCGTGCCTCATAAGGCTGCGGCAGGACGCACAGCACCGCCAGCACCAGCGCCGCCAGCGCATAGCCCATCAGGCGCCATCGCGAATCTTGGAGGCGCCGCAACATCAGTTCACCGCATTCGCGACGGTGGCGGCGCCGATCACGCTGCCGAACAGGCTGCCGGTGATGTCGCGCAGCCGCGCCCAGAACTCGCCGCGATTGGCGTCGACCGGCACGAAGACGAGGTCGCCGGGCAGCGCAGGCGCGCGCAACGTGCGCTTGCCCTGGGCAAGAACGGTACCGTTGGCGCGAACGACGAAAATCTCTTTCCTGTCGCCCAGCGACTGGATGCCGCCCGCACTCGCCACAGCATCGCCGATCGTCTGGCCGGGCCGGAAGGCAAAGGAGGCGGGGCTGGCGACCGCGCCGAACACGCCGACCGTGACGGGGCGGGTGGGGACGTGGATCGAATCGTTGTTCTCGACGATCAGGTCGGCCGGCAGGGTGGCGGTGGTGACCGGCAGGTCGAAAACGAGGCGGCCGGTGGGCTCGCGCTCGCGCATCTTGGCGACGACCTGGTCGATCAGCTGGAGGTTGCCGGCCGACGCGAGCTGCGCACGGTTGGCGGAGACGAGCGGCTGGGTGCCGAGCAGCAGCTCCATGTCGTCCACTGCGCGGGTGAAGCTCTCGCGTTGCTGCGCCTTCACGCTCTCACGGGTGATAACGCTGGCATAAGGGAAAGCGTCGCGGGTGAGGCCGCCGGCCTCAGCGACGACATCGGCGAGGCGGGTGCCGGGGGCGACATAATAGCGGCCCGGCCGGGCCACTTCGCCGCTGAGGGTGACGAGCACGGGTTGCTGGGCGAGCGGGCGGGCGATGCCGGCGTTGGTCAGGACGCGGATCACGTCGCCGCGGCGCGCCGGGCGGGCGGCGGCCTCGGCGGCGGAGAGTTGCTGCCAGCCGCCGTTGTCGCTGCCCAGCGTGTCGAGGACGAGCAGGCGGCTGGCGTCGGCGACGGTGCTGACGCCGCCGGCATAAGCGATCGCGTCGGAGAGCGTCTCGTTCGCGCCGACCTCGAAGATCGCCTCGCGGTTGACGCTGCCGGTGACGGCGACCTGCGCGCCGGCGGGGGCGATGTGGATGACGTCGCCGGCCCGCAGCACCGCGTCGCCGCTCGTGTCGCCGCGCAGGAGGAGGTCGTAGAGATCGAAGTCGGAGATCGTCCGGCCGTCGCGCACGAGGCGGATCGAGCGGAAGCTGCCGCCTTCGCTCGGGCCGCCCGCCGCGAGCACCGCGTCGACCAGCGTCGTCACGCTGCTGACGACATAGGCGCCGGGCGTGCGCGCGAAGCCGGTGACATAGACGGTGAGCCCGTGGAGGCGGGCCATGCCGACCTCGAGGCGAAAGCCGCGATACTGGCGCGAGACGGCGTTGCTGATCACGCGCTGGAGGTCGCCATAGCGGGTGCCGGCGACGCTCACCGCGCCAACGCCACCGGGGACGAAGATGCGTCCCTCCCGATCGACGGTGAGGCGCAGGTTGGAGCCCTGCACCGGGCCGGAGAGATCGAGGCGGAGCTGGTCGCCGGGATTGATGCGGTAATCGGCCGGGATCGGTGCCGTCGCGGGGAGGGCGAAGCCGCGTGCCTCGGGCAGTAGCAGGGCGCTGCCGAAGCGGCGCAGCGGCTTGCCGGCGACGCTGGAGACATAGGTCTCATATTCGCTGGGCGGCGGGGGTGACGCGTCGGTCTTGGGCTGTGCCGGCGGGGGCACTTCCGGTTCTGGCGGAGCCGCGATCAGCGCGGGGGAAAAGGTGGCGGGCGTCGCCGGGGGGACGGCGACATCGGGGGTGGCGCGGGGGGCAGAGCCACCTCCCGTGCCCGCCTGCACCGCCCCGCCGCCGAGCGGCGAGGCGAGCTGCGCCGCGACAGGCGCGGCAACCAGGGCGAGCGGGATGCTCGCGAACAATCCGGCACGGGCGAACGTCACGCAGCGATCGCCTCATACTGGCCGATGGTGGATAGGGTGGGGCACAGCGCCGTCATGGCCACGTCCCAGACCGGGCTGCTCGACGCGGCGAGTAGCCCGGTCTGGCTCGAACCGACCCGATAGGGGCTCCCGTCCCAATGCGTGGCCCGGCCACCCGCCTCGGTGAGGAACAGCACGCCGGCGGCATGATCCCACGGCAGGATGCGCTGGAAGAGGGCGAGCTGGTTGCGGCCGAGCACCAGCCGCGGATAGCTTTCCGCCGCGCAGCGCGGGATCGGCTCCTGCGCGAAGCGGGTGGCGGAGCGTGTGACGCGGGTGCGCTCGTGCGGCGCCATGAACTGGGTGGCGAGCGCGGCGACCGGGCGGCCCTGCGGCGCGGCGATGCGCGCGGGGCGGCCGTCTATCCAGGCGCCGAGGCCGCGTTCGGCGTGGCACAGACGACCGGTAACCGGATCGAGCATCCAGGAGGCGACCGGATCGCCGTCGGCGACCAGCGCGACCATCATGCCGAACGGGCCGTCGCCGCGCGCGAAGTTCGCGGTGCCGTCCAGTGGATCGACCAGCCAGACGAGGCCGCGACCGACGCCGTGGAGCAGCGCCGGGTGTTCGGCGCAGGCCTCCTCGCCGATCACGCGCGCGCCGGTGCCGAGGCGATCAAGCCCGTCGCGCAGGCGCGTTTCCGCCTCGCGATCGACGCAGGTGACAACCTCACCGGGGCTCTTTTCGCTGATCTCGCTGGCGCTGAGGGTGCGGTAACGTGGCAGCATCACCTCATCGGCCACGGCGCGCATCAGCGCGGCGACATCGCGCGACAGGCTCATCGGATCAGGCCGCCGCGAGGCGCGGCTTGACGGCGCGGGCGGCGCGCTCGCGCATCATGGCGATTCGGGCGGCATCCTCCTCTGCGATGGCGCGGTAATAATCGCGCTTGTTCTCCAGCCAGGCGAGCTCGAACGCAACGGCGAGCGCGATCCCGGCCTCGAAGTCGCGGGTTTCCACGACTGCGCCGTCGAACACGATCTTGCGCGTCTCGAAACGGTCGAGGCGGATCTGGCGCACTGCGCGCAGCGACGCGCCGGCCTCGACCGCGACCGAGCCGCCAACCACCAGCTCCAGTCCCTCGCGGCGGCACGCCTCAGCGGCGATCAGCACCGCATCGGTGATCGCAGGATCGTTTACCGCGCCGCGCGGCATGCCTTTGGAGAGCGTGAAATCGACGCGGCCGAAAACGATGCCGTCGAGGCGATCGGCGGCGATCGGCAGCAGGGTGTCGAGTGCGTCGAGCGTGGACGCGGTCTCGAGATTGAACAAGAACTGGGTGCGGTGCGTGCCCGCGCCATACACCTTGTCGCGCGCATCGGCGAACTTGGAGAGGGCGTAGGGCGTCTCCACCATCGGGGCAATGATGTAATCGGCACCGTAGAGCCGCGAGGCGTGGAGGTCCGACACTGCCTCGCAGCCGCCGATCTTGAGCGCGACCTTGAGGTCGGCGCGGCGGGCGAGATCGAGCAGGCGGAGCAATTCGTCCGGGCGCGTGCCCTCCGCCTCGAACTCTGCCTTGACGGCGACCATGCCGTGCTGGTCGCGGCCCTTCTTCAGCATGTCCAGCATGACGATTTCGCTGGCGTTCATGTCGACCCTCCCGATCGGTCCGTTGGCGTGTTCAGCCGGGGAGACGGGGCCGCGGCGGCGATCCCGCAACGAGAATTTTTGAGTGCGGATCGGGCCGGGCGAGTCCGTGTGGGAGGCATGAGACTTGCCGCCCCGCTCACGCTCGGCACGCTGCTTGCCGCTTCGGCTGCGGCCGGGCAGCCGGGCGTGTCGTCCGGTTTCGGCGTACGCAGCGATCCCTTTTCCGGCAGCCGCGCAGTGCATCGCGGGGTGGACCTGCGCGCCGCGGAGGGAACGCCGGTGCTGGCGGCGGCAGGCGGGGTGGTGCGCTTGGCCGGCTGGCGCGGCGGCTATGGGCTGATGATCGAACTGGTCCATGCAGATGCGACCGCCACCCGCTACGCACATCTATCGCGGCTGCGGGTGCGGCCGTCGCAGATCGTAGTGCAGGGCGAACCGATCGGCGACGTCGGCAGTACCGGGCGCGCGACCGGCAGCCATCTGCATTTCGAGTATCTCGTGGGCGGGGCGGCGGTGAATCCGCTGCCGTATCTCGATGTCGGCATTAAACCGGCCGCTCCGCCGACCAAGACGGTGCCACACCGCTCCGCCTTCGCCGCCGCGCGTGACAGGGAGGCCAGCGCCGCGCAGGCACTGCCGGATGGTCCTACGGCACTGCGGCGGCTGGCGCGATGACGGCGCTGGCCTTTGCGCCACCCGAGTTGGGGACGGGGGGCTTGGCAAGGGCGAGGCGGGATGCTTTCCCGCGCATGGTGGAACCGGATTCGAAACCTGACGGGCTGGCGCGCGTCCTTGTCGACGAGCGGGCGCGGTTGCTTCGATTCCTCGCCGCGCGTGGTGCGGGGGACGAGGCAGAGGACGTGCTGCAAGACTTGTGGCAACGCATCGCCAGCACGCCGCAGCAGCCGATTGCCGATCCGATTTCGTACCTGTTTCGCGCCGCGGAGAATCTGATGCGCGATCGGCGGCGCAGCACCGCCAGCCGAGAGCGGCGTCAGCAGGACTGGTATGACCTGCACAATGATGGCGAGACGCCGCCGGGCGAGGCGGCGCTCGTCGCGCGCGAGCGGCTGGCCGAGGCGGAGGCGGTGCTTGCCGCGCAGGGGCCGCGCGTCAGCCAGGTGTTCCGTCGCTTTCGTCTCGACGGGGAAGGACAGGCGGCGATTGCGCGCGAGCTGGGGGTGAGCCTCAGTTCGATCGAGAAGGACTTGCAGAAGGCCTATCGCGCACTGGCGCGATTGAAGGCGAAATTCGATGCGGAATAGGCGGCACCGCTCCGTCTTAACGGGGATATGGGCATGATCGTCGAACCGGATGATGGCGTGTGCGAGGTGGCGCGCCGGTGGGCGATCCGCCTGCGCGACCCGGCGTTCGCCGATTGGGACGGCTTTACCGGGTGGCTTGAAGCGAATCCGGCGCACAATGGGGCCTATGAGGCAGCACTTGACGAGATGGAGGGTGCGGACGCGTTCTTCGATGCGCCGCCCCACACGGCCTCGCAGCCTGTTTGGACTCCCGCGGATGGGACGGCGCCGCGTCGCCCGCCGCGCTGGCGGATGCCGGCGATGGCAGCGGGCGTGGCGGCGCTGGCGGTTGGCGGCGGATGGCTGGCACTGGAACGCGGCGTGCCGCAGACCTATGCCACCGCCGCGGGCGAGCGGCGCACCATCGAGCTGGCGGACGGGTCGCGTGTGCTGCTCAACGGGAACACGCGGGTGACGCTCGACCCCGGCAACACGCGGCAAGTGGCGATGGCGAGCGGCGAGGCGCTGTTCGAAATTCGGCACGATGCCGCCAGTCCCTTCGTCGTCACCATGTCGGACAGCACGCGGCTGGTGGACGCCGGCACCACGTTCAACGTGGTGGAGGATCGCGGCACGCTGGACGTGGCGGTCGCGGAAGGCGCGGTGATCTATCAGGGGAAGGGCGCCGACCTGCGCCTCGCGCCGGGCGAGATGCTGAGCCGCGACGGCTCGGATGCGACGCCGGTGAAGGGCCGGATCGAGACCGGATCGGTCGGTGCGTGGCGCACCGGCTATCTGCAATTCGCCGATGCGCCGCTGGACGATGTGGCGCGGACGCTGTCGCGCAATCTGGGCGTGCCGGTCTTCGTCGATCCTGCGGTGGCGGGCCGGCGCTTCTCCGGATCGGTGATGCTGGATGGCGGCGCGGAGGCGGTGATCGCGCGGGTCGGGCCGCTGCTGGGTGTGCCGATCGCGCGTGCCGGCAAGGGGTGGAGGATGATGCCGCCAGATGGTGCGCGTCCGTAGCTCCGTCCCCCTGATCGCCGCGCTTGCCGTCGCTGCCGTCCCCGCCGCCGCGCAGGAGCGTCCGGCAGCGATCGAGGTGCCCGCCGCAGGCGCGGGTGATGCGGTGCGGCTGCTCGCGAGGCAGGCGCGGATCAGCATCGGCTTTCGCGATCCGCGCATCGCCCGGCTGCGCCTTCGCGCTTTGCGCGGGCGCTACACGCCGGCGCAGGCGCTGGAGCGGCTGCTGGCAGGCACCGGTACGGTGGCGCGACGGGTGGCGCCGGCCAGTTACGTCATCGAGCCGGCACCGCCAGCGCCTCGGCCGGTGCGCTTGGCCGGACCGACTGCCAGGCCAAAGCCCGCGGTGCAGGTGGCCCAGAGCGCGCCGGGCGACATCATCGTCACCGCGTCTAAGCGTGAGATACCGCTGTCCGACTATCCCGGCGGCGCGCAGGTGATCGACGGCGACGTGCTGTCGCTGGCGGAGGCGGCGCGCGGGACTGACCTGATCGAATCGCGCGCGGCGAGTGTCAATTCGACGCATCTCGGGCCGGGACGCAACAAGCTGTTCATCCGCGGCATCGCCGATTCGAGCTTCGTCGGCCCGACACAGGCGACGGTGGGACAATATTGGGGCAACAGCCGCATCACCTATAGCGCGCCCGATCCCAGCCTGCGCCTGTACGACGTCAAGAGCATCGAGGTGCTGGAGGGGCCGCAGGGCACGCTGTACGGTGCCGGCTCGCTCGGCGGCGTGGTGCGGGTGGTGCCCAATGCGCCCGACGCCACCGCGACGAGCGGGCATGTTTGGGGCGGGGTGCAGGCGACGCAGCATGGCGACCCGAGCGTGGATGGCGGCGTGATCCTCAATGCGCCGATCATCGAGGATCGGCTGGCGCTACGCGTGCTCGGCTTCGGCGGTGTGGAGGGTGGCTATATCGACGATCGCCAGCGCGGGCTGGACGACGTCAATCGCGTGTCCACCATCGGCGGGCGCATCGCGTTGCGCTACGCCCCGGCAAGCGATCTCACGATCGACCTGACCGGCCTGGGGCAGCGGATCGTGGGCGACGACAGTCAATATGCCGATCGCCTCACCGACGGCCTCAGCCGGGCGAGCGGTATCCCTCAGCCCTATCGCAACGTTTATTGGTTGGGCGACGTGGTGGTGCGCAAGACGTGGGGCCCGATCGAATGGACCAGTTCGATCGGTTACTCCGACCAGCATGTGTTCGAGCAGTTCGAAGGCGTGGAGCTCGCCGATGCGGCCTCTCCCATTATCTCGCCGGCGCGCGACGCCCCGCAGACCGCCTTCGCGCAGGACAATCGGATCGCGATGCTCACCGCGGAGATGCGCCTCGCGCGACGCGACGGCGCGGGTGCAGGCTGGCTGATCGGCGCAAGCCTGCTGCACAACCGTGCGCGCGTCGCGCGGCAAATGGGCCCGGCGTTCGATCGCACGCGGCTGACCGGGGTCCGCAACTCGGTCGATGAAGAAACCTTGTACGGCGAATATGCGCTGCATCCTATCGCGAGCACCACGCTGACGCTCGGGGGCAGGCTGACGCACACGTCGCTCGGCGGGCGATCGCAGGACGTCAGCGAGGCGCTGGCGCTGCGAGTCGATCCGCGCGCCGGGGATATGCGGGAGGAAACCCGCTTTCTTCCCTCCGCCGCGTTCGTCTGGCGCCCGTCCGACCAGGCCAGCCTGTTTCTGCGTTACCAGGAGGGTTTTCGGCCCGGGGGCATCGCGGTGCGGCAGGATTATGTCCAGCGCTTCGCCGGTGACCGCGTCGCGACCTATGAAGCCGGCGGGCGGATCGGCAGCCGGGCGATGGATGGCACGCTCACCGTGTCGCACACGCGGTGGCGCAGCATCCAGGCGGATATCGTCGACGGCTTCGGCTTTCCGACCACTGCCAACATCGGCGATGGGGTAATCTGGTCGATCGGCACCTCGCTGCGTTGGCGCCCGGTCGTCGGCCTCGAGCTCGACGCCGCCTTGTACCTCAATGACAGCCGCATCACCCAGCCGGCGCTGAGCATCCTGCCGGCCAGTACCGGCGCAATCGACCAGAGCCGTTTGCCCAACGTCGCCGATCGTAGCGGACGGATCGGCCTGCGTTACGCCGGTGATCTCGGCCGCGGCGAGCGGTTCGATGTGAACGGCTATACGCGCTATATTGGGCAATCAACGCTGGGCATCGGCACGATCCTTGGCAGGCTGCAGGGTGACTACGTCGATACGGGCCTTGAACTCCGGGTCGGCAATGATCGCCGTGGGATCAGCCTCACCGCTACCAACCTGCTGGATGCCCGTGGCAACCGGTTTGCCCTCGGCTCGCCGTTCCTGATCCGCGAGCAAGAGCAAATCACGCCGCTACGGCCGCGCACGATCGGTATTCACTTCGACTTTACCTACTGACGGAGCCGAACAGCGCGCTGATAAAGCATGTGCTGACAAGCCGGCGCCGCTATTTGCCGAACAGCGCCGCCAATCCTTGTCAAGGTGCAGAACAGTACGGCCGTCCAAGACTAAGCGGATCACGACGCGCATCCATCATCCGCGCGACGTTGCTGCCGGAGCATTGTCCGACTCCTTGTCTTTGCGGAGACACTAGCCTGCCGATCGACCGGCAGTTGGAAACGCAAGAATCTCTAGCGCAGAGAGCGCCGTATCGCGGACGGCCTGCCTAGTCTATCGACCCAGGAGCGACACCGCCTTCGTGAAAACGGGACAGAACAGGATCCAAGTTAAGCCGCATTAGCGTTGTAACATTGAAAATGTCTTCCATCGAGAACCACACTTTGGCGGATACACCACGATCATGTCTGGCCTTGAAGCTTGATGTCATAGCCCTCGAGAAATGCCTGGTGTTGGGGCAGGCGTGAAACCGCGCCGGTGATGCCGGCGGCAAGATCGTCCAGTGTCTTCGCTAGTCGCGCGGGTGGCATGATACTGCCCAGGGGATGGTGGCGGCGTGGCTCCAGACGCTGGCCGAGCATCACCTGAACCCAGGAGGCGACGCGGAACAGGTCATGACTGTCCTGATAAGCCTGCGCGCCTTCCGCGAACAGCGCGATGCGTTCGGCCAGACTGTCCGGCACCGTCATCTCGCGGCACCTCTGCCAGAACGGCTCGGGGCGCTGATTTAGGTGGTAATGGAGAATGATGAAGTCGCGCACGCCCTCGATCTCGCGTCGTGCCTGATCGTTGAAGCGTGCGACCGCGGCCTCGCTGATCCCGCCCGCCGGGAACACCTGCAACAGCCGTGTCAGCGCGATCATGATGAGGTGGATGCTTGTCGATTCGAGCGGTTCGACGAAGCCGGAGGCAAGGCTGAGCGCGATGCAATTGCCCTCCCAGGCGCGCAGCCGCCGACCGGTGCGGAAGCGGATCGGGCGCGGCTCGACCAGCCGCTCGCCCTCGACGGATGCGTAGAGGCGTGCCTGCGCCTCATCGTCGGACAGATAGTCGCTGGAATAGACCAGGCCATTGCCGACGCGGTGCTGGAGCGGGATGCGCCATTGCCACCCCGCGTCATGCGCGATCGCCCGGGTATAGGGTCGTGCCGGCTCGACCGCGGCGGTCTGAACGGGCAGGGCGCGGTCGGTCGGAAGCCAATGGCTCCAATCCTCGAAGCCGACGCCCAACGCGTCGCCGATCAGCAGCGCGCGAAAGCCGGTGCAGTCGAGGAACAGGTCCCCCTCGATCCGGCGATCGTCGGCAAGGACGAGGGCAGCGATATGGCCGCTTTCGGCGTGACGCTCGACGCGGGCGATGCGGCCCTCGACCCGCGTCAGGCCCGCGGCCTCGCAGCGGGCGCGCAGATAGTGCGCGTAGCGGCCGGCATCGAAGTGATAAGCGTAGTTGAGCGGCGGTTGGCTGTCCGTGGCGAAGCGGCCCGCGTCGGCCGCCTGATGCTCCAGGTTGTAGGCGCCCAGCTCCCTCGCGATCCCCTGGTCCCGTGCCTCCAGCCAGAAATGGTGGAAGTCGCCCATCCACGTCGATCGGCCGAGATCCCCGAACGAGTGGATGTAGCGATCGCCTGCGCGTGCCCAGTTTTCGAAGGATATACCGAGCTTAAAGCTGGCGCCGGTCGCGCTGACGAACTCGCGTTCGTCGAGGCCGATCAGAGTATGGAAGGCGCGCACAGTGGGGATAGTAGATTCACCGACGCCAACCGTGCCGATCTCCTCCGATTCGACCAGGGTGACATCGACGATCGCGTCGAGCTGGCGGGTCAGGATGGCGGCGGCGAGCCAGCCGGCCGTGCCGCCGCCGGCGATCACCACACGGGTCTTCGGGCGGGCGTTCATCGGTTGAGCCGATCGAGCAGCCTGGCGCGCAGTCGCCGCGCCGCGCGCTCATCAAGCGGGGCGAGATCCCCGCGCGCCATTTCGGGCAGGTGCGCCGCAGGCTGGTCTGGCGGACCGAAGACGTAATAGTCGAACATCGCCCGCCAGGCCTGCTTCTCGGCGTCGGGCCGGTCGCGCAGTGCGAGCAGGCCATGGAGCAGCGTGGTCATCGGCGTGTCCATGAAGGCGGGCGCGGCGTTCCACCAGTAGTTGACCAGCACGTTGAACGGGTCGAGCGCCTCGACATTGTGCCACCACAGGGCCGGATAGAAGAGCACGTCGCCAGGCTCGAGATCGGCGACCTGTGCGGCGGCAAGCGCGTCGATGAAACGCGGGTAGCGGTCAAGGTCGGGCGCGCGCAGGTCGACCATGCTGACCACCTGGCCGCCGGGCGTGGGCTCCAGCGGACCGGGATAAAGGTTGGCGACCTGATCGGGCGGGAAGAGCGTGAAGCGACGGCGTCCGACCATGCAACAGGCCAGGTTGTTCGACATGTCGTAATGGGTCGCGGCGATTGTACGATTGCCGATCCAGATGCTGGCGAGCGGCGCGACATGGCCTGGCGCGGGGGCGGGCAGGGGAAGGTCGTTCTCGCTGCGAAAACCCGGCAGATAACCGTCGAGATCGGTGGAACCGATGTAGCGCGCGGGTGCATCCGGTCCGTCCAGCGTCGCTGCGATCGCGTCGAGATAGGCGGCCAGCCCGACGCGGCTCGCCTCGAAGTTGAGGCCGCTCCAGTCCTCGCGATAGAAGAACCGGCCGCCGATCGCGGGCGGGCCGGTATAGCCGACGACGGGCCGTCCGGCATCGAAGCGTTTCAGATAGGCGATCGCCTTCCCGGCGCCGTGCCGCCCGGCGGCGACCAGCGGCCAGCCCGCCGCCATGCCGCGAAAGATCACCGGCTCTTGCGTTTCGAGCAGAGCGTCTGGGCACAGATCCCGCGCGGCCACGCCGGCGACCTCGCGCACAGCTCGTGGAGCGGGGAGGCCGACGGTCATCCCCGGCGGGCGTTCTTGAGTTCGATCAGCCGAGCGACATTGCCCAGAGAGGCGGCGGCCATGGTCGCGGCGCGCAGCATGCCGCTGCGGTGTAGCGGGAGCAGCGCTGCCGCGGGCAGGTCGGCCAACCGGGCCTCGTCCAGCGTGAACACGTCCGCTATGGTGTAGCTGGCGCCGTCACCGAGCTGGACGTCGAGCGCACGGGCTCGCAGCAGGCCAAGCTCGTCCAACGCGGTGAAAAAGGGCGCGATGCTGTTCCGGCCGTGCCCGATCGCCTCGATCACCGCGGTGATGTGCTGGAGATATGGCGTGCTGCCGCCGTGCGGAAGAAACAGCGGCTCGCCATCGTCGGCACCTACGCGCGCATCATCGAGATCGATCAGAGGCAGGCCGCCCGTCGGATCGGCGGTGAACGGCCCGCGCTGCTGGAGCACGGGTACGTATCGTGCCGTCCAGGCGACGTCGGCGAGGAAGAGGTTCTCGTCGAGGTCGAGGCCGAGCAGCGCCACCGCATAGAAGCGGCCCTGATCGTCGCGGCGGAACAGGATCGGATAGTCGCGCTGGACCTGCTCGAACTCGGTCGGGAACACGAGCAGCTGGTTGACGGCATCGCCGAAAGCCGCGCCGTGGCGCCGCGCCACGGCGAGCCCCGCATGATCCACATTGTCGAGCTTCACCCAGTTCGCCATCGGCGACGCGCCTCTCCTTTGATGCAAAGATGATAGGAACCGCCCGCCACGGCACAATGAAAAAGACTGAGCAAAAAAAACGGGGCGGCCGCGGGTGCGACCGCCCTAGGGGAGGCTCGGATCAGAACCGGTAGCGCGCGCCCAGCAGGAAGCGCGGCTTCAGCTCCTGCGCGAACACGAGGGCGGTGCGATCGCGGCCATATTGCACTACCGGCTCGCTGGTGAGGTTCACGCCTTCGAACGACAGCGCGACACGATCATTCAGATCGTAGCTGATGTTGAAGTCGAGCGTGCCGAAGGAGTCGGTGAAGGTCGGGTTGCGATCGTCGCCCTGGTTGGTCGCGGACAAGTATTTGTCGCGCCAGTTGTAGGTGACGCGGGCCGACAGCCCGTTCTTGTCGTAGATCAGCGATGCGTTGGCACTGTCCCCCAGCCCGGTCAGCGCGAACACGTTGACGTCCGGGCTGGAGGTGACGTCGACGTTCACGTTGCCGTTCACCTTGGTGTACGAGGCTGCAACGCCGAAGCCGGTCTCGCCGAAGAAATGCTGCCCGGCGATTTCAAAGCCGTAGATGCGGCCGTCCTGATTGTTGATCGGCTGCGAGATGGCGAAGTTGAACAGCGGGTCCTGCGCGTTGGCGATCACGTCCACCGCGCCGAGCAGCGTGTTGGCATAGGCCTGGTTGAACTCGCCGTTGGACGAGTTGGCACGGTATTCCGCGTCTGCCGCCGCCGTGTCGCCGCCGTTCTGCTGGAGCAATGCGGTGTAGCTGAACAGGTTGAGGTCGTTGATCGTCGCACCGAGTGCCGTCAGTCGATCGCGCGCCGTGCCCGAGCGCGAGCCCGGCGCTCCGGCGGAAGGATCGCGCAGGCCGAAGGCATCGCGGTTGAAGATGCCCGAGCCCAGGAAGTTGCGGACGCGCTTCTCGAAGAAGCCCACCGAAATGAAGCTGGACGGCTTGTAATACCATTCGACCGACACGTCGAAGTTGTCGGATACCAGCGGCTTGAGGTTGGCGTTGCCGCTGGTGCCGGTGCCGACGCCGTCGAGCGCGGTCGGGCGGGTCGGCCCGCCCACCGTGGTGGAGGCGAACAGGCTGCTATATTCGGGCCGTGCCAGCGTCCGGCTCGCCGAAGCGCGCGCGATCAGGTTGCGGGCCACTTCGATGTTGAAGTCGATGGCGGGCAGCAGGTTCGAATACCGGCCACGCTGCGAGACCGACACCGGCGTCGCCGTGGCGGCGTTCGGCAGCACAACCGAGAAGTCGTTGTCCGATTGCCAGATGATCGCTGTCGGCGCGACCTGACGCGCGAACGAGCGGGTGCGCGTCTCCTCGTAGCGGGTGCCGAACACCAGGTTCGCGGCGCGTCCGGCGATCTCTCCCTTCCAGGTGATCTGCCCGTAGACCGACCACACCTTCTCGTTGACGCGGTCAAAGTCGATCGCGTTGGTGTTCACCGGGTTACCCGCGTAGTTCGACGACAGCAGGTTGAGCAGGCTGAGCGCGTTGCCGCGGAACGCCACCCTGGCCGGGCCCTGCGACCGCGGGTTGAACTTGTCGAACTTGCAGGTGAGACAGAAGGTGTCGACCAGGTCGGGTCCCAGGCGCGAGATGATGCCGGGATCGCCGATGCCCCAATCGCCCAGCTGCTGCTGCGTCTGGGTGCGGGCGCTGGTCATCACCGTATCGGTATAGCTGCCGCCGACATCGAAGCGGCTGCCGCCGCCCAGATCCCAGCCAAGATCGGCGCGGCCGGCGTTGATCCGTTGGCGCTGGCTGGACGAGATGGTGCGGGCGACCTGAGAACCGAGGTCGCCGAGGTCGAGCTCGCCATTGCCGTTGCCGCGGATAGCATCGTTGATCACCTGCGTCTGCACCGGGAAGCCGCTGGAGAAGTCGACCGATTGGGTCAGGCCGACCGGGGCGCCGAGGCTGACCAGGGTCGCGGAGGTGCCGTTGGGATTGTCGGGGGTCGACTTCGACAAAGCATGATAGCCGTCGAGATTGAGCGTCACGGCGTCGGTGATCTCCCACTTGCCGTTAAGGCCGTAGGACTGGAGCTGCGTCTTGGTTGCGCGCAGCTGCTGCTCGTATCCATAATCCTTGGTGCCATCGTCGGTGCGCTCCAGGAACACCGCCGTGGGGATCGCCGAGTTGCCGCCGAACTCGACCGCGTCGAACGGACGGTTGAACCAGTTGGTCTGCTCCGACCGGATCTCGCGCAGCTTGTTCTGGGCGAACAGCGCGTCGGCGGTGAAGGTGATCGTATCGACCGGCCGCCATTGGGCGACGGCCTGGGCGTTGATGCGCTCGCGACGGTTGTCGGAGAACTGGTAGCGGCTGTCGTTCGGGATCAGCACGTATTCGGATGTCGGCGGATTGGTGATCTGCGTGTTGGCGCTGATGTAGTCGCCCGGGTCCAGGAAGTCGGCGGTGCTGACGACGTTGAAGTAGTTGGGCGCGCTCTGTGCGGAGGTGCTGTCACGGCGCTGATAGCTGCCGAACACCGAGACGCCGAACCGCTGGTCCGGATCGCTCCAGCTGATCAGGCCCGAAAGCTCGGGCAGCACGCGATTTTTCTTCTGGCTTTCGGTCTGCTCGACGGTGGTGTCGTAGAGCGCCTTGGCACCCATCGAGCCGGACAGGCCCGACTCCCGTGCATCCAGCGGCTTGCGCGTCACGATGTTGATCGACGCACCGATGCCGCCCGAGGGGATGGCGGCGCGGCCGGTCTTGTACACCTCCAGTGCGCTGACGCCTTCGGACGCGAGGTTCTGGAAGTCGAACGAACGGCTGGTGCCGCGCGCAAAGTCCCCCGAGGCGCTGGTGTCGATGTTGGAGGCGG
The DNA here is from genome assembly GCF_042096255.1 of Sphingomonas sp. Classification (GTDB taxonomy): domain Bacteria; phylum Pseudomonadota; class Alphaproteobacteria; order Sphingomonadales; family Sphingomonadaceae; genus Sphingomonas. The sequence goes on along the minus strand of NZ_JBELLZ010000023.1, from coordinate 11,385 downwards.
GGAGCTGTCGGCCGTTCAGCGTCACCAGGTTGAAGCCGCCGGAGAAGCCGCGGACCGAGACCTGCGAGCCTTCGCCGTTGACGCGATTGATCGACACGCCGGTGATGCGCTGGAGCGATTCGGCGAGGTTGGTATCCGGGAACTTGCCGATGTCCTCGGCCGAGATCGCGTCCACCACGCCGGCGGAGTTGCGCTTGATATCGATCGCACGATCAAGGCTGGCGCGGATGCCGGTGACGACGATGTCGGCGGTTACCTCCTCGGGATCCTGGCCGGTGGGCTGGGCGGTGCTGCCTACCTGCGCGGAGGCGTCGTCCGGCTGCGCATTGCTGGCTTGCGAGCCCGATTCGGCAGCACTGACCTGCGCCTGTGCTGCCACTGGCAGAGCGGCGCCGGCCGTGATGGCGAGCATGGAAACCGAGCGCGCCAGCGCCGACAGACCTACCGATCCCTTCATTATCTCTCTCCCCGTTCCGCAGTTCCGCGGCTTGATTCGGTGGCTCTTCGACCACAATGGTATCGCTATCATGTTGTCTGACGTTGTCAACGACCAGAAGCCGATTTTCGAAGAAGTTGCGCGGACGTAAGCTGACGACGAGTCATTTACTTGGCCAATTTGGTTGAACTACTCAGACAACGTCGTCAGAACGCGCCGGGAGGTGGAGGTGGCATGAAGAAGGGGCGGCGCGCGACGATCATCGACGTGGGGCGGCATGCGGGCGTGTCGGCCAAGACGGTGTCGCGCGTCTTCAACGCCGAGCCGCACGTCAGCGAGGCGTTGCGCGAACGGGTCCATGCCGCCGCCAAGGAACTGAACTACCATCCGAACATGATGGCGCGCGCGCTGGTGCGGCAGCGATCGCACCTGATCGGGCTGGTTTATGAGAACCCGTCGCCAAGCTACGTCACCGAACTGCAGATGGGCGTACTGCAGAGGTTGCGGGACGAGCGATACCAGCTGGTGGTGCTGCCCGTCACCTCCATCTCCGAGCGGGCGGGCGAAGTGGTCGGGCTGCTGCGCTCGGCGGCGCTCGACGGGGTGGTACTGGCGCCGCCGGCGTCGGACCACCCCGGCATCCTCGCTGATCTGGCGACCGCCGGCATCCGCTGTGCCCGCATTGCGCCGACGCGGCTGCTCGATGCGGCTCCCGGCAACACCGTTGATGACGTTACGGCGGCGCGCGAGATCGCGGAACATCTCATCAGTCTCGGCCACCGTGACATCGCGATCATCAAGGGAGATCCGACGCATGCGTCCTCGGAGGCGCGGCTGCTGGGCTACAGTCAGGCGTTCTTCGGTGCGGGACTGACGATGCGGCTCGATCGCATCGAGCCCGGTGATTATACGCGGGAAAGTGGCCACGCTGCCGCCGCCCGCCTGCTAGACCAAAATGACCGGCCGACCGCGATTCTCGCGCAGAATGACGAGATGGCGGTGGGCGCGCTGATTGCGGCGCGCGAGCGCGGGCTCGGCGTGCCTGATCAGTTATCGATCGCTGGCTTCGATGACTCGGACATCGCCAGGATCGCGTTGCCGGCCCTCACCACCGTTCGCCAACCGGTGTTCGAGATGGCGGTGGAGGCAACGGACATGGTGATCGCGCAGCTGGAAGGCGTGCCATTCCGTCCATTGAGCGCCCATCGACACGAACTGGTGATCCGACAATCGTCCGCACCGCCTTCCGCTTGACACAATTGACAACGTTGACAAGAGTGTGTCGGCCAGAACAAATCAGCACGGCGGGAGAGTCTTGATGCACCATTCACGATCGCGCCGTGCCGGCAGGTGCCTGATCTTGGCGGCGGCGCTGCTGTCGACGGGAGCGATCGCGCAGGACGCGACGGTGCATCCGGGCCAATGGCCAAAAGCGCTCTGGCCAGTCGCGCGCGATCCCAAGATGGAAGCGCGCATCGCCGCCATCCTCCGCGGAATGAGCGCGGAGGAGAAGGTGGGGCAGGTGATCCAGGCGGACATCGCCAGCGTCACGCCCGAAGAGGTGAAGCGATACCATCTCGGCTCGGTGCTCAACGGCGGCAATTCGGGGCCCGGGGGCAACGATCTGGCGCCGGCGCGCGACTGGCTGGCCTTGGCGGACGCCTTTTGGGCGGCTTCGGTGGACAAGAGCGGCGGCGGCAGCGGTGTGCCGGTGATCTGGGGCACCGATGCGGTGCACGGTCATTCAAACATCATCGGCGCGACGCTGTTCCCGCACAACATCGGGTTGGGCGCGGCACGCGACCCGGACCTAATCCAGCGGATCGGCACCGCCACCGCCGCCGAAATCCGCGTGACCGGACAGGAATGGACCTTCGCGCCGACGATCACGGTGCCACAGGATCCGCGCTGGGGCAGGGCCTATGAGGGCTATTCATCCAATCCGGCGCTGGTCTCCAGCTATGCCGACCGCATGATTCTGGGATTGCAGGGCGCGCCAAATGCAGGTCCACTGCTGAAGGGCCCGTACGTCCTTGCCTCCACCAAGCACTTCCTGGCGGATGGCGGCACGGCCGAGGGGCGCGACCAGGGCGATGCGCGGATCGACGAGGCGACGCTGCGCGACGTTCACGGCAAGCCTTACGGCCCCGCGATTGGCGCGGGCGTGGCGACGGTGATGACCAGCTTTTCAAGCTGGAACGGTCTGAAGATCGCCGCCAACCGCGGGCTGGTGACCGAGCTGCTGAAGGGGCGGATGAACTTCGACGGCTTCGTGGTCACGGACTGGAACGCGCACGGCCAGCTGCCCGGTTGCACCAACGCCAGCTGCCCGACCGCGATCAACGCTGGCGTCGACATGTACATGGCGCCCGACAGTTGGAAGCCGCTCTATCAGTCGCTGCTGGCCCAGGTGAAGGACGGCACGGTGCCGATGGCGCGGCTGGACGACGCGGTGACGCGCATCCTCCGGGTCAAGATGCGCCTCGGCCTGTTCGAGGCGGGCAAGCCCTCGTCCCGACCGCTCGCCGGCCGGTGGGAGCTGCTTGGCGCGCCCGCGCACCGGGCGATCGCGCGCGAGGCGGTCGGCAAATCGCTGGTGTTGCTGAAGAACCAGGGCGTGCTGCCGGTGAAGGCCGGCGCGGAGGTTCTGGTCGCAGGAGACGCCGCTGACGATATCGCGCGTCAGTCCGGCGGCTGGACGCTGACGTGGCAGGGCACGGGCCTGACCAACGCGAACTTCCCCGGGGCCACCTCGATCTGGACCGGCATCCGCGAGGCGGTGACCAAGTCCGGCGGGCGAGCGACGCTGAGCGCCGATGGCCACTTCGCGAAGAAGCCCGACGTGGCAATCGTGGTTTTCGGGGAAACTCCGTACGCCGAGTTCCAGGGCGACCTGAAGACGCTGCGACTGCGCCCCGAACTGCGCGGACAGGTCGAGACGATGCGGCGGCTCAAAGCGGCGGGCGTGCCCGTGGTGGCGGTAATGCTGACCGGCCGACCGCTGTTCACCGGGCCCGAGCTAAACCTGGCTGATGCCTTTGTCGTCGCCTGGCTGCCCGGAAGCGAGGGCGCGGGCGTTGCCGATCGGCTGATCGCGCCGCGCGACGGCGCCGCGCCCGTTTTCACCGGGCGCCTCTCCATGCCGTGGCCGGCCAGCGCGCGCGCCGAAGGTCCGGCGCTGTACCCGCTCGGCTACGGCCTGTCGGGTCAGGAGCCTGCCAGCGCGTGGCAGTCAGTACCGGAGGACCCTGGGGTAGCTGACGATGGCGCCGGATCGACGTTCATGGATGACGGGCTGCCGGCAGCAGGCTGGTCGCTCCAGGTCGAGGATAGCGGCCAGAGCACGCGGATCACCACCCTGCCGGTGGCGAGTGCCGGCGGCAGGGTGCAGGTGACGGCCGTTGACGCGCGCGTGCAGGAAGGTGCGCGCGCATTCGAACTGGCGGGGGGCGGCAGGCAGGAGGTCGTGCTCGCCGCACCGGCGCCGCTGGATCTCAGCCGGCAGGCGAATGGCGCGATGATGATAGTCGCAACCATGCGGTTCGACTCCGCGCCCGCACGGGATGCGGTAGTCGGTGCACGCTGCGCTGAAGGCTGTGGCAACGGCGTATCGCTCGCCCCGGCGGCTGCGATCCGCGGGCGCTTCATCACGGTCGGCGTGCCGTTGCGGTGTTTCGGCCCCACGCTCACGTCGCTGGAGGCGCCGCTGGTAGTGCGCACGACCGGCGCCATGCGCTTCGCGCTCTCGCGGGTTGCGTTGGGGACGAGCGCGGACCAGGTCCTCGCCTGCCGATGACGCAAGAGCCCCGAGCCATGACCGAGATGATCCGCCGTCGCACGCTTCTGGCCGGGCTGGCAGCGAGCGCGTTGACCACAACTGCTCGGGCCGCGGCTCCGCGCGAGGCGCCGCCGCGCGGCATCGTTCGTCTCGATCCGGCGCTGGACGCTTTGCTGGGAGAGGACGCCCAGGTCGATGTGCTGGCGCGGGGCTTCACATGGGCGGAAGGGCCAGTTTGGGTGGATCGAGACGGCGGCTATCTGCTGTTCAGCGATCCGCCCGCGAATGTGGTTCACCGCTGGTCTGCGGACACGGGGGTGACCCGCTTCCTCGATCCGGCGGGATTACAGACCCCCGTCCCGGCAACGATTCGCGAAGCGGGCGCGAACGGACTGGCGCTCGATGCCGAGGACCGGCTGCTGATCGCGGACAGCGGCACGCGTGCGATCGTGCGGCTGGACCTCGCGACCCGTCGCCGCACCATCCTGGTGGACCGGTTCGAGGGCAAGCGCTTCAATAGCCCCAACGATCTCGTCGTTGCCCGCAACGGCACGATCTACTTCACCGATCCGCCGTACGGGCTGACCGATGGCGACGACTCGTCCCTGCGCGAGCAGCCGGTGAACGGCCTTTACCGCCTCGATCCAGACGGGCGCGTCCGGCTGCTGGACGGCAGCCACCGTCGACCGAACGGCATCGGGCTCTCGCCGGACGAGGATATGCTGTACCTCGCCCTTTCCGATGAGGTGCGCCCGCAGGTGCTCGGCTATTCGCTCGGGCCCGACGGCTTGCCGACCGGCGCGCGCGTGTTCCACGACATGCGCGCGCACGCTACGCAGGGCTGGCCCGGGCTGCCGGACGGTATGGACGTGGCGCCGGACGGCCATGTGTTCGCGACCGGGCCCGGCGGGGTCCATGTGCTCGCGCCGGATGGACGGCTGCTCGGCATCGCCGCGACGGGCAAGGCCATCGCGAATTGTTGCGTAGGGGAGGGCGGCCGCAGCTTGTTCCTCACCTCGCATGACCGGCTATGCCGCGTGCGGCTCCGCCCGCGATGATCGAAATCGGGCGCCGCGCGATTCTGACGGCCGGTGCCACGGCCGCGCTGCCGGTCGCGCTCCGATCAGCGGTGCGACCCCTGGAGGCGCGTCATCGCACGCACATCGCCGACCTTGTCGCGCGAATGACGCTGGACGAGAAGGTCGGACAGCTGACCCAACTGGCGGGGGGCCGCCAGAAGGCGCTCAACTCCCGGATCGACACCGCCGCGCTGGAGGCGGTGCGGCGGGGCGCGGTCGGCTCCTACCTCCATGTGGCGGGCGCCGCGCCGCTGCAGGCGTTGCAGAAGGTGGCGGTGGAGGAATCGCGGCTAGGCATCCCGCTGCTGTTCGCGGCGGACGTGGTGCACGGCTTTCGTACCATCGCCCCGGTGCCGCTGGCGCTGGCTGCAAGCTGGGATCCGGGACTCGCAAAGGCGGCGGCGCGCATGGCGGCGGTGGAGGCCGAGGCCGCCGGCCTGCATTGGACCTTCGCGCCGATGGTCGACATCGCGCGCGATCCCCGCTGGGGGCGCGTGGTAGAGGGGGCTGGGGAGGACCCGTTCCTGGGTGCGGCCATGGCGCGTGCGCAGGTCGCGGGCTTTCAGGACGGGGCGGCAAGCGTGCTCGCCTGCGCCAAGCACTTCGGCGCCTATGGCGCGGCAGCGGGCGGTCGCGACTATGACAGCGCCGACGTGTCCGAGCGGACGCTGCACGAGACCTACCTGCCGCCCTTCCACGCCGCAATGCAGGCTGGCGCGGCGACGATGATGGTCGCGTTCAACGATCTGGGCGGCGTGCCCTCGACCGCGAACGCCGAGCTGGTGCGGCACCTGTTGCGGGAGCGCTGGGGCTATCAGGGGCTGGTCGTCAGCGATTGGAATGCGGTGCAGGAGCTGATGGCGCATGGTGTTGCGGCCACGCCGGCACAGGCTGCCACGCTCGCGCTGCGCGCCAGCATCGACATGGACATGGCGAGCGGCACCTATGCCGCGGGGCTGGCGGAAGCGGTCGGGACGGATGCAAGCCTGCTGCCACTGCTCGACGAGGCCGTCGGCCGTGTGCTCGCTGCCAAGGCGCGCGCCGGGCTGTTCGATGCGCCGCTGGCGATCGGCAGCGCAGCGCGCGAGCGAAGGCTGCCGCTTTCGCCCGCGCACCGGCGGGTCGCGCGCGCGGCGGCGCGTGCCTCGATCGTGCTCTTGCGCAACGACGGCGAGGTGCTGCCGCTGCGCCGGGACACGCGCGTCTCGCTCGGCGGGCCGCGCGCGGACGACGCATCCTCGCTGCTCGGCTCCTGGCGCGCGCAGGGGCGGCCCGAGGAAACCCTGTCGCTGCGGCAGGCGCTCTCGGCGTCGGGAGCGCGGCTTGTCGACGCCGCCGCCGCGGATGTGCTGCTACTGGCGATCGGCGAGGATTTCGACGCCAGCGGCGAGGCGCGCAGCCGGACCGATATCGCGCTGTCCGCGGACCAGCAGGCGCTGCTCGCGGAGGCGCGCGCCACCGGCAAACCCGTGGTCGTCATTTTGATGAATGGCCGACCGCTCGCGCTGGAGGCCGTGCTCGGCGGCATTCCCGCGGTGGTCGAGACATGGTTCCTGGGCACCGAAGGCGCTGCCGCCCTTGCCGATGTGCTGTGGGGCCGGGCATCGCCGGCTGGCCGTCTGCCGATCGGTCTGCCGCGCACCTCGGGGCAGGTGCCCGCAACCTATGCGCACCTGCCGACCGGGCGTCCCGCCGATGCGGACCTCGCCAAGGATACCGCCCGTTACCGCGACGTCGAAGTCGGACCCCTTTTCCCGTTTGGTCACGGGCTGAGTTACACGCGCTTCGACTATTCGGCGCTGGCCCTCGACAGGAGCACGATCAGCCCGGACGGTTCAGTGCGGGTGAGTGTGTCGGTGACGAACCGGGGCTCCCGCGACGGAGAAGAGGTGGTGCAGCTCTATCTGCGCGATCCGCTTGCAGCCGTCGCGCGGCCGGTGCTGGAGTTGCGCGGCTTTGCCCGGGTGCCGATCGCGGCGGGCGCGACCCGGCGGGTGACCTTCACGATTGTCGCGGGCCATGTCGCCTTCTGGTCGCACGAGGGTTGGCGGATCGAGGCGGGGCAGGTGGAGGTGATGGTGGGCGCCTCTTCCGCGGACATCCGCGCACGGGCCAGCTTCACGATCAGCGCGAACGGCCAAGCCCATCGTCCGGCCGCGGCAGTGCCAACGCCGGTGGAAATCGGGTAAGCAGAGGCCGGGGGGCACCGATCCGACAGGGAGAGCGAGATGACCGACCGACGTAGCATCCTGGGAAGCCTCGGCCTCGGCCTTGCCGGCGCAATGGCCACCGGCACACTCAAGGCCGCGTCGCCTCGCCGCCCCTTCGGCTATGCGGTGGTGGGCCTCGGCTCCTATGCGACGCGGCAGATCATGCCCAATTTCAAGGGGTGCGACCATGCGCGGCTCGTCGCCCTCGTCAGCGGCACGCCGGAAAAGCTGGAGCGCTACGGCGCCGAATACGGCATTCCGCCGACCCACCGCTACAGCTACGCCACCTTCGACACGATCCGCGACAATCCCGACGTCGACGCGGTCTATGTGATCCTGCCTAATGCGATGCACGCCGAATACACGATCCGCGCGGCACAGGCGGACAAGCATGTGATGTGCGAGAAGCCGATGGCGGTCTCGGTCGCCGAGGGCGAGGCGATGATCGCGGCATGCCGCCGCGCCGGCAAGCGGCTGATGATCGGCTATCGTTGCCGGTTCGAACCGCATAACCAGCTTGCAATCGAGCTGGCCCGCGGCGGGCATGTCGGCCCGACCCGGCTCATCACCGCCGAACATGGCTTCAACGCCCGGACGAACCAGTGGCGGCTGGACCGGGCGCTCTCCGGCGGCGGATCGCTGATGGACATCGGCATCTACAGCCTTAACGCGGCCCGCTACTTGACCGGAGAGGAGCCGGTGGAGGTCAGCGCCATCGAAGCGACCGATCGCAATGATCCTCGCTTCCGTACGGTGGAGGACCGGATCAACTTCCTGCTCCGCTTTCCGTCCGGGATCGAGGCGGTCTGCGTTTCCAGCTATAGCTCCAACCACAATGCCTATCGCGTCACGGGCACCGATGGCTGGATCGATATGGAGCCGGCCACACCCTACGAAGGCCACGCGATGCGCATCCGGCGCGACGGCAGCACCGCGCCGCGCACCGTTCCGCCCGCGCGGCGCAACCAGTTTGCGGCGCAACTCGATCACCTGGCGGAATGCGTCGCGGCGGGAACGGCACCGATCGTTCCGGGCGAGGAGGGGCTGGCTGACCTGAAAGTGATGGCGGCAATCTATCGCTCGGCGGCGGAGCGGCGGCACGTGGCGCTGTGACGCTGTCCTTCGCGGCGCGGCAAGCCTAGGCACGGCGCATGACCGATCCGCGCGAAACGGGCCTGACGCTCGACCCGAAATATGATGCCGCCGACCTCGTCACCGCCGTCGTCACCGATGCTGGCACCGGCGAGGTGCTGATGGTCGCGCACATGAATGCCGAGGCGCTGGCGGCAACGCGCGCATCCGGCTTCGCCACCTTTTGGTCGCGCAGCCGCCAGGCTTTGTGGCGCAAGGGAGAAACCTCCGGCAACCTGCTGACGGTCAAGGAAATCCGGATCGACTGCGATCAGGATGCGCTGTGGATCATTGCCGAGCCCGAAGGACCGGCGTGCCACACCGGGGCACGCAGCTGCTTCTACCGGCGCATCGGCGATGATGGCCTGGAGCCCATCGACTGATGGTGCGGGTCTTGCCGGCGGTCGTCTCAATGACCCTGCTGCTCGGCTGTCAGCGTGCGGACTCGCCGGAAGCCACCAACGCCGGCGCTGCGCTGGAGGCTGCCGCGCTGAAGCGCGGGCTGGTCCGCGATCCTGCCCTGGTCGATCCGGTCGGTGCCTTTGCGGGGGAGACCGACCGCGTCTGCATCGTGCCGCGCGAGGATGGCTACACGATCGGCGCGGCGGTGGATTACGGCGAGGGGCAGGGCTGCGTTGCGCGCGGCACGGCGCAGGGCAGGGCGAAGCTGGAGGTGCGGCTGAGCGAGGATTGTCGCTTCACCGCGGCGCTCGATGGCGACCGGATCGTCTTCCCCGCATTGCTCCCCGCCGGCTGCGACCGGACCTGCCGCGGACGGGCCTCCCTCTCGACCCTTTCGGCCGAACGGCTGAGCGCCTCCGAGGCCGAGGCGCGCAGCCTGCCCGCGCCGGACGGGCAGGTGCTCTGCGGTTGACGCTAACGTAAGGGGAATGTAGCGAGCACAGGCATGACGGTGTCCGCCCACGCCTCGATCGCGCCCCGTGACGATCGCGAGTCGTACACGATCACTGACCTTTCGGCAGAGTTCGCCGTAACCCCGCGGGCGCTGCGTTTCTACGAGGACGAGGGTCTGATCGCGCCAGAGCGGCGGGGCACCACCCGCATCTACTCGCATCGCGATCGCGCGCGGCTCGCCTGGATTCTCCGCGGGAAGAGGGTGGGCTTCAGCCTCGCCGAAATCCGCGAGATGATCGATCTCTACGACGTCGGGGATGGGCGACACACGCAACGCGCGGTGACGCTGGACCGTTGTCGCCAGCGGATCGCCGCTCTGGAAGCACAGAAGCACGACATCGACGCCGCCCTCGCCGAACTCCACGACTTCGTCTCGCTGGTCGAAACAAGGACCTGATCCCATGCCGCAATACTCGCCCCCCGTCCGTGACACCCGCTTCGTGCTGGAGCATGTCGTCGGGCTCGATCGCTACGCCAATGTGGAGGGGTTCGCCGCCGCCACGCCCGACACCGTCGATGCGGTGCTGGAGGAGGGCGGCCGCTTCGTTGCCGAGGTGCTGTTCCCGCTCAACCTTTCGGGCGACCAGGAAGGCTGCACGCGCCACGCCGACGGCAGCGTCACCACCCCGGCGGGCTTCAAGGAGGCCTATGCCCGCTTCGTCGAGTCGGGCTGGGGCACGCTGAGCGCTCCGGAAGCGTTCGGCGGGCAGGGGATGCCGCACGTCGTCTCCACCGCATTCCAGGAGTATATGATCTCCGCCAACATGGCCTTCGCGATGTATCCGGGCCTCGCCCATGGCGCGATCGCAGCACTGGTGGCGAAGGGTTCGCCCGAGCAGCAGGAGAAGTACCTGCCCAGGATGGTGTCGGGCGAGTGGGGCGGCACCATGAACCTGACCGAGCCGCAGTGCGGCACCGATTTGGGTCTGATCAAGACCAAGGCGGAGCCGCAGGCGGACGGGTCCTACAAGATCACCGGCACCAAGATCTTCATCTCGGCCGGCGAGCACGACCTGACCGAGAACATCATCCACCTCGTCCTTGCCAAGACTCCCGGCGCGCCGGACAGCTCGAAGGGCATCAGCCTGTTCGTGGTGCCAAAGGTGATGGTGGGCGACGACGGCTCGCTGGGCGAGCGCAACGCGGTGTCGTGCGGCTCGATCGAGCACAAGATGGGCATCCACGGCAACGCCACCTGCGTGATGAACTATGACGGTGCGACCGGTTGGCTGGTTGGCGAGGAGATGAAGGGCCTCGCCGCGATGTTCATCATGATGAACGCCGCGCGCCTCGGCGTCGGCCTGCAGGGCCTGGGCGTCGCCGAGACCGCGTACCAGAATGCGGTTCAGTACGCCGGCGACCGCCGCCAGGGCCGCGCGCTGACCGGCCCGGCCGAGCCGCAGGAGAAAGCGGACACCCTGTTCGTCCACCCGGACGTGCGTCGCATGCTGATGGATGCCAAGGCCTGGACCGAAGGGCTGCGCGCCTTGTGCCTTTGGAGCGCGCTTCAGGTCGACCTCGAGCATCGGGCGGGCAGCGAGGAGGAGCGCCAGACCGCCGCGGACCTGATCGGCCTTCTCACCCCGGTGATCAAGGGCGTCGGCACCGACAAAGGCTATGAGATCGCCACCAATGCGCAGCAGGTCTATGGCGGCCACGGCTATATCGTCGAATGGGGCATGGAGCAGTACGTTCGAGACGCCCGCATCGCTCAGATCTACGAGGGCACCAATGGCGTGCAGGCGATGGACCTCGCCGGGCGCAAGTTGGCGCAGAACGGCGGCCGTGCGGTGCAGTTGCTGTTCAAGATCGTCGCTGAGGAATGTGCCGCAGCCA
>NZ_JBELLZ010000022.1:36845-41829 GCF_042096255.1 Sphingomonas sp. | reverse complement strand
TTGGACTCGGGCTCCAGCCAGCCTGGGGTCTCGCCCGGCTCCGGCGTGACGTTCTGGGTGACGGGGGTGCGCGGTGCCGGGCCGGTCGGCTGCGGCGCGGGCGGCATGGCGTTGTTCTGGGCTTCGTCTCCGCCCGAACAGGCGGCGAGCAGCAGGGCGGCGGGGAGGAGGACGCGCATGCCGGGTGCAAAGCGCCGGGCGCACGAGGGTTCCAAAGGTGACGGGCGCAAGCGGATCAGGTAAGGCGCGCGCGTGCTCCGCGCATTGCTCCTGCTGCTGGCTCTGCTGACCGCCTCGCCTGCTTTTGCGGCGATGCCGGCGTGCCACGACGCGCCTGCCGCCGCTGCGCATGCGATGCCGGGTGGGGATCACCGCCAATCGGACGTGGCGCCACCGCATGCCTGCCTCGGCTGCATCCCGCCGTCCGACTGGCTGGCTGCACCGCGGCCGGCACCGCGGCTTGCTCCCATGGTTGCGCCGACCCCGCGCATCGCGACGCTCGATCTCGGCCGCGCACCGCCGCCGCTGCTGCGCCCGCCACGGCTGGGCTGATCCGCCGGGCGTTGCCCGACCGATCTCCTCCAGCATCACGGACCCATCCATGCACAAGTTCCTAGCGGCCGTCGCCGCCGGGGTGCTGCTGCCAGTTCCGGCGGCCGCCCAGCACCACCACATGCCCGCTGACGCGTCGGCGCCGGCGCACCAGGATCACCGGCCTCCCGCCGATCCGTACCGGATCGCCTCCGACGAGGCGCTCGCCCACGCGCCGCCCGGCCAGGCGATGCCGGGGATGACGATGGGGACCACCGCCGGCCGTTACCAGCAGGGATCGGGCACTGCGCGCCTGCCTGCCGCCGAAGGACCGATGCGCGGCGCGATGCTGCATGCGGGCGGATGGATGCTGATGGCGCATGGCTATGCCTGGGGCGTCGCCGCCGGCCAGAGCGGCCCGCGCGGCGACGACATGGCGTTCGTCGAGACGAGCGCGATGGTGATGGCCGATCGCGACCTGGGCGAGGCGGCCCACCTTCAGCTGCGCGCGATGGGCAGCCTGGAGCCGCTGATGGGTGCGCGCGGCTATCCCAACCTGCTCGCCACCGGCGAGACCGCCAACGGGCAGGCGCTGGTCGATCGACAGCACCCGCACGACGCCTTCATGGAGCTGAGCGCGCGGCTCGACTACCGCGTCGCTGACGGCACCGTCTTCGTCTATGGCGCGCCGGTAGGCGAGCCCGCGATCGGCCCGGCGGCGTTCATGCACCGCGGCTCCGCGCGCTACCAGCCGCTGTCGCCGATCACCCACCATTGGTTCGATTCGACCCACATCACCTATGGCGTGGTCACCGCCGGTTTTGCCGCGCCGCAGGTGCAGCTGGAGGCGAGCGCCTTCCGCGGCCGCGAGCCCGACGAGCGGCGGTGGAACATCGAGACGCCGCGGCTCGATTCGTGGAGCGTGCGGGCGAGCTGGACCCCCTCCCCCTATGTCGCCGCGCAGGTGAGCCACGGCTTCCTCAAGCAGCCCGAAACGCTGCACGCCGACGAGAATGAGCATCGCACCACCGCCAGCGTGCATTATGCGCGCGCCGGGCTGACGACCACGCTCGCCTGGAGCCTCAAGGACCGTTCCCCCGGCCACGCCCTGCCCGCCTGGCTGGCCGAGGCGACCTGGGAGGTGACGCCGCGCCACGCGGTGTTCGCGCGCGCCGAGCATGTCGCCAATGACGAGCTGTTCCCCGATCATGACGATCCCCGCCACGACCGGCGCTTCCACGTCGGCAAGGTGGAGGCGGGCTATGCGTATCGGCTGCCGATCGCCGGGCCGCTGGGGCTGGCGCTGGGCGGCACGGTGGCGGCGTACAAGGTGCCCGACACGCTGGACGATGCCTATGGCGATCCGCTCGGCTGGACCTTGTTCGCCAAGCTGGCGGTAGGCCTCTGACTTTCCAGCGTCATCGCGCGGGCGTAGGGCGCGCGGCATGAGGGCCCTTCCGAATGCCGCCGCCGCGCTCGCGCTGTCCGCCTGCGCCTATCCGCATACCCCGCCCGCGCTGCCGCCGGTGACCGCGCCGCCCGCCGCCGCGCCGGCACCGGTGCCCGCGGGCGAGGCGATGACGGTGCTGATCTCGATCGACGGCTTCCGCCCCGATTATCTGGCGCGGGGAATCACCCCCAATCTCGACCGGATCGCAGCAGCGGGCGTGTCGGCGGAAATGCGGCCGTCCTTCCCGTCAAAAACCTATCCGAACCACTGGACTTTGGTGACCGGGCTGCGCCCCGACCGGCACGGCATCACCGCGAACAGCATGGAGGATCCGTCGCGCCCCGGCGAGCGCTTCACCATGGCGACCGACGATCCGTTCTGGTGGAACGCCGCGGAGCCGATTTGGGTGGCCGCGCAGAAGGCGGGCATTCCGGCGGCGGCGATGTTCTGGCCGGGCGCCAATGTCGCCTGGGGCGGCGTGCCCGATTCCGCCTGGCCGCACACGGTAGCCAATGGCATGCGCCCGCTCGATTGGCAGCAATATACCCAGCAGATGCCCAATCGGCAGCGCGTGCAGACCGTGCTCGACTGGGCGCGCCGCCCGGACGCGATCCGGCCGCGGCTGGTGACGCTCTATTTCGACGTGGTGGACACCGCCGGCCACCTGCACGGGCCCAGCTCGCCGCAGGTGAATGAGGCGATCGCCGAGGTGGACGCGCGGATCGGCGAGCTCCAACGCGGGCTGGCGGAGCTGGGCCGCGCGGCGAACCTGGTCATCGTCTCGGACCATGGCATGGCGGCGACCTCGGGCGAGCGGGTGATCCGGCTCGACCGGGTGGTGAAGTCGAGCGACGCGCGGGTGGTGGAGAGCGGTCCGTATGCGACCTTCGCGCCGGTGCCGGGGCGCGAGGCGGCGACGGCGGCGGCGCTGCTGCGGCCGCACCCGCACATGACGTGCTGGCGCAAGGACGCGATGCCGGCGCGCTTCCACTATGGCACCAATCGGCGAATCCCGCCCTTCGTCTGCCTTGCCGAGACCGGCTGGGAGACGCTGCCGAGCGCACCGGCCAAGGCGGTGAACCCGGGCGATCATGGCTTCGACAATGACGCGGCGGACATGCGCGCGATCTTCATCGCATCCGGCCCCGCGTTCGTGGCGGGGCAACGGCTGCCGGTGTTCGACAATGTCGATGTCGCGCCGCTGCTGCGCACCCTGCTGGGCCTTCCCGCGGGCGAGCGGCTGGACGGCAGCGATGCGCCGTTCCGGGCTGTGCTGACCGCCGCGCCGCGCTAGGCTGTCCCGAAAGGGAGAGGCGCATGCTATATTTCGAGGATCTGGAGGTCGGCACGATACACCGGTTCGGTGCCTATGCGGTGACGCGCGAGGAAGTGGTGGAGTTCGCCAGCCGCTACGATCCGCAGCCCTTCCATCTTTCCGACGAAGCGGCGGCGCAGACCTATTTCGGGCGGCTTTCCGCGAGCGGCTGGCATACCTGCGCGATGGCGATGGCGATGATCGTCGCGGACATGAAGGGGCGCGAACAGGCGTCGCTCGGCTCGCCCGGTGTGGACGAGCTGCGATGGCTGAGGCCGGTCTATCCGGGCGATACGCTCCGCTGCGAGACCGAGCTGGTCGAGAAGAGGCAGAGCGCCAGCCGCCCGGAGATGGGCATCTTCAAGAGCCGGATGACCGTGCTCAACCAGCATGCCGTGCCGGTGTTGACGATGCTGACCAACGGCCTGATCCGAACCAGACCGGAATGAGAAGGGGGCCAGCCGGAACGAGCCCCTCTTTCACTCAGCGGCGACGGGTGTCGCGCCGGTTCTGGCGGTTCAGCTGGCGGCGCTCCTGACGGACATCGGAGCGGTAGTTGCGCTGCGCCCGTTCGCGACGGTTCTGGAACTGGCCGCGGTTGATCTCGCCCTGGCGCAGGTCCTGGCGCAAGCCGCGAACGTCGCCGCGATAGTCGCGCCGGTCTCGCGCGACATCCTGGCGGAAATCCTGCCAGTTGTTACGAACCTGGCGACGGTCCTGCCGCCAGTTGCCGCCACGCTGGCGCCAGTAAGCATTGCCCCGGCCCTGCCAGTAGCGCTGCTGCGCCGCGCTCCAGCGATACGGGCGGCGGTAGCGGTCATAGACGTAGATGCCGGTGCCCGGATAATAGAAGCCGTCGTTCCAGCCGAAGTACGACCCGCCGAAGCCAACGCCGCCGACGCCCCCATAATAGGGATCGCCATAATAGCCGCCGCCATAATAGGCGTCACCGGCGTAACCGACGCCGCCACCATAGCCGTAGCCGCAGCCGGAAAGCCCCAGCGCCGCGCCCACGGCGGCGGCGGCGATGGCAAGACGCTTGAACATGCTCGATCTCCCGAAACGTGGGAGGCGGCCAGATACGCGCCGCCACTCATCTTGAAACGGGAACGGTTCGTAAACGTTCCGGGCTGAACCGCGGGTGACTAGTGTCCCTCGAACGATACCAGCGTGTCGACGCGCAGGCCGTCGGCGCGCAGCCGGTGGGCGCCGCCGAGGTCGGGCAGGTCGATGACGAACTGCGCCTGGGTGACGGTCGCGCCCGCCTTGCGGAGCAGCCGCACCGCCGCGGCGGCGGTGCCGCCGGTGGCGATCAGGTCGTCGACCAGCAGCACGCGGGCGCCCGGCGCGCAGGCGTCGGCGTGCATCGCGATCCGGTCCTGTCCATATTCGAGCGCGTAATCTTCGGCGATGGTGGCGCCGGGCAACTTGCCGTCCTTGCGGATCAGCAGGCAGCCCGCGCTCAGCGGTACCGCCAAAGCAGCGGCGAACAGGAAGCCGCGGGCCTCGATGCCGGCGACGAGGTCGACCGGCCCGTCCACAAGCGCCGCCATCCGCTCGACCACCGCCGCCAAGCCGCGCGGATCGAGCAGCAAGGTGGTGATGTCGCGGAACTGGATACCGGGCTTGGGGAAGTCCGGGATGGTGCGGATCAGGGCCTTAAGGTCGTCGTTCATGGCGTTGGGGGA
>NZ_JBELLZ010000022.1:0-36745 GCF_042096255.1 Sphingomonas sp. | reverse complement strand
GCAGGGAGCAGGGAGCAGGGAGCAGGGAGCAGGGAGCAGGGAGCAGGGAGCAGGGAGCAGGGGAACCTGGTCCGCTCTTTTGCGCAAGCCTCAAGCGCGACCTTCTAAGCCCTTCCTTCGTGCTTCCAGCTCCCTCTTACCTGCTCCCTGTGCGCTCAATGCTTCACGTCGCGCCAGACGTTCTGATAGGCGCCCCAGGCGAGGAACACGAAGATCACCAGGAAAATCACCGCGGCGAGGCCGGCGGCGTGGCGACGCTCCAGATTGGGCTCCGCGGTCCAGGTCAGGAAGGCGGCGACGTCCTTGGCCATCTGGTCCTTGGTCGCGCGGGTGCCGTCGGTATAGGTAACCTGGCCGTCCTGGGTCAGCGGCGGCGGCATGGCGATGTTCAGGTTCGGAAAGAATTTGTTGTAGTGCAGCCCGTTGGGCGTCTTGGCGTCCGGGAACTTGCGCACCAGCTCGGCCGGCTGGTTCACATAGCCGTGGCCGATCAGCGAGTAGATGTAGTTGTTCCCGTCGTGCCGCGCCTTGGCCATCAGCGACAGGTCCGGCGGATTGGCGTTGTTGTTGGCGGCGCGCGCGGCGACCTCGTTGGCGAAGGGCGACGGGAAGCGATCCGACGGGATGTTCTTGCGGGTGGTCGCCTCGCCGGTCTCCGGATTGATCGACGGCTGCTCGATCGCCCATTGCTGCGCGATCGCCTTCACCTCCGGCTCGGAATAGCCCAGCTGCTCCAGGTCGCGGAAGGAGACGTAGCGCAGGCCGTGGCAGGCCGCGCAGACCTCCTTGTAGACCTGGAAGCCACGCTGGAGCTGCTGCCGGTCGAACTTGCCGAAAATGCCGTCCGACGAGAGCCCCGCGTGGAGCGGATGCGCGTGGAACTCCTCCTCGACGGTGGGCACCGGCGGCTCAGTGATCAGGCCGGAGATGCTGCCGAACAGCGCGATCGCCAGCACGAAGCTGAACGCGGCGCCGACCAGGAGTGCGATGAAACGAACCATGTCTGTCCCCTATTCCGGCTCGTTCTTACGCCAGCGCGGTCTTGGCCGGGCTGGTGCCGCCATGCTTGGCCAGCACCGCCTCGGTGATCGAGTTCGGCAGCGGCCGCGGCCGCTCCGACCGGGCGATCATCGGCAGGATCACCAGGAAGTGGAGGAAGTAATAGGCCGCGGTGATCTGGCTGAGGATCACGACGCCGGGCGTCGCTGCCGAGCCGCCGCACCAGCCGAGGATCAGCACGTCCACTACCAGGATCCAGAAGGCGATCCGCGCCTTCGGGCGGAAGTTGTTCGACCGCACCGGCGACGAATCCAACCAGGGCAGGAAGAACAGCAGCAGGATGGAGCCGAACATCGCCAGCACGCCCCACAGCTTCGCCGGGATGATGAAGTCCGCGGTGAAGGCGCGCAGGATCGCGTAGAATGGCCAGAAATACCATTCGGGCACGATGTGCGCGGGCGTCGAGAGCGGGTTCGCCTCGATGTAATTGTCCGGGTGGCCCAGATAGTTCGGCGCGAAGAACAGCATCGCGGCGAAGATCAGGAAGAACACGCCGACGCCGACGCCGTCCTTGGCCGTGTAATACGGGTGGAACGGCACGGTGTCCTGCTCGCTCTTCACCTCGACGCCGGTCGGGTTGTTCGATCCCGGGATGTGCAGCGCCCAGATGTGCAGGATGATGACGCCCGCGATCACGAACGGCAGCAGATAGTGGAGCGAGAAGAAGCGGTTGAGCGCGGCATTGTCCGGCGCGAAGCCGCCCAGCAGCCACACGCGGATCGGCTCACCCACCAAGGGGATCGCCGAGAAGAAGCCGGTGATCACCTGCGCGCCCCAGAAGCTCATCTGCCCCCAGGGAAGCACATAGCCCATGAAGGCGGTGGCCATCATCAAGAGGAAGATGGTGACGCCCAGCAGCCACACCATCTCGCGCGGCGCCTTGTACGATCCGTAGTAGAGGCCGCGAAAGATGTGGATGTACACCACGATGAAGAACATCGATGCGCCGTTGGCGTGCGCGTAGCGGAGGAACCAGCCCGCCGGCACGTCGCGCATGATCCGCTCGATCGAGCCGAAGGCGACCAGGCCGTTGGCGGCATAGTTCATCGCCAGCACCACGCCGGTGACGATCTGCACCACCAGCGCCGCGCCCGCGAGCACGCCGAAGTTCCAGAAATAATTGAGGTTGCGCGGCACTGGATAGCCCGCGCCGATCGCGTTGTAGACCAGACGCGGAAGCGGCAGCTTCTCGTCGATCCACCGCATCAGCGGCTGCTTCGGCTCGTAGTGCTTGGCCCAGGGAAAGCTCATATCCGCCTCAACCCACCTTGACCGCTGTGTCCGACGTGAACGTGTATTCCGGCACCACCAGATTGGTCGGTGCCGGGCCCTTACGGATGCGCGCAGCGGTATCGTACGCGGATCCGTGGCATGGGCAGAAATAGCCGCCGTACGGCCCCTTGTTCTCGCCCTCGCCGGCGCCCAGCGGCACGCAGCCGAGATGGGTGCAGACGCCCAGGGTGATCAGCCAGTTGCGATGGCCTTCCTTGGTGCGGTCGGCCAAGGTCTGGGGGTCGCGCAACTCGCTCAGCGACACGGCTTCCGCCTCGGCGATCTCCTTGGGGGTGAGATTGCGGACGAACAGCGGCTGCTTGCGGAACTGCGTCTTCACCGCCTGGCCGGGGGCGATCTTCGACAGGTCGATCTCGGTGGTCGACTGCGCCAGCACGTCCGCCGCGGGGCTCATCTGCACGATCAGCGGCCCGACCACCACACCCGCGCCCACGCCGGCCCAGGCGACCGCGGCGATGTTGATGAAGTCGCGGCGGCGGGGATCGTGGACCTCCTCGTGGTACGGCGCCGGGTTCTCACCCGGTGGTACGGCTTGGTCGACAGTGGCCATTCAGCTCTTACCCTTCTTCGGACCCTCGTGGAGGTGACGCGGCCGCATCCCTCCCGTCCACCGTCCCCCGGCGGTTCGGCCGCTGATAGACGGCGGTTCGCCGCTTTGCCAACGGGTTTTTGGCGACGTTTTTTGCCCAGGCGGGCCGGACCCCGTCTGGCGCAGATGCGGCCGAAGCGGCACAAGGTGCGCATGCGCGTCGCCCTCTATCGCCCCGAGATCGCCTTCAACGTCGGCGGCGTGCTGCGATTGGGCGCGTGCATGGGCGTGGGCATCGACCTGATCGAGCCGATGGGGTTCGTCTGGGACGAACAAAGGGTGAAGCGCGCGGCGATGGATTACATCCGCCATGTCGAGATGGCGCGCCATGCCGATTGGGCGGCATTCCAGGCGCAGCGCACCGGCCGGCTGGTCCTGATGACCACCAAGGCCGCCGAGCCACTGCACGAATTCGCGTTCACCGCGGACGACGTGCTGCTGCTCGGCCGCGAGAGCGCGGGCGTGCCCGAGGAGGTCCATGCCGTCGCCGACGCGCGCGTGCGCATCCCGATCCGCGCCGGCCTGCGCTCACTCAACCTGGCGATGAGCGCGGGGATCGCGGTGACGGAGGCGCTGCGCCAGACCGGCGGGCTGCCGGGCTGACCGCGAAGACCGCACGCCTTATATCGTGGAAATGGCAGGACGGGTGAAGCGGCTTCGCGGGCTGGCCGAGGCGGAAGCACGGGCGGCGACGCCTCCCCCCGCCGCGGCTTGTGCCCTGTGTGCTCGCTCGCTCGGCCGCCGGATCGAATGGCATCACCGCGTGCCGAAGAGCCAGGGCGGCAGCGAGACGGTGCCGGTGCACCCGATCTGCCATCGCATCATCCACGCCTGCGTCTCCAATCGCGACCTCGCCGGCGCCTATGCCGATCTCGATGCGCTTCGCCAGCACGAGGACATCGCCCGCTTCATCCGCTGGATCGCCGACAAGCCGCCCGATTTCCACGCTCCGACGCGGCGGTTTCGCGCATCCTGATCGACCTGGCCGCGTTGAGACGACCGGACAGATGGAGCAACGCGCATGAGTTCCGTGCTGATCATCGGCGAGGATCCGTCGCAGATCGACTTCGACGCGCCCGATGCGCCAAAGGGCATGTCCGCCGAAAAGGTGATGGACGGACTGAACGGCTCTCTCGATCGCCTTCGCGCAGCGGGACATGACGCCGAGTTGCTGTTCACCAGAGACGCCGCGAGCGTGGAGGCGCAGACGCGGGAGGCGCTGAAGGGCAGGTACGACGTGATCGTGATCGGAGCCGGGCTGCGCACGCTCCCGGCCATGGCCGGACAGTTCGAACGGCTGATCAACGTCCTCCACGTAGAGGCACCCGAGGCGAGGATCGCGTTCAACAGCAACCCGGCAGATTCGGATGTCGCGGCGCTACGCTGGTTGTAGTCCGCGGCACGGCCGCTAAGCGAGGGGCCATGCTGCCGCTCGACCCCGAACAAGCCACCGCCCGCACCTGGTTCGAGAGCCTTCGCGACGCGATCTGCGCCGAGTTCGAGGCGATCGAGCGCGAGGCGGGATCGGACGCCGCCTTCGTCTATACGCCCTGGGATCGCTCCGATCCGTCCGGCGCGCCGGGCGGCGGCGGCGTGCGCGGGGTGATGAAGGGCCGCGTGTTCGAGAAGGTGGGGGTCAACGTCTCCACTGTCGGCGGCGCGTTCGAGGGCGAGTTCGCCCGGTCGATCCATGGCGCGGGCGAGGACCCGCGCTTCTTCGCCACCGGGATCAGCCTGGTCGCGCACATGGCCAATCCGCACGTTCCCGCCGTCCACATGAACACCCGCTTCCTGGTGACCACCAAGCGCTGGTTCGGTGGGGGCGCGGACCTCAACCCGCCGCACCCGATCGAGGCGGATACCGCCGAGTTCCACGCGGTGCTCAAAGCCGCCTGCGACGCGCACGATCCCGCGCACTATCCGCGGTTCAAGCAATGGGCGGACGACTATTTCTTCATCCCCCATCGCGGCGTCCACCGCGGTGTCGGCGGCATCTTCTACGATCATCTTGAGGGCGATTTTGCCGCCAACTTCGCCTTCACCCAGGATGTCGGCCGTGCGTTCCTGGACGTGTTCCCGCGGATCGTGCGGCGGCGGATGGACATGCCGTTCACCGATGCGGACCTGGCAGTGCAGCGCGCCTGGCGCGGGCGCTATGCCGAGTTCAACCTGGTGCATGATCGCGGTACCTTGTTCGGCCTCAAGACCGGCGGCAACATCGATGCGATCCTGATGAGCCTGCCCCCCGTGGCGACCTGGGAATAACGCCGAACTGATGGCGATCTTGCCCGTCCCGGCCGACCATGTCGCCACCGTGGTCACCACGCTGGAGATGCGGCAGCGCCCGCCGCTCCGCCCGCTGCCCCCGTCGCCGCTGCGGCTGGCGCGCTGGAAGGCGCCGGCGCTGGACAGGTACCGCGCGCTGTTCGCCCGGGTCGGCATGCCGTGGCTGTGGTATTCGCGGCTGGCGATGGACGACGCACGGCTGGCGGCGATCGTCCACGATCCTGCGATCTCGGTGTTCGCGGCACTCGACCCGGGCGGCGTGGAGATCGGGATGATCGAGCTCGACCATCGCCGCGCCGGCGAGTGTGAGCTTTCCTATTTCGCTTTGGTGCCCGAGCTCGCCGGCAAGGGGCACGGTCGCTGGCTGATGGCGCAGGCGCTGGCGCACGCCTGGCGGCCGGGGGTGGCGCGGGTGTGGGTGCACACCTGCACGCTCGACCATCCCAATGCGCTCGGCTTCTATCGCGCGAGCGGCTTTACCGCGATCTCGCGCACGCTGGAGACCTTTCCCGATCCGCGCGACCTGGGCCTGCTACCCGAGGACGCCGCGCCTCACGTCCCCCGGCTGAGCCCTCGCCAGACGATCGCGGCGAGCACCAGCAGCCCGATCCGATAACCGGACAGCACCGCGGCGAGCCCGCCGTCGACCAGCGCCAGCACGAAGGGATTGGCATGCGAGGGCTGGCGCAGCCAGCTGTCGAGCGGCACCAGCATCGCCGCGCCCAGCCATTGCAACGCGAACAGCGCCACCACCGCGCCGAACATCGGCCAGGCGAGCGGGGCCGTGCGGCGCCAGCTTTCGCCGATCGCGCGGGTCGCCGACAGCGGCTCGGCCGCGATCAGCAGTGGCACCAACACGAGGCGCGCCTGGAGGTAGAGGCCGGGCAGGATCAGCAGGTACATGCCCGCCCCCACCGCCAGCGCGGCCAGCATGCCGGCGAGCACGAAGCGTGGCAGCAGCCGCAGCGCGCGCGTCAGCGCCTGCGCAACATTGGGTCGCTCCGGCGCGACGAGCAGCAGCGCCAGCACGCCCATGCCGTAAAGCACGATCACATCGGCCAGCAGATACCAGCCGACGTTCGCCCCCGCCCAGACGGCGGCCTTGTCCATCCATTCCTGTGTAGCGGCGAAGGGCAGCGGCGGCCCGTCGATTAGCAATTGCACCGCGAACGGCGGCAGGAACAGAAACGGCGCGCCCGCCGCGATCAGCAGGCTGCGCTCGCGGCGGAACAGGGACCAGGCGGCGGCGAGCAGCCGCGATACGGTGACGCTCACGCCCAGGGCCCGCTCCGCACCGGTGCGGGCTCCACTTCGACGGGAGCACGAGTAGCGACATAGAGCTGCGCGGCGAAGACGATCTGGAGGACCGAGAAGCCGGTGGTCACCACCGCCAGCACCGCCGCGGTCATCACCAATGCCAGCTTCTGCTGCTCGGCGCCCAGCAGCAGGCGGAAGGCGGTGCCGAACACGCCTTGCGTCGCGAGCACCGCGACCACCAGCACCACCAGGAACAGGATCACCACGCCGACGATGCGGGCGGTGAGCCCGCGGGTCAGCGCGAACGAGCGCCGCAGCGCGCCGAACATCAGGCCTTCGTTGACGAGCACGGGATAGATCAGCACCAGCCGCGCGAACAGCCAGATCATCACCGCGGTGGCGACGAGACTGTAGAGCACCACCGGCCCGGCACGCACATTCGCCATCGCCCCGACCTGATCGCCCCGCTGCGCCGCCGCGAGGTCATAGCCCGATCCCATCAGCAGCGCGATCGCGGGCACCCACAGCAGCACCAGCGCGATCCCAAGCACAAGCATGACGGCAAGCGTCCGCGGCAGCGCGCGCGCGCCGATGCGCAGCCCTTGGGCGCGACCGGTCGCCGGGTCGCTCGCCACCGCGGTCATCGCCAGCGTACCCCAGAGCGTCAGCCCGAAGGCGACCAGCCCGACGATCCCGCCGGCGAGACTGGGCACCGCCTGCATGCCGCCGCCGACCGCGCTCTGGATGATCGAGGGGATCGCGATGGTGAGCAGCGCGATCGCGGCGAGGATGCCGGCGCGCCCGTTCAGCACCTCCACCGTCCGGTCCCAGACCGCGCTCATCCTTACCATTGGCGGGGCTCCTGCTGCATCCGGGCGTCCTACGCCTGCGCACACAGGTTGCCAATCGTCGCGGCCGACCGCATCTCCCGCGATGTGACCGACGACATCGAATGGCGCGTCTCGCCAGGCCTGACCGAATATCCCGCCGCGCTCGCCGAAATGGAGGCGCGCGCCGCCGCCGTCGCCGCCGGCGAGGCGCGCGAACTGATCTGGCTGCTGGAGCATCCCCCCGTCTATACCGCAGGCACCAGCGCCGATCCGGCCGAGTTGGTGGATCCGCGCTTTCCCGTGGTGCCCGCCGGCCGAGGTGGACGCTACACCTATCACGGGCCGGGGCAGCGGGTCGGCTATCTGATGCTCGATCTCAACCGACACGGGCGCGACGTGCGCTGTTTCGTCCACGCCGTCGAAGGATGGGTGATCGCCGCGCTCGGACGCCTCGGCGTGGACTGTTTCCGCGCAGAGGGACGGATCGGCATCTGGACGCTGGACCGGGACGGGCGCGAGGCGAAGATCGGTGCGATCGGCGTCCGCGTGCGCCGCTGGGTGACGCTGCACGGCTTCTCGGTGAACGTGTCGCCCGATCTCAACCACTTCACCGGCATCGTGCCGTGCGGCATCGCGGACTATCCGGTGACCAGCCTTGCCGCGCTGGGCCACAACGAAACGCTTGCAACCTTCGACGAAGCGCTGGCGTTGACGCGCGACGCCTTCCTCATGGGCCTGACTTCGAGCTGTCAAATCGAGGCTTGAGAGGGCGGCGTTCTGCGATTAATGTCCACGGTGATTTGGGTATTAAGGGCCAGTACGCCGTCCAAATCCACTATCTAGGGAGCTATCCATGCGTGCCATTTCCAAGATCCTGACCGGCTCGGCCCTTGCTGCCGCCGCGCTCGCCGTGTCGGCGTGCGGCTCGAAGACCGAGACCACCGAGAACACCACCATCACCGACATGAACGCCACCGAAGGCATGGACACGATGTCCGACAACATGACCCCGGTCGACGGTGCGATGAACGACGGCATGATGGCCAACGACAGCATGGGCATGGGCAACGACATGATGATGTCGAACGACATGTCGGGCAACGCGATGTAAGATTGCGTGCCCGTCTGCCGCGGCCTTTCTGTCGCGGCATACGGCATGTTCAAAAGGCCGTCCGGCACGCCGGGCGGCCTTTTTCGTGCGCCTGCGCCAGGTCGTTGAGCGATCATGGCAAAAAGGGGTTGGGGCGCGATTCGAAAAGGTATAGAATCCCGCGCGTTGCGTGGGAGGCTGTGGGAATGGGCGTGGTTCGGTGTGCCGGCGCGGGGGTAGCGGCGGCTCTGCTGGCGACGGCGGGTGCGCCCGCCTCGGCACAGTTCTTCCTGAAATCCAAGGATCTAAGCGGCGCGCCGGTGATCGGCGACGAGCCGGGGATCGGCCAGCCGATGCCCGGCGCCACCAAGGCGGAGCTGGAAGCCGGGCTGGTCTGGAACATGCGCGCCGCACTCAACGTCGCCGCACTCCAGTGCCAGTTCGAACCGACCATGGTGACGGTGTCGAACTACAATGCGATCCTGACCGATCACAAGGACGAGCTGAAGAAGTCCTTCGACACGCTCACCAAATATTTCGTGCGCGTCAACAAGACAGTCAAGGCCGGGCAGGCGGCGCTCGACCAGTTCGGCACCCGCACCTATTCGGGATTTGCGACGGTCGCAGCGCAGTATAACTTCTGCGAAGTGGCGAACGACATCGGCAGACAGGCGGTATTCGAGCCGCGTGGCCGCTTCGCCGATGTTGCGCGACTGCGCATGCGCGAGTTGCGCAACAGTCTGACGCCGTGGGGCGACCAGGCGATGACGCGCAGCGTCTATCCCACGGTCACGCTGCCACGCGTCGACGCGATCTGCTGGTCCAAGAAGGGTGAATGGCAGGACAAGAAATGTGGTGCGCTGGTGTGGCCGCCGGTCGGTGTGGCGACGGCGCAGCGCTGACCATCGGGGCTGCGATCAGCGCAGCCCCAGCATCTTGTGGGTCTGGAGCGTGAGGCGCCAGCGCGGCCGCGCCAGCACGAACTCAATCGCCGCCTGATGGTTCTCCTGCGCTCGCTCGTCGTCCAGCGGCTGCACAAGTAGGTGGCGGAAGCTCCATCCCTCCAGCGCTTCCACCTCAATCCCCGCCTGCGGCCAAACCAGCTTCAGCTCGTCACCGGCGCGCTGGACCACCTCGCTCCCCGCCTTGGGGCTGATACACACCCAGTCCAGCCGTGGATGCGCCGGCAAGGTGCCGTTGCTCTCGATCGCGACCTCGAACCCGGCGGCGTGCAGCGCATCGACCAGCGCATCGTCCACCTGGAGCATCGGCTCGCCGCCGGTCAGCACGACGAAGCGGCGTGCGCGATCCGGCCCCCAATGGCCGTCCACCGCGGTGACCAGCGCGGCGGCATCGGCAAACTTGCCGCCACCCGCCCCATCGGTCCCGACGAAGTCGGTGTCGCAAAACCAGCACACCGCATGCTCCCGGTCCGCCTCGCGCCCGCTCCACAGGTTGCAGCCCGCGAAGCGCACGAAAACCGCACGCCGCCCAGCCTGCACGCCTTCCCCCTGCAGCGTCAGGAACATCTCCTTGACGGCGTAGCTCATGCGGCGCCGGGACTTGCCGCATAAGCGGTCGGATCGGCGACGCCAGCCTCGGCGAAGCCCTTGGCGCGCAGCCGGCAGCTGTCACATAATCCGCAATGCAGCCCGCCCGGAGCCGGATCGTAGCACGACCAGCTCATTCCCAAGTCGAGCCCCAGTCGCGTGCCCTCGCGCACGATGTCCGCCTTGGTCATGAACTGGAGCGGTGCCTGCACGCGGAACCGGTCTCCTTCGACGCCTGCCTTGGTGGCGAGTTCCGCCAGCGCCTCGAAGCCTGCGATGAACTCGGGCCGGCAATCGGGATAGCCCGAATAATCGAGCGCGTTGACACCGATGTACAGGTCGCGCGCGCCCGTCGCCTCCGCCCAGGCGAGGCACAGGCTGAGGAACACCGTGTTGCGCGCCGGTACGTAGGTGACGGGAATCCCCTCACCGACCCCCTCCTTCGGCACGTCAATGGCATCGGTGAGCGCGGAGCCGCCAAAGGCGGTCAGGTCGATCGGCAGCACCACGTGGCGCGCCGCGCCAAGCGCATGCGCAATCCGGCGCGCGGCGGCGATCTCCAGGTAATGACGCTGGTTGTAGTCGATGGAGAGCATCAGCAGCCGATGGCCGGCCTCGCGCGCCATCGCTGCCGCCACCATGGAGTCGAGCCCGCCCGAGACCAGGGCGACCGCGGTTGTTTCGTTTGTCATGATCGGCGCGCGCTAGGCCTTATGCGTCCGGCATGCAACCACACCAAAAAGGGCCGCTTCCCCTGCACGGGAAGCGGCCCAGTCGCTCGTCAGAGCCTTGGGAGAGAAGCGTGCTCACTTCGAGAAGCACGCGCCGCTCCTAGCTCAATCGGGTAAAAAGGCCGTTAATCCGCGCCGGCAAGCGCCGGTCCGCCTCGCCTCCATGTCGCGGTCGAAGGGCGCCCCGCGGACCAGGCCCTGCGTCTGGATTCTGACGATCGAACTACTCTCCATCGTCAGCCGGGTTATACCGTTGCCGAGCCCGGGGCAGACATAGCGGATGGTGGTGACCCTGCCTTCGCGGCTTACCAGCGACCTGCGGCATGCGCCGGTCGGATGGTTGACGTGGACCAGCTGGGCCGGGTCCCGAACGCAGATCTGCCGCGCGGTTCCGCGCTGGCCGATGTCGTGGAGCGCCCATTCTCCCGGCACGACCCCGGCCAGGACTGACCCGCCCTGAGCGCCCGCTGCAGCCCCGGCCAGCAGTGCAGAGACGGCGAATGCCGCACGTCCGATCGCGTTCATCAGCCTGTTCCCGTCCGAGCCCCCCGGCTCTGCCCCATGTTCGCAGTAGCACAAATCGCCACGGCGGTGATGCGCAATCGACCGCCGCGCGACGAAACTGGTTCACGCCGCGGATGCGAGGTCCTCGATGCGAACCGGAAAGATCGTGGAGCAGAACCGGCAGTCTACCGCGATCACGCCCTTCTCGTCCGCCATGTCGCGCTGATCCTCGGGCGTGAATTTGGCGAGCACGCCTAGGATGTGCTCCCGGGTGCACCGGCAGCCGCGGCTGAGCGGGGCATCGGAAAGGATGCGCACCTCATCCTCCTCGTTGAACAGCCGCCACAGCAACGTTTCGAGCGGCAGCGCGGGATCGTCCAGCTCGCCCAGCTCCACCGTGCCGGCCAGCGCCGCAACATGGTCCCATTCGGGATGATCGAGCCGGACGTGCAATCGCTCGCGGCCTACCTCGCCCTCGGGCAGGTGCTGGAGCAGCAGCCCACCGGCGATCAGCCGGCCGCCCTCGTGCCGGCACGCCACCCGGACCAGCGTGGGAATCTGCTCGGACTGGACGAAATAGCCCTCCGCCACGCGGGACAGACTGTCACCGTCGAGCGGGACAATCCCCTGGTAGCGCTCGCCGGTGGTGGCGAGATCGAAGGTGATCGCCAGATAGCCCTCGCCGAACAGCGCGAACAGGGTGGGGTCAGCCGGCGCCGCGGCGAGCCGCTCGGCGTCGAAATCGACATAGCCGCGCAAGGCGCCGCCGCGATAGTCGACCACCAGCAGCTTGACGATGCCGCCATCCGATTGCGCCTGCATGGTCAGCTGCCCCGCATTGTCTTTCAGCGTCGCGCCGATCAGCGCCGCCAGCACCAATGCCTCCCCGAGCAGCTTGGCAATCGGGGCGGGATAGTCGTGCGCGGCCAGGATGGTGTCGAGCACCGGGCCGAGCCGAGCGGCCCGCCCGCGGACATGGCGGGCAGGAATCGTGAAGCCGAGGGAGCGGTCGAGGTCGAAGGTCGGATCGGTCATGATGCTCTCGTCATCCCGGCACGCCGGGAGGTCGTGCGGCAAGCGCACGTCCATGAAGTGGAAACCGGCAGCCGCCGGGTTGACGAGAATCTGGGTATGCGATCCGGCTAGATCAACCGACCTGGCCGAAGCACCAGCGCAGGATGGATTTCTGCGCGTGGAGTCGGTTCTCCGCCTCCGCCCAGATCAGTGACTGCGGCCCGTCGATCACCTCCGCGGTCACTTCCTCACCGCGATGCGCGGGCAGGCAGTGGAGGAACTTGGCATCCGGCGCCGCCGCGGCCATCAGCGCCGCATCGACCTGATAGGGCATCATTGCCGTCAGCTTGGTCTCGCCATGCGCCTGTCCCATCGAAATCCAGGTATCGGTGATGACTAGGTCCGCCCCGTCCACCGCCTCGCGCGGGTTGGCGACGACCCGGCCGCGCCCTTTCGCCAGCGCGACATCGCTGTCCGCGGGCATGAACCCTTGCGGACAGGCGGCGACGACGTCGAACTGCATCAGCCCCGCCGCCTCGTAGATCGAGGCGAGGACGTTGTTGCCATCTCCCAGCCACGCGATCTTCAGGCCGGGCAGCGCCTTGCCGCTCTCGACGATGGTCAGCAGGTCGGCGACGATCTGGCAGGGGTGCGAGGCATCGGTAAGGCCGTTGATCACCGGGACCGTGGCGTATCGCGCCATCTCCTCCACCTTGGCGTGATCGTCGGTGCGGATCATGATTGCATCGACATAGCCGGAGAGGACGCGCGCGGTATCGGCGACGGTCTCGCCCCGGCCGAGTTGCATCTGCCCCGCCTCCATAACGATCGAGCTGCCGCCGAGCTGGCGGATCGCCATGTCGAAGCTGACGCGGGTGCGGGTCGAGTTCTTCTCGAAAATCGACGCGAGGACATGGCCGGCGAGCGGAGCATCCGTATCGGGTCGCCCCTTCGGCCAGCCGGCGCGTGCCGCCTTGCGGTCGAGCGCGTCGGCAAGGATCGCGGCAAGCCCGTCGGCGCCCGCGTCGGACAGATTCAGAAAGTGGCGGGGCTCAGTCATCGCTCTTACCCGCGAAGCTCCGCGCGCCGGCGCTCAGCCGCTCGATGCATTCGTCGATGTGGCTCTCGCCGATCACCAGCGGCGGCAGCACGCGAAACACGTTCTCGCCCGCCGCGACGGTCAGCAGCCCGTGATTGTCGCGCAGGTGCGCCACGAAGTCGCGACTGACCGCCGGCTCCTTCATCTTGATGCCCAGCATCAGCCCCTTGCCCCGGATCTCCTCGAACAGGTGATCGTGGTTGGGGATCAATTGCTCGAACGCCGCGCGCAGACGGGCGCCCATCGCCTCGACATGCGGCAGGAAGTCGGGCTCCAGCATCACGTCCAGCACCGCCTGCCCTGCCGCCATCGCCAGCGGGTTGCCGCCATAGGTGGAGCCGTGCGTGCCGAACACCATCCCCTTCGCGGCCTCCTCGGTCGCGAGACAGGCGCCGAGCGGGAAGCCGCCGCCGATGCCCTTGGCGACGGTCATGATGTCGGGCGTGATGCCGTAGTGTTCATAGGCCCACATCTTGCCGGTGCGGCCATAGCCGCACTGGATCTCGTCCAGGATCAGCAGCAGGCCGTGTTCGTCGCAGGCCTTGCGCAGGCCGGTGATGAACTCCGGCGTGCCCGCGGTCATGCCGCCCTCGCCCTGCACCGTCTCGACCAGGAAGCCGGCGGTCTCCTCGTCGATCGCGGCGAGCGCACCTTCCAGGTCGTTGAAGCGGACATAGTCGAAGCCCGGCAGCAGCGGCTCGAACCCGTCGCGCATCTTGGCCTGGTCGGTGGCCGAGATCGCGCCGAGCGAGCGGCCGTGGAAGGCGTTCTTGAAGGTGATCAGTTTGTGCCGCTGCGGGTTGCCGGCGACATGGTGATAGCGGCGCGCGGTCTTGATCGCGCATTCGATCGCCTCGACGCCGGAATTGGTGAAGAACACCGTGTCCGCGAAGCTGTTATCCACGATCCGCTGCGCCAGCGCCTCGCCCTGCGGGCTGCCGTACAGGTTGCTGACGTGCATCAGCGTCGCCGCCTGGTCAGCGATCGCCTTCACCAGATGCGGGTGGCCGTGGCCCAATGCGTTGACCGCGATGCCCGCGGCGAAATCGAGATACTGCTCGCCGTGCTCGCCGTAGAGGTACACCCCCTCGCCTCGCACCGGCCGTACCCCGCAGCGGGGATAGACGGGCATGAGTGGGGTGATCGTCACGGGACGGCTCCTTCAAACAGCAAGGGCGACCGATGCGGCCGCCCCGGAGCGTCTCGTTACGCCCCCGCCGACGCAGGGGCAACACCCGCCGTCAGGGCGCCGCGCGGCGCAGCGCCTCGTTGATCCGCGCTTCCCAGCCGGGCCCCGTCGCACGAAAGCGATCAAGGACGGCGCCGTCGAGGCGGAGGGAGACCTGTTCGGTTCGCACACGCCGCTCCTTTGCCGCCCGCTCTACCTCGGCTTCGGACACGTCGAAGTCCTCGGGATCGTTGCGATCGGCTTCAAGCGCGACCATAGACGCGAGCCTCGCCATCATTGCTTCTCCTCACCGAGATGAACCGCACTGCCTCGCCGCGGCGGACGTGAACGCTGGTTTACAGCTTTCCATCCACCATGCCGATGATCTTGTAGCGATCTTCGCCGTCGATGGGCCGAATAGGGCCGAGCACGATGTGCAGGGGATCATCAAACAACCGCGCGCCGAATGCCAGCGACAGGCCATGCTTGTCGAAGTTCGTCGCGTCCTTCCACGTATCGAACTCGATCAACATGCGTGCAACGCAGTTCCGTACCCCCGGGTTTGCAACGCCTCCCACCTCCGCTACGAGCCACTCGTGACACTGCCCGGCGATCCCGCCACGCTCCACCGCTCCGCCGTCGCCCCTGCGGTGCTGGCGACCCTGCTCGCACTGGCCGGCACCGGCATCGCCCTTGCCCGACTGCGCTGGCCAGCGATTCCGCCGCTTGCCGCGCTGTTGCCGATCGCGATGGCACTCGGCCTCGTCGCGCTCGCCATCGCGCGCCGCCTGCGCCATCTTCTCGCCGCCGTCCGCCGCCGATAAGACGGGCCCGGAAAGGAGTCTTCGACATGACCAGTCCGTGGAGCCACATGCGCCAGAGCGGCGTTGCCGACGACATCGATTTCGAGATCCGCGGCGAGGACCTTCAGTTCGTCGAAATCGAGCTCGATCCGGGCGAGAGCGCAGTCGCCGAGGCAGGCGCGATGGTGTGGAAGGATGCCTCGATCGAGATGTCCACCGTGTTCGGCGATGGCTCCGGGAGCAGCAGCGGCGGCTTCATGGACAAGCTGATCGGCGCGGGCAAGCGGCTCGTCACCGGCGAGAGCCTGTTCACCACCGTGTTCACCCACCAGGGTCAGGGCAAGGCGCGCGTCGCTTTCGGTGCGCCCACGCCGGGCACGATCCTGCCGCTGCGGCTGGCGGACGTCGGCGGCACGTTGATCTGCCAGAAGGACAGCTTCCTCGCGGCGGCCAAGGGCGTGCAGATCGGTGTCGCCTTCCAGCGCAAGGTGATGACCGGCCTGTTCGGGGGCGAGGGCTTCATCATGCAGAAGCTGGACGGCGACGGCTGGGTGTTCGTGCAGATGGGCGGCACGCTGGTGGAGCGCGAACTCAAGCCGGGCGAGCAGCTCCACGTCGATACCGGCTGCCTCGCCGCCTTCACCCCTTCCGTCGATTTCGACCTGGAGATGGTGCGCGGCGTGAAGAGCATGATCTTCGGCGGCGAGGGCGTGTTCTTCGCGCGGCTGACCGGCCCGGGCAAGGTGTGGATCCAGTCCCTCCCCTTCTCGCGCCTCGCCGGCCGCATGCTCGCGGCGGCAGGCAGCCGCGGCGGCCAGAACCGCGGCGAGGGATCGATACTGGGCGGGTTCGGCGACCTGATCGGCGGCAACGATTGAGCGCGACGGTCACCGTCTCGCTCGGCATGGCGGACGGCGGGCAGCTCGATTTCGCGGTCCGCCAGAACCCGGACCTGCCGATCCTGTTCGCGCTGGGTGTACGCAAGTCGGGCAGCAGCCTGATGAACCTGATCCTGCTCGACCTCGCCGAGGCGAATGGCTGGCCGGTGGTGCTGCTGCCTGACAAAGCGTTTGCGGCGGGCTATCGCTATCCTGACTGGAACGGCAATCCGGACCTGTTCCGCATCCTGCGCCGCGGCAACCTGTACGCCGGCTTCCGCGACGCGCCGAGCGGATTGTTCGGCCGCCCCGCGTTCAAGGACGCGCGCAAGGTTCTGCTCGTCCGCGATCCCCGCGATGCCCTGGTCAGCGAATATTTTTCCTCCGCCTTCTCGCACCAGCTGCCCGAGCAGCGCGCCGAAGGCTCATTAATCGCGAAGCGGCGTGAGGAGGCGCTCCAGCAGAGCGTCGAGGATTATGTGCTCAAGCAGGCAAAGCAGCTCAATCGGACGATCGACGCCTATCGCCCGCTGCTCGCCGACCCGAACCTGAAGTTGTTCCGCTACGAAGAGGTGATCTTCGACAAGGCGGCATGGATCGCGGAGCTCGCCGCCTGGTTCGGCTGGCAGGCACCGCCGGACGTCGTCGCCCGGATCCTGGCCGAGCGCGACATTCTGCCCGAAGCAGAGGAGCCCACCGCCTTTGTCCGCAAGGTGGTGCCCGGCGATCACCGCGAGAAGCTCTCCGCGGACGGCCTTCGCCGCCTCAACGCGCAGCTCTCGCCCACCTGGGGCCGGCTGGGCTACTGACGCTCAGAGCAGCGCTTCGAGCGCGCCCAGCATCGGCCGGTCCGCGGGCACCACGTCCATCGCGTGCAGTTCTGCCGGACGGACCCAGCGCAGGGCAGAAGCGGCGAGCGCGCGTGGCACCCCGGTCCATTTGCGGCAGGTGTAGAGCAGCAGCACGAGATGTCGGTCACCCAGCGGCGCGCTGGCGAAAGTGGCAGGAAACAGGCAACCGCACGGCACGCTGATCGCCAGTTCCTCCTCCAGCTCGCGCACGAGGCCGTCCTCGGGAGTCTCGCCGGCCTCGATCTTGCCACCGGGAAATTCCCAAAGCCCCGCAAGCGATTTCCCCGGCGGGCGCTGCTGCACCAGCACGCGCCCGTCCGCATCGATCAGCGCCACCGCGACCACGGGCATCAGGCCGCCCTGAATCTCAGCCATTCGTTAAACCTCTTCCCTGTAACGGTACGTCATGGACCGGGTCACCTCGCTCAGCCGCGGCATGCGCACAACGCTGGGTCGCGTCATGCGCGACACTCGCGGCGCAACCGTCGTCGAGTACGGCTTCATTATCGCGCTGGTGATCCTGGCCATGATGGTCGCGCTCGGCGAGGTAGCCGATGTCACCGTCAACATGTGGGGCAACATCAACACGAAGGTCCAGAACGCCCGCTGAACCTGCGGCGAATTCTGCTGCAAGGCTGTGGGGCAACCTTTTCTAAACGCTTCCAACGCTACAGCGACAGGGTCGGCCCGGTCCCCCGGTCCGGCCGGGTGAATGAAGCGATTTGCAAGATAACGGAGACCGGAAAATGACCAAGATTCGCGCTTTCCTGAAGAACACCAAGGGCGCTACCGCGATCGAGTACGGCCTGATCGCTGCGCTGATCGCCGTCGCCGCGATCACCGCGATGCAGGGTCTGGGCAACAACCTGACCAAGACCTTCAGCAACGTTTCCGAGAACATGAAGAACACCGGCGAGTAATCGCGGCTTCTTCAAGGGATCGTGGGGCGGCGGAACTTCGGTTCCGCCGCCCTTTTCGTGCGCGGACCGGATCGCGGGGCTGCCACGCGTCCTCCCAGACGAAAGCGGCGCCCCGACTCGAAGGTCGAGGCGCCGCAAGCGAATCAGCCGGGGCGAGCCGCTCGGGCGGCCCGCAACGGTGCGAGGCTCAGGCCCCCGCCGGCGCGGGGTTGCCGAACGGACCGGGACGCCGGGTCTTGGGAATGGAGGTGCCCACCGCCACGCGGGTCGGCTTGGGCCCGGCGTCGCGGCGGCCGATCTCGTCGCCGGCGATCAGGCGCTTGATCTCGTCGCCGGACAGCGTCTCATATTCGAGCAGCGCACCCGCGAGCAGGTGCAGCTGGTCGAGGTGCTCGCTCAGCACCTCCTTGGCCCGCGCCAGGCCGCCCTCGACGATCGCCTTGATCTCGGCATCGATCAGCCGCGCGGTCTCGTTCGACATGTGGGTCGGCTGCGAAGAGGAATAGCCGAGGAACGACTCGCCCTCCGGCTGCGCATAGTCGACCGGGCCAACCTTGTCGGACATGCCCCACTTGGTGACCATGTCGCGCGCGAGGCCGGTGGCGTATTGGATGTCGCCACTCGCCCCGCTTGACACCTTGTCATAGCCGAAGATCAGCTCCTCGGCGACGCGCCCGCCCATCGACACCGACAGGTTGGCGTACATCTTGTCGCGGTGATAGCTGTAGCTGTCGCGCTCGGGCAAGCGCATGACCATGCCCAAGGCGCGGCCGCGCGGGATGATCGTCGCCTTGTGGATCGGGTCGGACGCGGGCTCGTGCAGCGAGACAATGGCGTGGCCGGCCTCGTGATAGGCGGTCATCCTCTTCTCGTCCTCGGTCATCACCATCGAACGCCGCTCGGCGCCCATCATGACCTTGTCCTTCGCCTCCTCGAACTCGGCATTGGCGACCAGCCGCTTGCCCTTGCGCGCCGCCATCAACGCCGCCTCGTTGACGAGGTTGGCGAGGTCCGCGCCCGAGAAGCCGGGGGTGCCGCGCGCGATGGTGCGCGCATCGACGTCGGGCGCCAGCGGCACCTTCTTCATGTGCACTTCGAGGATCTTCACGCGGCCCTCAATGTCCGGCCGCGGCACCACCACCTGCCGGTCAAACCGGCCCGGGCGCAGCAGCGCGGGATCGAGCACGTCGGGGCGGTTGGTCGCCGCGATGATGATAATGCCCTCGTTGGCCTCGAAGCCGTCCATCTCGACCAGCAGCTGGTTGAGCGTCTGCTCGCGCTCGTCATTGCCGTTGCCCAGGCCCGCGCCGCGATGCCGGCCGACCGCATCGATCTCGTCGATGAAGACAATGCAGGGCGCGGACTTCTTGGCCTGCTCGAACATGTCGCGCACGCGGCTGGCACCGACGCCGACGAACATCTCGACGAAGTCCGAGCCCGAGATGGTGAAGAACGGCACGCCCGCCTCACCGGCGATCGCGCGGGCGAGCAAGGTCTTGCCGGTGCCGGGCGAGCCGACCAGCAGCGCGCCCTTGGGGATCTTGCCGCCTAGGCGCGCGAACTTCGTCGGGTCCTTGAGGAACTCGACGATCTCCTGCAGCTCCTCGCGCGCCTCGTCGATGCCGGCGACGTCGGCGAAGGTGACCTTGCCGTGCTTCTCAGTCAGCATCTTCGCGCGGCTCTTGCCGAAGCCCATCGCGCCGCCCGCGCCGCCGCCCTTCTGCATCTGGCGCAGCACGAAGAAGGCGATGCCGAGGAACAGCAGGAAAGGCAGCGACTGGTAGAGCAGCACCATCCAGATCGACGGACCGTCGTCGCGCTTGCCCGAGATCGTCACGTTGGCCTTGCGCAGCCGATCGGTAAGCTGCGGATCGGTCACCGGATCGGTGCGGAACTTGTCGCCGTTCGACAGCGTGCCGGTGATCGCCTCGCGCGAGATGGTGACGTCCTTCACCGTCCCCTCGTCGACCTTGTCGAGGAACGTCGAATAGGCGATCGTGCTACCCGCACCCGCACCCGCGCGCCCGTCGAACAGGGTAACGACCACCGCCAGCGACAGCAGGATGCCGACCCAGATCAGCAGGCTCTTCATCCATGGATTGGGGCTACCGTCTCCGCCGCCGTTCTGGTCAGGCTGCTTGTTGTCGTTCATGCGCTACCTTTCACGAACGCAATATGTAGTCTGGCCCGGGTTAATGGCAATGGAACGAAGCATGTCCATCTGACCGGACCGGGGCTTATTCGCGTTCGTCCGACATGTCGCTTGCCGCGCCGCCGCGTGGAATCCAGATCGAACAGGACAGACCGGTGTCGGTTGCCCGGCCCCCGGCATCACGGATCCGCTTGAAACAGGCGCCGAGTGGAAACTCCCGGCTCAACCAGCGACCTTCCTGCGGGGTATCCTGCTCCCACGACGGCAGCTTCG
Source organism: Sphingomonas sp. (assembly GCF_042096255.1). Classification (GTDB taxonomy): domain Bacteria; phylum Pseudomonadota; class Alphaproteobacteria; order Sphingomonadales; family Sphingomonadaceae; genus Sphingomonas. Next base: position 16,398 of record NZ_JBELLZ010000022.1, on the reverse strand, counting down.
CCTGCTCCAGCCAGACCCACAGGCGCTCGGCGGCTTCCCCCGTGCACATATATTTGTGCGCACGCTCCTCCTCGGTGGTCTCCCGCTCGTCGATCGCGGACCGGATGCAGCGCTCTGTCAGGCCCGGCACCTGCTCTGGAAAGGAGGGTTCAGCACCTGCGGCAGCCGCCGCCAGCAGCACGATGTTCAGCATGCGGCATCTCCAGTCTCAGACCAATCGCACGAGACGATCGCGGCCATGGTCAATCGGCACGCCGCGGCGGTGCCGGGCGGAAACGCCATTCCGCGCCGCGCACCACCGCCTGCACCCCGGCGCGGGTCGCCCCCCGGCCGGCCGCCAGCGCATCGAGCAGCGGCTCTATCCCCGCCGCGTCGCTCCATGCCGGCGCAGCGATCGCCGCGCCCTGGCGCACGTAGCCAATTGCACGGCGGACGAGCCGTCGACGCAGTTCGCGCGGCAGCCCCGCAACCGCGATCCGGCACTCCTCCCCCTCGGTCTCCACCCGTTCGCGCCACAGCCAGTCGGTCATTGCACGGACATCATCATCGGCTTCGGCCAGATGCCGCGCCGAGGCGGCGAGGTTCGGCGCATCGAGCCATTCCTCGCGACCCAGCAGTTGGCGAAACCGGGTGCGGTCGTGCCGCGGATCGGCGTTGGCAGGGTCGTCCACGAAGTCAGCGCCCGCTCTCCGCACGATCGCGCGCAGCTCGGCACGGCGCCAGTCGAGCAGCGGCCGGACGATGGCGACGCCGTTGATTTCCGTCCGCGCGCGGATGCCGGCGAGCCCTGCCAGACCCGAGCCGCGCGACGCGCGCATCAGAAAGGTTTCCGCCTGGTCGTCCGCCTGGTGCGCGGTGGCGACGGCATTGACGCCGGCACTGCCCGCCCAGCCGGCGAGCAGCATATAGCGAGCCTCGCGCGCCTGCGCCTGGATACTGGCGCCGACGATCGGCGTCTCCGGCGTCAGCGTCGCATGCGGTACGCCAAGCTTCGCGCACGTGGCGGCGACGAGCGCGGCATCCTGCTCCGATCCGTCGCGCAGACGATGGTCTACCGTCGCCACCCGAATACGTCCGGGCAGAGCAGCATGGGCGAGCAGCAGCAGCGCCATGCTGTCCGCGCCGCCCGACACTGCCAGTCCCAGCGTGCCGACCGGCCCGCCCGCGGCCTTCTCCACCGCGGCAAGGAAGCGGTCGGCGTCGCTCACTGGCACTTGGCGGTGGCGCGCGCCCTGGCGACATTGGCCTTCATCTCGGCCGAGATGGTGCCGCCATAAACGTCCGTCAGCTCGCCATAGACCTTGCAGGCGTCGGCCGGCTTCTTGAGCTGCACCAGTGCCTGGCCGAGATAATAGAGGCTGTCGGGCGCACGCTCGCTTTCCGGGCGTTTCTTGTAGTTCTCGTAAAATGCGATGGAGGCGAGGCTGGGCTTGCCATCATCGAGATAGGATCGGCCGAGCAGGTTCTGCGCGAAACTGGCGCGGCGATGATCCGGATAGCTGGCTACCACCTTCTTCAGCTGGGTCGCCGCCTCCGGGTAGAGCTTCGCCGCCCACAGGCGATAGCCGTACATATAGGCGTCCTCGCCCGCATCGCCCGTGTCGGGCTTCTGCACGGCCGCGACCTTGGCGGCGCGGTCGCCGGTGGGGGCGGCATCGGCCACCGCCGGGCGCGGCGATCGCGGCGCCTCGGCGAAGGGCACCTCGGCAGGCGGCGCAGCGGCACCGGCGGAAAGCTTCGAATCCACCTCCTTGCGATAGGCGGCGAAGGCGTCCTCCAGCTGCCGGACGCGATACTGGTTCTGCTCGATCTGGCCGGTCAGCGTGCGCATCTGCCCTTCCAGCGAGGTGACCCGCTGGGTCAGGTCGTCGATCGCGCCGCTCGCCGGCGCACCGTTGATCTCGGCCTCCGCCTGGGGCGGGCGGATCTGTGGTTCGACATAAGTGCCCGCGCCGCCCGGGAACACCTTGCGCTGCACCGCGCGCATCTCGCTTTCGAGCCGGCCGACGCGGGACTCGACGGACGATTGGGCGAGCGTCGCGCCCGGGATGGCGGCGGCAGCGACGGCGACGAGCAGCAGAAATTTCGGCATCTTACCCCCAAGAGGATCAGGCGGCGGTATAACTGCACCCGCCCGCCTGTCGCCAGCCTTAAGCGCCGGCGGTGCGCCCAGGGATCAGTTCCCCGGCGCGAGGGTGGCGGTCGGCTCCGGCTCGGGCGAGCGGCGGTTGGCACGCGCCGTCTCGCGATCGGCGGAAGGCACCACGAGTGCCTCCGCGCGCGGACGCGGCGTAGCGCGCGTCCGTGGACGCGCGGCCTGGGGCGCGAAGGCCGGCGGCACGCTCGTGATCGGCGCGGCCAGGGGCGAAGCCTCCGGCGCAGGCTGGCCGGAAGCCCGTGCCGCCAGCGCCGCCGCACCCACCGGCACGTCCTTGATCGCCCGCTCACCGGTGCCCAGCGGCGGCAGCGCTGAGCCGTTGAGCAGCACCTGAAGCTTGTCGGGTCGGCCGACATTGATCATCGGGTTGTTGGCAGTGGGCGGCACGTCGAACGTATCGCCGGCCTTCATGATTCCGGTGAACAGCGTCGTATCGGCAGCGTCATAGACCCGCAGCCAAACCTCGTCCTTGGCGAGGAGCCGTACCTGGCCCCCGCCGGCAGGCGTGGCGCGCGCGGTCGGCGCGGATGTCGGCACCGGCGCGACCACCGATGGCGCCGCCGTCTCCTCGCCGCCGCGGAACACCGTGGTGGTGAACCACAGGGCCGCAAGCACCAGCACCGCCAGCGCGACGCCCGCGGCGACGATGGCCAGCCCGCGCGAGGGCGTGCGCGTGGGATCGGCGATCTCGTAAGGCTCATAGACCGGCTTGGTGCGCGTGGTGCGCGCCACTTCCTCGCGCGTGTCATGCGCCAGCGCCACCTCATCGGCGTCCACCGCCCGCGCATAGCTGCGCACGAAGCCGACGGCATAGGTAACGGAGGGCAGCCCGGCGAAGTCGGACGTCTCGATCGCCTCAAGGTGGCGCAGCGGCACGCGGGTGCGCGCGGCCACTTCGGGCAGCGACAGGCCCAGCGCTTCGCGAGCGGCGCGCAGCCGCTCGCCCACCGTCTGCTTCGGAGGGGTCGTCGTCTGTGGGCCGCGCTCGGCTTCGGGCATGCTGGTCTCCGGGGAAGCGCGGCACCATCCCGCTGCGACCCTTTAGGTGCGCGTCTTTCAAAGCCGTGGCGTCAAGTCAATCGCCTGTGCCCCGCGTTTCGTAGCGGCATCAGCCCAGTTCGACGCCGCGCTCCTGCGCCCAGCCGACAAGGGCGCCGCGCAGGTCCCGCGGCGGAGCGGCGAGCAGCCCCTCCAGGTCCGCGGCCAGCATGGCGCGGTCGAGCGAGCGTATCATCGCCTTGACGGGCCCGACCGCTGCCGGCGTGATCGAAAGACGCTCGATCCCCAGCCCCACCAGCGCCATCGCCTCCAGCGTGCGCCCGCCCATCTCGCCGCACACCGCCACGTCCACGCCCGCCTGCCGCGCCTCGCCCACCACCTGGCGGATGAAGCGGAGGATGGAGGCGGACAGCCAGTCGTAGCGCTCGGCAAGCTTCGGGTTGGCCCGGTCGGCGGCGAACAGGAACTGCGTCAGGTCGTTGGTGCCGATCGACAGGAAGTCGAGGTTGGGCAGCAGCAAATCGAGCTGGTAGGCGAGGCTCGGCACTTCCAGCATCGCGCCATAGCGGATTTCATTGGGCAGCCGCCGCCCGCGCGAGGCGATCCAGTCGCGCTGCGCCTCGAACAGGGAGCGCGCCTCGTCGAACTCCCAAGCTTCGGAGACCATCGGGAACATCACGTTCAGCGTCCGCCCCGCCGCCGCCTCCAGCAGCGCGCGCGCCTGCGCCTTCATCAGCCCGTCGCGCTCCAGCGCCAGGCGCAGCGCGCGCCAGCCCATCGCCGGGTTCTCCTCTTCACCATCGTGATGAATGAGATACGGCAGCGCCTTGTCGCCGCCGATGTCGACCGTGCGGAAGATCACCGGCCGGTCGCCCGCCGCATCCAGCACTTCCCGGTACAGCCGCTGCTGCCGCTCGCGCTGGGGCAAAGTGGCCGAAACGAGGAACTGGAACTCGGTGCGGAACAGGCCGATGCCGTCAGCTCCGGTCAGGTCCAGGGCGGCGGCATCGTCGCGCAGGCCGGCATTGACCATCAGCGTGATCCGCTTGCCGTCCTTGGTCTTGGGCGGCAGGTCGCGCAGCGCGGCATAGGCGGCCTTGCGCTTCTGGCGCAGCGCCAGCTTGGCGTCGAACGCCTCCTCCATGGCGCCGGACGGGCGCACCAGCACGGTACCCTCGGTCACGTCGAGCAGCAGCAGATCACCCTCAGCGATCGCCTGCCGCACGTCGCGCACCCGGCCGAGCACGGGGACGCCCATCGCCCGCGCAACTATGGTGACGTGCGCGGTCAGCGATCCTTCTTCGAGGATCACGCCCTTGAGCCGCCGGCGATCGTACTCCAGCAGCTCGGCGGGCCCAAGGTTGCGCGCGATCAGTATGGTGTCCTGCCTGAGACCAAGCTGCGCCGCGGTGCCCATCTGGCCCGAGACGATGCGCAACAAGCGGTTCGCAAGATCCTCCAGATCGTGCATCCGGTCGGCGAGCAGCGGATCGTCGATCTGGCGCATGCGCTGGCGAGTGCGCTGCTGGACGCGCTCGATCGCCGCCTCGGCGGTGAGGCCGCTGTCGATCGCCTCGTTGATCCGCCGGGCCCAACCCTCGTCATAGGCAAACATCTTGTAGGTCGCGATGACCTCCTCATGTTCGCCGCCGACGCCGAACTCGGCCTCGCGTGCGATCCGGTCGATCTGCTCGCGCATCTTGTCAAAAGCGGCATAGACGCGGTGGCGCTCCGCCTCGACATCCTCGGCCACCGTATGCTCGATCACGATGCGCGGCTGATGGAACACCGCGCAGCCGGCCGCCATGCCGTCCACCAGCTTCTGCCCGGTCAGCCGCACCAGCGCGGTGGGCTGCACCCGGTCCTTGGGCGCCGTCGCGGCGTCGATCAGTCCGGCATTGGCGATCAGCTCGGACAGCACCATGGCGACCGTCTGGAGCGCCTCGATCTCGATGTCGGCATAGCGCCGCGCCTCAAGGTGCTGCACCGCCAGCACGCCCACCGCCCGCTCGCGCCGGATGATCGGCACGCCCGCGAAGCTGTGGAAGCGGTCCTCGCCGGTTTCCGGGCGGTAGGCGAAGTCCGGATGGCTCGCCGCCTCGGCGAGGTTCAGGATTTCCACATCCTCGGCGATGGTGCCCACCAGCCCCTCGCCCATCGCCAGCTTGGTGACGTGCACCGCCTGCGGATCGAGTCCGCGGGTGGCGAACAGCTCGAGCACGCCCTCTCGCAGCAGGTAGATCGAGCAGACCTCGCTATCCAATGCACCGCCGATGATCTCCACCACCTGATTGAGCTTGGCCTGCGCAGCGGCGCGGGACGCCATCACGTCATGAAGGCGGACCAGGATCTCGCGGGCGGAGGCGGCGGCGGAGGGCTGCATTGCGATTGGCTAGCAGCGGATCGGCCCGCGTGCCATGCAGCAATGGTCCGGGCCGGATAAAGCTGCGGTTGGGCGGGGCGGGAACAGGTACGATGCCCTTCTTCGAAACGCTGCTGCTCCTTCTGTTCGCCGCGGTGGTGCTGCTTCAGGTCGCGCGCCGGCTCGGCCTGCCCTACCCCGCCATGCTTGCGCTCGCCGGCCTCTTGGTTGCGCTGGTGCCGGGGGCGCCGACGATCCGGATCGATCCCGCGACCGCGGTGGCGCTGTTCATCGCCCCGATCCTGGTCGATGCCGCATTCGACTTTCCGCTCACCACCGCGACGCAATTGTGGCGGCCACTGATGGTGATGGCCTGCCTGGCCGTTCTGGTGACCACGGCGGTGGTCGCCTGGATCGGCATGGCGGCCGCCGGCCTGCCGCTTGCCGCGGCAGTGGTGCTGGGCGCTATCGTCGCCCCGCCCGATGCCGCCGTCGCCACCGCGGTCACCGGCACCGTCCCCCTCCCTCGTTGCACGGTTGCGGTGCTCAAGGGCGAAAGCCTGCTCAATGACGCTACCGCCCTGCTGCTCTTCTCGGGCGCGCTGATGATCCAGTCCGCCGAGGGCAGCGCCGGGGCGGTGGGCACCCGGCTGGCGCTAGCGGTGCCCGGCGGCATCCTGTTCGGCCTGGCGCTCGCCTGGATGATGAGCCGCGTCACCTCCTATCTCGCCGGCACGTTGGGCGGGAACATCGCTCACCACCGCCTTTGCCCTGCCGCGCGATTTCCCGCAGCGCGACCTCGTCGTTCTGACCGCCTTCGCCGTGGTGCTGGCGACGCTCGTCCTCCAGGGCCTCACCCTCGCCCCGATTATCCGCCTGCTCGGCCTCGACCGGCTGGAAGACCCCGATGCGGAACTCCGCGAAGGGCGCCGGCGGCTTACCGACGCCGCGCTCGCCCGCTTGGAAGGCCTTCCTCATGCGGCGTCACCGCTAGAGACATATCGCGCCGGATGGGTGAGGATGCCACCGCCGCCGAATGACTCACCGGCCAACGCGACGCGGGCCTCGCCGTGATCGCCGCCCAGCGCGAGACGCTGAATCGGATGCTGGCGGACGAGAAGGTCGGGATCGATGCCTATTACGTCCTCCAGGAGGAGCTCGACTGGCGCAACCTGACGCTCCTGCCCGAACAGGAACGCCGCATCGAAGAGGCTTAGCGGAGCGGCACTGCCGGCACGTCAGCCCGGTAGAGCGCCGCGCGATCCATCGGCAGCCCGGAGGGGCCCACCTGCCGCTTCTGCGCTAGCGTCTGGAAATCGCACAGCACCCCGCGCCAAAACCCCATGCACGACAGCGCCAGGTACAATAGCCACAATCGCGTCCGCGTCTCCCCCGCCTCGGCAATCGCGGCGTCGCGGTTGGCGTAAAGCGCCTCGCTCCAGCGCCTGAGCGACAGATAGTAATGCTCGCGCATCGAGTCGACGTCGCGCACCTCGAAGCCGTATCGCTCCAGGTTGGTCACGGTCATGCCGATATGGTCGAGCTCGCCGCCCGGGAAGATGTAGCGGTTGATCACCGCCATGTACGCGGTGCGCTTGCGGAACTTGGCGAGGTCGCGCGTCGCGCGCCGCGTCGTTGCCTGGTGCAGGTACAGGCCCTGCGGCTTCAACAGACGGTGGACATGCGCGAAGTGCCGATCGTGGTTGTCGATGCCGACATGCTCGAACATGCCGATCTGGACGATCCGGTCATAGCCTTCCGCTTCGGTCACGTCGCGATAATCGCGCAGCTCCAGCGTGATCCGGTCCTCCAACCCCCGCCGCGCCACCCGCGCGCGCGCGCCGGCAAGCTGCTCGTTGGACAGCGTCACGCCGTGGACCCGCGCCCCGAAATGCTCGGCCGCATGGCAGGCGAGCCCGCCCCAGCCGCAGCCGATGTCGAGCAGCCGGTCACCCGGCCTGAGCGCCAGCTTGCGGCAGATCAGGTCCATCTTGGCGATCTGCGCGTCGGCCAGGCTGGTCTCCGGCGTCGCGAACACCGCGCTCGAATATTGCATCTCAGGATCGAGGAAGAGTTCGTAGAAAGCGTTCGACACGTCGTAATGATGCTGCACCATCGCCACATCGTCGCGCCCTCGCCCGAACACCGCGCGCACCCGCGCCGCGAACGGCATCGCCGCCTCGCGTGGCCGCCGCGCCGTGACGAAGGGCAGCGCCGCTTTCAGCAAGCGCCGGCGGTCCACCGCCCGCGCCAGACCCACCGCGCGCAGATGCTCCCACCGCCCCAGCGCCTCCAGCGGGCTCGCGCCCATCACCTCGACGTCGCCGGCGAGATACACCTCCACCAGCGTCATCAGGCTGGGCGAACGCAGCAATGCCCCGATCGCCCCGGGCGAAGCGATCCGGATACGGATATCGTCACGCGCATCCGGTCCCAGCGGCAGCACCGCCCCGGTCCACAGCTCGACGCTCAGATCCGCCTGGAGGTGCCGCGCGATTTCCGCGACGATCTCGCGGGCGGCAGCCTCCTGACGCTGGGTCATGCGTCGAACAGCCCGTCCTGCGATCCCACAGGCGGGTTGAGCCCCAGATGCTTCCATCCGCCCGCGTTGAGCACCCTGCCGCGTGCCGTCCGTGCGACCAGCCCCAGCTGGATCAGATACGGCTCGATCACCTCTTCGATCGTGTCGCGCGGCTCGCTCAGCCCGGCGGCGAGCGTCTCCACCCCCACCGGCCCGCCGCGGTAGATGTCGGCGATCATCGTCAGGTAGCGCCGGTCCATCGCGTCGAGGCCGAGCTGGTCCACCTCCAGCCGGTTGAGCGCACGGTCGGCGGCGCCGGCGTCCACCTCCAGCACGCCCGCGACATTGGCGAAGTCGCGCACCCGGCGCAGCAGCCGGCCCGAGATGCGCGGCGTGCCCCGCGAGCGGCGCGCGATCTCGGCGGCGCCGTCGGGCGCGACATGGAGGTCGAGCAAGGCGGCGGCGCGGCTCACCACGCGGGTCAGCTCCTCCACCGTGTAGAATTGGAGCCGTATGGGAATGCCGAACCGGTCGCGCAGCGGCGTGGTCAGCAGACCCTGCCGGGTCGTTGCGCCGATCAGGGTGAAGCGCGGCAGGTCGATCCGCACCGAGCGGGCGGACGGCCCCTCACCGATCATCAGGTCGAGCGCGCGGTCCTCCATCGCTGGATAGAGCACCTCCTCCACCGCGGGCTGGAGCCGGTGGATCTCGTCGATGAACAGGACGTCGCCGTCCTCCAGGTTGGTGAGCAGCGCGGCAAGATCACCCGACTTGGCGATCACCGGGCCGGAGGTGGCGCGGAACCCCACCCCCATCTCGCGCGCGACGATCTGGGCGAGCGTGGTCTTGCCCAGTCCCGGCGGACCGAAGAACAGCACGTGATCCAGCGCCTCGCCGCGACCCTTGGCGGCCTCGATGAACACGCGCAGGTTCTCGCGCGCCGCCGCCTGGCCGACGAACTCGTCCAGCCGCTTGGGGCGCAGCGCCGCATCGGCGTCGTCGATGCGCCGGGCTGGGGAGAGGAGGCGATCATCGGTCATTGTGTTTCGTCGAGTACGCCACGGACGTCACGGGCCTGATGGATGATCCTGAGGATCAACACGCCATCGTCTGCAACTGTGTAGAGGATGCGGTGCGGACGGTGCGGCAACGACCGAACATCCTGTCTGAATTCAGGCCTCTCCTGACCTGCGCGCGGATGATCCGACAGCAGGAGGAGCGCACGGTGTAGACCTGCCAGATAACGTTCTGCCGCTGCGTTTCCGAACCATTCCACTCCATAGTCGCGGATTTGGGCCAGATCGGCGCGCGCCAGATCGGTCAGGCGAACGTCAGCCACGCGCTGCGCGGAGTTCGGCCATGATCTCGTCCAGAACTTCGAACGCGTCTTGGTCACAAACGCCCGAAGCAATTCCCTCATCGATCAGCTTCTGCACGCGGGCGACGTCCTGCCGATAGGCGCGTCGGTCACGTTCGAGAAGCGCCAGAACGAAGTCGGCCGGATCGCTCATCCCCTCGGCGGAAGCGCGGGCGTCGACATACCCTTGAAGGTCGGCCGACAAAGACACGGTCATCTGAGACATGTTCCCGTTCTATCCTCTCCGACGGACAGCGTCCACCACCCTCACACCCGCGCCAGCGCCGCCTCCACCCGCTGCCACAGCGCCGCCACCGCCTCCACTCCTGCCGAGCCGCGCGGCGCGAAGGTGCCGAGCGGGGCGCGGCGGTCGGTCATCGCCTCGAAGGCGCTCGCCATCGGGATCGCCGGCCAGTCGGGGTGCTGTGCCAAAGCTTCGCGGTGCAGTGCGCGGCGGCGGTCGACCATCGAGAACACCGGCGCCAGCGTCACCTTGGGGCCCTTCTTGGCGCCGACGTGCACGGCGATCGCGTCGAGCGCACGGCGCGACAGGGCGGAGGGGATCACCGGCACCACCACCAGGTCGGCCGCGCGCATGACCTGGTCGGAGGTGTCGGTCAGCCCCGGCGGGCAGTCGATCACGATCCGGTCATAGGCACCCGCCAGATCGCCGACCAGCTTGGCCAACCGGTTCTTCTTGTCCAGCGTCCGGAAGGCGACATCCAACTCGCGCAGCGACACGTCGGCGGGCAGCAGGTCCAGCCGCTCGATCGCAGTCGGCCGGATCAGCTTCCTCGCGTCCACCTCGCGCCGGATCGCCGCGCCGGCCTCCTTGCCGTTCGGGTCATGGCCCAGCAACCAGGTCGCCGCTGCCTGCCCGTCAAGGTCCCACAGCAAAGTCTTGCGGGAGGATAAAGTAGCGGATGCCCAGGCGAGGTTCACCGCCAGCGTCGTCTTCCCCACTCCGCCTTTGAGGCTGTACACGGCCAGCGTCCGCGCGGTCACTTCGCCGCCTTCCGCAGCGCCAGCCGCACCAGCGCGTCCAGCGTCGCGTCCGCGCCCAGCTCCTCCTCCGCCGCCGCCACCGCCTGGCTCGCCTCGGCCGGGCGGAAGCCGAGGTTGAGCAGCGCGGAGACCGCGTCGGCGCTCGCCCCCGTCGGGATCGCCTGCGCCGCCGCGGCCGGGCCCAGCACCACGCCGCCCGCCTTGTCCTTCAGCTCGCGCACGATCCGCTCGGCCAGCTTGGGGCCGACGCCGTTGGCGCGCGCCACCATCGCCTTGTCCTGCGCCGCGATCGCGCGCGACAGTTCGGCCGGCTCCAGCGCCGACAGGATGGCAAGCGCCACGCGCGCGCCCACCCCCTGCACGCCGGTGAGCAGCCGGAACCAGTCGCGTTCGTCCGCGCGCGCGAACCCGACCAGGCGGATGAAATCCTCGCCCACCAGCATGTCGGTGAACATCGTCGTCGCTTCGCCGACCGGCGGCAGCGCCGCCAGCGTCCGCGCCGAGGCGCCGACGAGGTAGCCGACGCCGCCGACGTCGATCACCGCATGGTCGACGCCCGTCTCCTCCACCCTGCCCTTGAGATGCGCGATCATTCCGGGTGAGCCGGAGACGAATTGAGGCGGTTGACACTCTGACGCGATCCGCGCCAGGCAGACGAATTGAGGCGGTTGAGGCACTCGCGCACAGGATGGCAGGGGGGCTGCGGCAGGGATCGGCAGGCGTTGTGGATCGGCATGCCGCCCAGTGTACCTGTGCAAGCCGCCTGTAGGAAAGCACCAACACAGATCAGGCAGCCGCCTGGGCGGCTCACCTCTGGCGGGACAGGTTGCGTGCGCTGGCGACATGATGCGCGTGGGTGATCGCCACGGCCAGTGCGTCGGCGGCGTCGGGGCCGGCCAGCTTCACGCCGGGCAGCAGGTGGCCCACCATCGCCTGGATCTGGCGCTTCTCCGCGCCGCCGGTGCCGACCACTGCCTTCTTGACCACGCTGGGATGATATTCGCCGATCGCCAGCCCGGCGCCCGCGGCGGCGAGCAGCACCACGCCGCGCGCCTGGCCAAGCTTGAGGGTGGATTGCGCGTTGCTGTTGCCCAGCACCTCCTCCACCGCCGCCCCCTCGGGCCGCTCGGCACGGATCACGTCGAGCAGCGCGGCGTGGAGGTTGGTCAGGCGGCGCGGCAGCGGCATCGACGGCTCGGTCCTGATCTGGCCGTTGGCGACATGGGAAAGCCGGTTTCCGTCGGCGCGGATCACCCCCCAACCGGTGGTGCCCAGCCCGGGATCAAGGCCGAGGATGATCATGACTGAAGCCCCTCCCCTTCAGGGGAGGGGTTGGGGTGCGGTTTGCCAGCATCCCGGAGAGCGACCGAAAGCTTACGGTAGAGGTTGGGATGATACCGCTTCGATGAGGGGTCGTTGCTCACCGTGGAGATGAACTGCCCTTTGGCAGCGACATGGATATGACCGGTTCGTTCGTTGAACCAGATGCCGACATCTAAGCTCGCAGTTCTACTGCCGTTCAGGTCGGTTGTCCCGTCACCGCGCAAGGCTCACCCCATCTTCTCCATCACCTCGTCGGAGACCTCATAATTGCCCCACACGGTCTGGACGTCGTCGTCGTCGTCGAGCGCGTCGATCAGCTTGAACAGGGTCGTCGCCTCGTCCTCGCCCACCGCCACCATGGTCTGCGGGCGCCAGGCGAGCTTGGCGCTTTCCGCCTCGCCCAGCACCGGCTCCAGCGCTTTGGCGACTTCATGGAGGTCGGCCTGCGCGGTCCACACCTCATGGCCGTCCTCGGAGGAGGTGACGTCCTCCGCGCCCGCCTCCAGCGCCGCCTCGAACACCTTGTCGGCGTCGCCCGCACCCGCGGGATAGGTGATCAGCCCCATCCGGTCGAAGCCGTGGCTCACCGATCCGCTCGCCCCCAGATTGCCGCCGTTCTTGGAGACGGCGGTGCGCACGTTGGTGGCGGTGCGGTTGCGGTTGTCGGTCAGCGCCTCGATGATCAGCGACACGCCGCCGGGCCCGAACCCCTCGTAGCGCACCTCTTCGTAGTTCTCGGCATCGCCCTTGCTCGCCTTGTCGATCGAGCGCTGGATATTGTCCTTGGGCATCGACTGCGCCTTGGCGGCGTTGATCGCCGCGCGCAGCCGCGGGTTCATGTCCGGATCGGGCAGCCCCATCTTCGCCGCGACGGTGATCTCGCGGCTCAGCTTGGAGAACATGCCGGAGCGCTTCTTGTCCTGCGCTCCCTTGCGATGCATGATGTTCTTGAATTTGCTATGGCCTGCCATCTGTCTTGTCTCTGCTGATGCGAGTGTTCGGGCTTAGCGCAGCGGGGCGGGTCGGGACAACCGAACCAGCCGGAGCGCGCCGCGGCAAAGCCGCGTCGTCGGTCCTCGCATCCGCGAGGCCGGCCGGGCTTGCGCGCCTCGCCGGCAAGGACCTTGCCGGCGTGCGCTCTGCGCCTCAGTGCAGGCCCAGCGCGTTGCGATAGGTCTCCAGCAGCGCGTCCGCCTCGTCGCGGTGGTGCTTCTCCATCTTGCGCAGCCGCACGATGGTGCGCATCGTCTTGACGTCGAAGCCGGTCGACTTGGCCTCGGCATAGACGTCCTTGATGTCGTCCATGAAGGCGCGCTTCTCCTCCTCCAGCCGCTCGATCCGCTCGATGAACTGAAGCAATTGCTCGGCGGAAACGTTGTCGGTCATCAATCGGGCTCCATTGGAAGGCCGGGCGGATTAGGACGCGGGGCCCGTCGCGACAACCCCGCGGTGCATCACGAACTCCACGCGCGTCAGCCGGGTCACGTCCTCCAGCGGCGATCCGCGGACCGCGATGATGTCGGCCGCCTTGCCGGGCACGATCGCCCCCAGGTCGTCGCGGCCCAGCGCCTCGGCGGCGACCGTTGTGGCGCTGGCGATCGCCTGCGCCGGGGTCATGCCGTCCTTGATCAACTCGGCGAATTCGGTGGCGTTGTCGCCATGCTTGGAGACGCCGGAGTCGGTGCCGAAGGCGAACTTCACCCCCGCCGCAAAGGCGCGCTTGTGGTTGGCGCGCATCGCCGCCGCCGCGGCCTCGGCCTTGGGGATGGTCGCCGCGGGCAGCGCGCCGGCGCGCGCCTGCGCCAGCGCGGCGATCGGTGCGATCTCGGTGGGCACCAGATACGCGCCCTTGGCCTTGAACAGCCGGATCGTCTCGTCATCGAGGAAGGTGCCGTGCTCGATCGTGTCGACCCCCGCCTCCAGCGCGGCGCGCGTGCCCTCGGTGGCGTGGCTGTGCGCCGCAACCTTGCGCCCCAGGCCGTGTGCTGTGTCGACGATCGCCTTCATCTCCTCGGGCGTGAAGGCGCGGCCCAGCCCGCCCGAGACGTTGGAGAGCACGCCGCCGGTGGCCATGAACTTGATCACCTGCGCGCCCAGCCCGACCTGCCGCCGCACTGCGCGCACGCAGTCCGCCGGCCCGTCGCAGGTGTTCTCCACCGTCGCGGCGATGGCGTGCGCAAAGGGCTCTGCCACGCCGTTGACCGGATCGCCATGCCCGCCGGTGGTGGAGATCGGGGCGCCCGCGTTGACGATGGTCGGCCCCTCCACGTCGCCGCGGTCGATCGCGTCCCGCAGCGCCCGGATCGCGCGCGCGTCGCCGCCCAAATCGCGCACGGTGGTGAAGCCGGCGCGCAAGGTCACCCGCGCATTGCCCGCACCATACATCAGCTCGTCGGCCATCTCGGTGTTGAGCGCGGTCAGCCGCGCGCGCATCGGATCGCCGCCAATGCCGAGCAGGTGGACGTGGAGGTCGATCAGCCCGGGCAGCACGAAGCGGTCGCGCAGGTCCACCGTCGCCGCCCCCGCCTCCGCGGGCGCGAAGCCGTCGCGCACCTCGGCGACCTTGCCGTCGCGCACCACGATCGTGCTGTTCCCCCGCGGCGCCTGCCCCGGCCGGTCGAGCAGCGCACCGGCGTGAATGAAGGTGACCTTGGGCGCCGGCGCGGTCTGGGCGACAGCGGGCGCGGCGAGGACGAGCGCCAGCGCGGCGACGGTGCGAAACATGCGAAAACCTCCCTGTTTTCCGCCAGCCTAGGGCGCGCGGCGCCTGCTTGCCAAGGTCGGACGCGCGTTTCGCTGGGCAAGCCGCACCACCCGCCCTAAGGCTCCCGCAAATGGCGCCCCATCCCTTTCGCATCGCCAACTTCCGCTATTACTGGCTGTCGCGCCTGTCCGGCACGGTCGGGCAGACCTCGCTGGCGATCATCCTCGGCTGGCAGGTCTATGGCATCGCCCGCGAGACGATGGACATCCGCGAGGCGGCGTTCCTGCTCGGCATGATCGGCGCGGCGCAGTTCGTGCCGCTGTTCCTGCTCACCCCCGTTACCGGACTGGTCGCGGACAGCATGGACAGGCGCTGGATCGTACGCGCCACCACCGCGCTGATGCTGGTGATCGTCGCCACGCTGGGCGTGCTCACTTATGCCGACGCGCTCAGCCTCCCGGCGCTGTTCACCGCCGCGGTGTTCATCGGCATCGCCCGCGCCTTCTCGGGCCCGGCCTACAGCGCGCTCGCGCCGAACCTGGTGCCGCGCGAAAGCCTGCCTACCGCCATCGCGGTGTCCTCGATCGCCTGGCAGGTCGGCTCGATCGCGGGGCCCAGCTTCGGCGGCCTGCTCTATGCGATCCACCCGGACGTCGCCTATGCCACCGTCGCCGGGCTCCTCGCGCTCGCGCTGGGCGCCATATTCCTGATCGGCCGCGTCCCCCAGCCGCCGGTGCAGAAGGACCATCGCGTCCTCGCCCGCATCGCCGACGGCTTCTCCTACGTCCGCAACAACCGCCTGGTCCTCGCCGCGATCACATTGGACCTGTTCGTGGTGCTGCTGGCCGGCGCGACCGCCTTGCTGCCGATCTACGCGCGCGACATCCTGCACGTCGGCGCCTCCGGCCTCGGCTTCCTCGCCGCGGGCATGGGGATCGGCGCCGCCACCACCGCGATCTGGTTCTCGTTCCGGCCGATGAAGCGCAACGTCGGCGTCAAGATGCTGGGCGCGGTGATCCTGTTCGCGCTGGGCATCCTCACTTTCGGGCTGTCGACCAATTTCTATCTCAGCCTCGCCGCGCTGATCGTGGCGGGCGGAGCGGACATGGTGTCGGTCTATGTCCGCTCCTCGCTGATCCAGCTGCACACGCCCGATCACATGCGCGGGCGGGTCAGCGCGGTCAGCCAGCTTACCATCTCCGCCTCCAACGAACTGGGCGAGGCCGAGTCGGGCCTGCTCGCCTCCCTGCTCGGCCCGGTCGGCGCGGTGGTGTTCGGCGGCGCGGCGGCGATCGCGATCACCCTCCTGTGGAGTCGGATATTCCCCGAACTCAGGCTTGCAAAGACGTTCGACCCGCCTGAAATGCCCACACCCGGGCCCGAGAGCCTCGAACCAAAGCACGGAGTGGCAAAGCCATGAAGGCCAGCACCATCCTCGACACGATCGGCAACACCCCGCACATCCGCATCCAGCGGCTGTTCCCGGGCAGCGAGGTCTGGATCAAGTCGGAGCGGTCGAACCCCGGCGGCTCGATCAAGGACCGGATCGCACTCGCGATGATCGAGGCGGCGGAGGCGAGCGGCCAGCTCCAGCCCGGCGGCACGATCATTGAGCCGACCAGCGGCAACACCGGCGTCGGCCTCGCCATGGTCGCCGCGGTGAAGGGCTACAGGCTGGTCCTCGTCATGCCCGAGTCGATGTCGCTGGAGCGGCGCCGGCTGATGCTCGCCTATGGCGCCACCTTCGATCTCACCCCGCGCGAGAAGGGGATGAAGGGTGCGATCGAGCGGGCGCTGGAGCTGGTCGAGCAGACCCCCGGCGCCTGGATGCCGCAGCAGTTCGAGAATCCGGCGAACATCGACGTCCACGTCCGCACCACCGCGCAGGAGATCCTGGACGATTTCCGCGATGCACCGATCGACGTGCTGATCACCGGCGTCGGCACCGGCGGCCACATCACCGGCGTCG
>NZ_JBELLZ010000021.1:0-42272 GCF_042096255.1 Sphingomonas sp. | reverse complement strand
TGATCTCGGTC
Organism: Sphingomonas sp.; assembly: GCF_042096255.1. Classification (GTDB taxonomy): domain Bacteria; phylum Pseudomonadota; class Alphaproteobacteria; order Sphingomonadales; family Sphingomonadaceae; genus Sphingomonas. The sequence goes on along the minus strand of NZ_JBELLZ010000021.1, from coordinate 42,261 downwards.
TTGCCGCAGCCGGTGGGGCCGATCATCAGGATGTTCTTGGGCGTCACCTCGTCGCGCAGCTCGGGCGAGAGCTGCTGGCGGCGCCAGCGGTTGCGCAGGGCGACCGCAACCGCGCGCTTGGCATCCTGCTGGCCGATGATGTGCTGGTCGAGGGCGGCGACCACCGCCTTCGGGGTAAGGGCGTCGTTCAAGGGAAAGTCCGTGAAATGGTGATCGGGGCTAGATGGCTTTCCGCTCGCGCCATTCAAGCGCAGCGCAGGCCCGCGGCGGTGCGCCGGTGGTCCGCAAGGATGTCGGCGATATCCGCAGGCTGCGGTTCGGCGACGCCCACGCCGCGCTCGAAGGTGCCGCCCAGCACGATGCCGTCGGCGCGCGGAAACATGTAGCCCGAGGGCGTGCCATAGGCGTAGCGCACCTCCGGCTGGGGCAGCAGGATGGCGAGCTGGCCGCGCACCGGGGTCAGCTCCGCATCGCCGAACAGCGCCGCGGCGCCCAGGCCGGTGCAGTTGAACACGAGCCGCTCGGGCAACGCCGCGACCTCGGCGGGCGTGCGGAAGGCGCGCACCTCGATGCGGCCGCCGGCCAGGCGGATGTCGCGCTCCAGCTGGCGGAGCAGACGGCCGGTCTCGGCATACATGGTCTCGAAGCGGACCATGCCGAAGCTGCCGGGGAAGGGATGGCTGCCGGCCGCGAACCAGCGCTGGCCGGGCTCGTATGGATCGGGGCGGGGCTGTCGATACGATGCGTTCCAGGTCGGCAGCCAGCGGATGCCGTAATCGTCGCCGGTCATCAGCTGAGCGCGACGCCAGCTATAGTCCTGCGCGGCGGCGAGCTGCGCGCGGAACTCCGGGGTGACCGCGTCCTCGTCGTGGAGCGCGGAGATGTGCCACTGGCCGCCGGCGATGTTGGAGGTGGTCTCCGGCGGCAGCGCGGCGGTGTAGAGCGTGACGGGAAAGCCTGCCTCCTGCACCGCCCGCGCGGTGGCGAGGCCGACGATCCCGGCGCCGATCACCGCCACCGGCCCCTGGTGGCCGGGCAGGCCGAGCCCGATCGCGAGCCGCGCGGTGCCGAAGGCGAGGGTGAAGCCCGAGCCGCCGTGGCCGTAGTTATGCACCAGCGCCTTGTCGCCGAGCGCCTCGCGCCGGACCACGAAGCCCGAGCGTCGGAAGGGGCGCAGGCCCGCGAGCTTGCGGATCACGCGATTGTCCGCCGCATTCACCCGCGCCAGGCAGCTCCGCGCCGAAGACGTCCGCGCGGCGGTGGTGGCGCAGCCGGAGACCGCGAGGCCCGCCGAGCCGAGCGCGGCGGTGGACAGGAACTGGCGGCGCGCGATCATGCCGCCCCCCGTACCCGCTCAGGTCGCGCTGTCGAGCGTCTCCACCACCAGCCGGTCGTTGGTATAGACGCACACCTCCGCGGCGATGCCCATCGCCTTGCGTGCGATCGTCTCGGCATCGGCCTCATAGTCGACCAGCGCACGCGCGGCGGCGAGCGCGTAATTGCCGCCCGAGCCGATGGCGGCGATCCCCGCCTCGGGCTCCAGCACGTCGCCATTGCCGGTCAGGATCAAAATCACGTCCTTGTCGGCGACAATCATCATCGCCTCCAGGTTGCGCAGATACTTGTCGGTGCGCCAGTCCTTGGCCAGCTCCACCGCGGCGCGCATCAGCTGGCCCTGGTGGCGCTCCAACTTCGCCTCCAGCCGCTCGAACAGAGTGAAGGCGTCGGCGGTGGCGCCGGCGAAGCCGCCGATCACCTTTCCGTCCTGCCCCAGCGTGCGCACCTTGCGCGCATTGGGCTTCATCACCGTCTGGCCCATCGAGACCTGACCATCGCCCGCGATCACCACCTTGCCGCCGCGGCGGACCGAGAGGATGGTGGTGCCATGCCATTTCGGCATCGAATCGTCTTGCATGGCACGCGATGTAGGAAGGCGGCGGGCCGGCGCAATCCGCGGGCCGGGCCCCGTGGGAGACGAATTGAGGCGGTTGAGGCGCTCGCGGCATCAGCCGACCCGCACGACGAGCCAGCCGTAGAGGAAGGCCGCCTCGGCGGGACACGGGGCGAGCGCGCGCATGTCCCGGGCGTGGCCTTGCGCCCGCGTCACCGCCCCGATCAGTGCGTCGATGATCATTCCCGTCCCCCATCCGGTTGAGGGGTATAGAATAACCCATATGGTTCGTTGTAGGATAGTGGGAAATCGGGCATAGGCGCGCGCGTGACCCTCGCGCTCTATGTCCACTGGCCCTTCTGCGTCTCGAAATGCCCCTATTGCGACTTCAACAGCCATGTTCGCGATCAGGTGGACCAGGCGGCGTGGCGCGACGCGCTGCTCGCCGACCTGGCGCATGAGGCGGCGGCGCTGCCGGGGCGGACCGTGTCGTCGGTGTTCTTCGGCGGCGGCACGCCGTCGCTGATGCCGCCGGAAACGGTGGCGGCGGTGCTGGATGCGGCGGAGCGGGCGTGGGGCTTCGCGCCCGAGGTGGAGATCACGCTGGAGGCAAATCCCTCCTCGGTGGAGGCGGCGCGCTTCGCCGATCTCGCCGCGGCGGGGGTGAACCGGGTGTCGCTGGGATTGCAGGCACTGGACGAGGAGGCGTTGCGCTTCCTGGGCCGCGCCCATGGCGTGGACGAGGGGCTGGCGGCGCTGGACGTCGCGCAGCGCGAGTTCGCCCGCGTCAGCTTCGACCTGATCTACGCCCGTCCCGGCCAGCCGCTCGCCGCGTGGGAGGCAGAGCTGGGGCGCGCGCTGGCGTTCGGCACCGAGCATTTGTCGCTCTACCAGCTGACCATCGAGCCGGGCACGCGCTTTTCCACTGAGGCGGCGGCGGGGCGGCTGACCATTCCCGATGGCGATGCCGCGGCCGACCTGTTCGAGGCGACGCGCGCGATGACCGCGGCGGCGGGGCGGCGGGCTTAGGTGGTGTCTAACCTGGCGCGCCGGGGCGCGGCGCGCGGGCACACCCTGACCTTTGGGCGCTCGGGCGACTTGGCCGCATGCGGCCGGGGCGCGCACGGCCGGCGCGGCGGGCTGGCGACGCAGCGCCACCGCAAGCCGGAGAATTGGATGGCCGCGGTGGCGCGCAACGGCCATGGCGCGCAGGAGGAGACGCCGCTCACCGCCACCGAGCGCGCGCATGAGGCGTTGCTGATGGGCCTCAGGCTGCGCGAGGGCGTCGACCTGGCGCGGATCGGGCGCGGGTGGATCGACGAGGGCGCGGTGGCGCGTCTGTCCGGACAGGGGCTGGTGACGCTCGATGGCGAGCGGCTGCGGGTGACCGAAGCGGGCATGCTGCTGCTCGATGCGATCCTGCCCGAGGTGGTGCGCGAGACGGAGTTGGCCTGACTTCAGGCGTTTGGTCGCTGGACTCTTAAGTCGGGCCACTTATATACCGGACGTTATGGAAAGTGTTGTCTCCGTGCCCAAGGGCCGCCCGCGCGAGTTCTGCGTCGACGACGCGCTCGCCAAGGCGCTCGGCGTTTTCTGGGCCAAGGGCTATGAGGGCGCCTCGATGGCGGACCTCACCGAGGCGATGGGCATCACCAAACCCAGCCTCTATGCGGCCTTCGGCAACAAGGAGGCTTTGTTCCACAAGGCGCTCGACCTCTACGAGGCCGAGAAGCTGGGATATATGCGCGCCGCGCTGGCGCAGCCGACCGCACGCAAGGTCGCCGAGCACATCCTGCGCGGCGCGGTAGAGGCGCAGACCAGCAGCTGCGATCCCAAGGGCTGCCTGGGCGTGATCAGCGCGACCGCGTGCAGCGCCGGTGCCGGCTCGATCCGCGAGGACGTGATGAAGCGCCGTGCCTCCTCGCAGGCGGCGCTGCTCGAGCGGTTCGCACAGGCGCAGCGCGAGGGCGACCTGCCCGACCATGTCGAGCCCGAGGCGATCGCCCAATATCTGTTCGCGATCCTCCAGGGGATGGCGGTGCAAGCCGGCGCGGGCGCCACGCGCGCCGAGCTCGACCGGGTGGTCGACACCAGCCTGATGATGTGGCCCGGCCGCTAAGGTCATAACGCAAATAAAACGTACCGCACGGTACACAAAGTCGTTGACGCCCCGCCCGGCAGCTTCTATACCGCTTGGTATGGAAGGCGGGCAAGCCCCCGGGCAGCCCGTCCAGCGGAACTGACGAACGGCCATGCGGCGAACCTTCGGTTCGCCAGGCGTGGACGCGCGTCCAAGGCGGGAGACGACGCATGGCCTATATCGATTTCACCGGGACGCTGGCCCCCGCGCCGATCGCGATCGACGCACCCCGGCACGACAGTCTGCCGGCGCCCGAGCGCGCGCGACTGAGCCCGCTCGAATGGTCGGTGATCGCCATCGCACGGCGTGACCGGCTCTCCTCGCTGCGCACCCCCGGCCGCCTCTCGATCGCGCTCGGCAACCTCTTCGGCAAGGGCGCCAACCCCCGCCTCGCCGACCCGCGGCTGGAGGCGCTGCGGCGGATGGCGGTGCTGAGCTGGCACCACGGCTTCCAGGTGCCCGCCAGCGCGGTGCGCGCATTCATCGCCGCGGGCTTCACCCAGGACCAGTATGAGACCATGCTGGCGAGCATCAGCGCGGCGAAGATGAACACCACGGCGCGGATGGCGTGAGCGACCCCGCAGCCGACCGTTCGTGCTGAGCGAAGTCGAAGCACCTAGCACGCGCTACGCTTGCCCTTTGACTTCGCTCAGGGCTAACGGGTCGGGACAGTGCCCGTCTAAGTCTTATCCCTCCCGCGCGAGCGCCTTGAGCCGGTACAGGGTGTCGAGCGCCTCGCGCGGGGTGAGCGTGTCGACGTCCAGCGTTTCCACCGCGGCGCGCACCGCGTCCGACTGCGGTTCCTCCGCCTTGGTCGCGGCGGCGAACAGCGGCAGGTCGTCGAGCCCTGCGGCGAGGCCGCCGGTCTTCGCGCGGCCCGCCTCCAGCTTGGCGAGCACCGCCTTGGCGCGCGACACGGTGGCGGGCGGCATGCCCGCGAGCCGCGCCACCGCCAGACCGTAACTGCGGTCGGCGGGCCCCTCCGCCACCTCGTGCAGCAGCACCAGATCGCCCTTCCACTCGCGCGCGCGGACGTGGTGCAGCGTCAGCGCGTCGCAGCGCTCGGCGAGCCGGGTCAGCTCGTGATAATGCGTCGCGAACAGGCAGCGGCAGCGGTTGTCCTCGTGGATCGCTTCGACCACCGCCCAGGCGATCGCCAGGCCGTCATAGGTGCTCGTGCCGCGGCCCACCTCGTCGAGAATCACGAAGCTCTGCGGCGTCGCCTGGGCGAGGATCGCGGCGGTCTCCACCATCTCGACCATGAAGGTGGAGCGGCCGCGCGCGAGATTGTCCGACGCGCCGACGCGGCTGAACAGCCGGTCGACCAGCCCGATCCGCGCCGCGGTGGCGGGAACGAAGCTGCCCGCCTGCGCCAGCACCGCGATCAGCGCATTCTGGCGCAGGAAGGTGGACTTGCCGCCCATGTTGGGGCCGGTGACCAGCCACAGGCGCGACGCCTCGGCCAGGCGGCAGTCGTTGGCGACGAAGCGGTCGCCGGACCTGGCGAGCGCTGCCTCCACCACGGGATGGCGGCCACCCGTTACCTCGAAGCAATTCTCGTCGGCGAGCGTGGGGCGGGTCCACGCGCCTTCCACCGCACGTTCTGCCAGCCCTGCGGCGACGTCGATCCGCGCGAGCGCGTCGGCGGTGGCGGCGATCGGCTCGCGCGCGGCGAGCGCCTGGGCGGTGAGATCCTCCAGATGCGCCGCCTCCGCCGCCAGCGCGTGCGCGCCCGCCTGGGTCACGCGGGCGGCGACCTCGTGCAGCTCGGGCGCGTTGAAGCGGACCGCGCCGGCCATGGTCTGGCGATGGGTGAAGCCGGACTCGGGACGCATCAGCGCGTCCGCCGCCCTGGCGGGCACTTCGATATGATAGCCGAGCACGTTGTTGTGGCGGATCTTGAGCGCGGCCACGCCGGTGCGGGTGCGATAGTCCGCCTCCAGCGCCGCGATCGCGCGCCGCCCGCCCGCGCCGGCATCGCGCAGGTCGTCGAGCGCGAGGTCATAGCCCTCGGCGATATAGCCGCCCGCGGCGGCGTCGATCGGCGGCGTGGGGACGAGCGCGCGGCGGAGCAGGTCGATCAGCGCGCCATGCCCACGCAACTGCGGCAGCAGTGCGGCGAGCAGCGGCGGCGCCTCCTCGCGCGCGAGCCGCTCGGCGAGGTGCCAGGCGCCGTCGAGCCCGTCGCGCAGCTGGCCGAGATCGCGCGGGCTTCCGCGGCCGGCGGCGAGGCGGCCGAGCGCGCGGCCGATATCGGGGAGCGCGCGGAGGGCGGTACGGACGCTGTCGCGCAACGCGGGATCGTCGTGGAACAGCTGGACGAGGTCGAGCCGCGCGCGGATCATGCCTGCATCCATCAGCGGCGCGGCGATGTCGGCGCCGAGCAGCCGGGCGCCCGCGCCGGTCACCGTCCGGTCGACCGTGTCGAGCAGGCTGCCGCGGCGCTGGCCGGCGGCGGTGCAGGTCAGTTCCAGGCTCTCGCGGGTGGCGGCGTCGATCGCCATGGTCTCGCGTGCGGCGTGGAGCATCGGCGGGCGCAGGAAGGGCAGGGCGCCCTTGCCGTTGTGATCGAGATAGGCGACCAGCCCGCCCGCCGCCGCCAGCCCGGCGCGGGTGAAGGCGCCGAAGCCGTCCAATGTCGCCACCCCGAACAGCGCGCGCAGCCGCACCTCGCCCCGCACGCTGTCGAACTCGCCGCGCGGGCGGAACACGGTGGCGGGTGCATCGCTCCCTTCGCACGCCACCACCTCCGCCGCGCCGAGCCGGGCGAGCTCCGCGCCGAGGGCGGTGGGGTCGCAGGCGATCACCTCGAACGCGCCGGTGGAGATGTCCGCCGCTGCCACCGCCACCTCGCCGCCGACCTCGCCCACCGCGACGCACCAGTTCGCGGCGCGGGCGTCGAGCAACGCCTCCTCGGTGAGCGTGCCGGCGGTGACGACGCGCACGATCGCGCGGTTGACCAGCGCCTTGCTCCCCCGCGCCTTGCGCGCCGCCTCGGGGCTTTCGGTCTGCTCGGCGATAGCGACGCGGTGGCCGGCCTTGATCAGCCGCTGGAGATAGGCGGTGGCGGAATGGACCGGCACGCCGCACATCGGGATCTTGCTCCCGGCATGCTCGCCGCGCGCGGTGAGCGCGATGTCGAGCACCTGCGCCGCGATCCGCGCATCGTCGAAGAACAGTTCGAAGAAATCGCCCATCCGGTAGAACAGCAGGCACTCGCCCGCTTCTTCCTTCAGGGCCAGGTATTGCGCCATCATCGGCGTGGGGGCGGCATCGGCCATCGTGGCGCGATACAGGTCGTGTCCCCGAAACGCTACGTGCTGCCCGCCGCCGATGCGGGCAGCACGAGCGCGTTCATGGCCGGGCAGGCGCCGCCGCTGCCCCGCTGACACTCGCGACGGCCGGCTGCACGGCCGGCTGCACGGGCGGCTGCACGGGCGGCGGAGCGACGAACTCCGGCATCCCGGGCAGGTCGAACCGGTCCATCATCTGGGCGGCGCAGCCGTAGGTGGCATTGTTCTGCCACTGCGCGGCCTGCATGCGCGCACCGAGATCGGGCGCCTTGGTCGACAGGGTGCGCCGGCTCTCCTCCGGGTTACTGGTCCAGGCGATGCCGGTGATCTTCTCGCCATTCGCGCCAACAGCGTTGAGCAGCGGCACGAAATCGCCGAGGTAGACGACCTCGCCCGCCTTCACCTCCAGCACCGGTGCGCCGAGGCAAAAACCGGTAATCGCCACCGGGCCGGCGACCGACGTCGAGTTGATCACGTAGCGTCCGGCGGTGACCCGGCGGGCCTGCACCTCGTATGCCGCCTTGCGGTCGCCGCTGGCAAAGCCGACGGTGTAGGTGGTCTTGTCTCCCACCTTCTTCCAGTTGCGCGGCTGATAGAGCACGTCGGTCGCTGCTGCGTCGTAGCGAAGCAGGTTCACATAGCCCGACCGGCCGGCGCTACCCGCATCGGGGCGGCGGAAGGCGAGCACCAGCGTGCCTTCGCCGCTTTCGGGCGCGGGGGCGGCGAGCGCATCGGGGGCAGGCTTCTTGCCGAGGTACAGGGTGGCCGCACCCGGAACGGCCCGGTTGAGGTCGATGCCGGCCGCGGCACTGTCGAAGTGGAACGTCTTCCGCTCCGTGACCTTGCCCTTGACTTCGCTCGCACCAACGATCGTGTCGAAGAACGCGCTGCGTTGCGCATCGGTCATCGCAGCCATCCGCGCCTCATCGGCAGCCGGCACATCGACCAGCCGCCAGCCGCGAACCAGCAGGCAGGCGCGACGGTTTGCGCGGCGCTGCTGCCCTTCGACGATCGCGGCACCGATCATGCCGCCCAGCATGCCGCCGGCCGCAGCCGCCATGGGCGAGATCACCGCAGGATTGTAATAATAGGGGATCGTGCCCGATGGGGTGCGAGAGCCACGCGCGATCAGCCGGCAGGTCTGCCAGTCGCGATCATAATCGGCGCGGGTGGCGCCCGGCTTGTTGTAGAAGCGACTATCCTTGAGGTCGCGCGCGGCGTCCTTGGCGATTTCCTCCGGGCTGTCCTTGGGATCGACCGCGTCGGCACGCACCGGAGCGGGATCGTTCCCGGTGGGAATGAACAAGGTATCTTGCGCCATGGCCGGACCGGCAACCAGAGTCGCGGCGACGAGCGCCGACGCAAGCGTCTTCATCGATGTCATTCGTGCATTCCCCCTCTGCCTTCCCCCGAAGGCTGATGCGGAAGTGTAACAGCGAAACAACGTGTTACAATAGCGGTTCGGCTGCGTGCCCGTGCTGATCGACGCGAGCGCCGGAAGATCGAACGCAAGGTTCGGGAGGAGAGGTTTGGCGAGTCCCGCTATGGTGGCGGCATGCCCAGCGCCGTGACCCTCGCCACCGCAGACCTCGCCAGCCCGGTCGGGCGCCTAACGTTGGTGGCGGAGGACGCCGGGCTGGTCGCGATCCTGTGGGAGAATGACGATCCGCTGCGTGTGCGGCTCGGCACCACCCGGCCCGATGCCGCGCATGCCGTGCTGGCTGAGGCGACGCGGCAGCTTGAGGCGTATTTCGCCGGCAGCCTTGCCACGTTCGATCTGCCGCTGGCGCCGCGCGGCACCGATTTCCAGCAAGCGGTGTGGCGCGAATTGCGCGGCATCCCGTTCGGCGAGACGCGTAGCTATGCCGATATCGCGCGGGCGATCGGCCGCCCCACCGCCACCCGCGCGGTGGGCGCCGCCAACGGGCGCAACCCGCTGTCCATCGTCTGCCCGTGCCACCGCGTGGTCGGCAGCGGCGGCGCGCTGACCGGATTCGCCGGCGGTCTCGCCGCCAAGCGCTGGCTGCTCGATCATGAGCGCGCATATGGTTCCAATCCTGCGCACCTCACCCTAAGGCCGTAGCGTAACCCTCCCGATCGCGCCTGAGGCCCCATGTCCGAACCGACCAAAGACCAGTTCTCCGAGCGCGAGGCGCTGCTGTTCCATTCCGAGGGGCGGCCCGGCAAGATCGAGATCGTCGCCTCCAAGCCGATGGCCACGCAGCGCGACCTGGCTTTGGCCTATTCGCCGGGAGTGGCGGTGCCGGTGCAGGCGATCGCGGACGACCCTGCCACTGCCTATGACTATACCGCCAAGGGCAATCTGGTCGCGGTGATCTCCAATGGCACCGCGATCCTCGGTCTCGGCAACCTTGGCGCGCTGGCCTCCAAGCCGGTGATGGAAGGCAAGGCGGTGCTGTTCAAGCGTTTCGCCGACGTCGATTCGATCGACATCGAGCTCAAGACCGAGGACGTGAACCGCTTCATCGACGCGGTCGAGCTGATGGAGCCGACCTTCGGCGGCATCAACCTGGAGGACATCAAGGCCCCCGAATGCTTCATCATCGAGCAGACCCTGCGCGAGCGGATGAACATCCCCGTCTTCCATGACGACCAGCACGGCACCGCGATCATCACCGCCGCGGGGCTGATCAACGCCTGCCTGCTGACCGGCCGGTCGCTCAAGGATGTCAAGGTGGTGGTCAACGGCGCCGGCGCGGCGGCGATCGCCTGCACCGAGCTGATCAAGGCAATGGGCGTGCGGCACGATAATGTGCTGATCTGCGACCGCAAGGGCGTGATCTACCAGGGCCGCGAGGACGTGAACCAGTGGCAGTCGGCGCATGCCGCCGCCACCGACCGGCGCACGTTGACCGAGGCGCTCCACGGCGCGGACGTGTTCCTGGGTCTGTCCGCCGCGGGCGCATTGAAGCCCGAGATGGTCAAGGACATGGCGCCCGCACCGATCATCTTCGCGATGGCCAATCCGGAGCCCGAGATCCGGCCCGAGCTGGCCAAGACGGCGCGCCCCGATGCGATCGTCGCCACCGGCCGGTCGGACTATCCCAACCAGGTCAACAACGTGCTGGGCTTCCCCTTCATCTTCCGCGGCGCGCTGGACGTGCGCGCGACGGGGATCAACGACGAGATGAAGATCGCCGCGGCGCAGGCGATCGCCGAGCTGGCGCGCGAGCGGGTGCCGGAGGAAGTGGCGATCGCCTATGGCACGCAGCACAGCTTCGGCCCCGAATATATCATCCCCGCGCCGTTCGATCCGCGGCTGATGGAGGTGGTGCCCGCCGCGGTCGCCAAGGCGGCGATGGATTCGGGCGTCGCCACCAAGCCGATCCTGGACCTTGCCGCCTATCGCACCAGCCTGCGCGCGCGGCTCAACCCGACCACTTCGGTGCTCACCCTGGCCTATGAGGGCGCGCGCGCGCACCCGAAGCGGGTGATCTTCGCCGAGGGCGAGGAGGAAGTGGTGCTGCGCGCCGCGATCGCCTTCAAGGAAGGCGGCTATGGCGTGCCGGTGCTGGTGGGGCGCGACGACGTGCCCGACCGGCTGCGCGCCTTGGGCGTCGCCAACCCGGACGAGTACGAGCTGCACAACAGCCGCATCTCGCCCCTCGTGCCGCAGATGGTGGAGCGGCTGTATGCGCGGCTGCAGCGTCGCGGCTACCTGCGCCGCGACTGTGAGCGGATGGTCAACCAGGACCGCAACATCTTCGGCTCGCTGCTGCTCGATCTGGGCGAGGGCGATGCGATGATCACCGGCATCACCCGCACCTATAGCGAGACGATGCGGCAGGTGTATCGCGTGATCGATCCGGCGCCGAACCGCACGCCCTTCGGCATCCACATCCTGGTCGGCCAGAGCCACACCGTGTTCGTCGCCGACACCGCGGTGAACGAGCGGCCGAGCCCCGAGCAACTCGCCGACTTCGCCGAACAGACCGCCGAGGTCGCCCGGCGGATGGGGCATATGCCGCGGGTCGCCTTCCTCAGCTATTCGAACTTCGGCAACCCGAAGGGGGAGTGGCTGGACAATATCCGCGAGGCGGTGGAGGTGCTCGACGCGCGTCAGGTGAGCTTCGAGTATGAGGGCGAGATGGCGCCGGACGTGGCGCTCAACCCCAAGCAGCTGGCGAACTACCCCTTCGCGCGCCTCTCCGGACCGGCGAACGTGCTGATCATGCCGGGGCTCCAGTCGGCGCATATCTCCGCCAAGCTGCTGCGCGAGCTGGGCGGCGATTCGGTGATCGGGCCGATGCTGATCGGCATGGACAAGCCGGTGCAGGTCGCGCCGATGACCTCCACCGCGGGTGAGCTGATGACCTTGGCGGTGCTCGCCGCGGGCGGCATCGCCCGGTAACCGGCGGCCCGCGCCGATGCTTTGACTTCGCGCGCGCCATCGCCCTAAGCGGACCGGCTTAATCGGGCGATGGAGGGGAAGATGACCGAGCAACTCGCGGGCCGCATCGCGCTGATCACCGGTGCATCGTCGGGCCTGGGTGCGCACTTTGCCGAGGTGTTCGTTGCGGCGGGCGCGCGCGTGGTGATCGGCGCGCGGCGGATCGACAAGGTCGCCGAGCTGGCCAAGCGGCTGGGCGAGGCGGCGCTTCCGGTGGCGATCGACGTGACCGACGAGGCCTCGATCACGGTGGCCTATGACGCGGCCGAGGCGCGGTTCGGCACCGTCGACACGATCGTCGCCAATGCTGGCCAGAGCAATCCGGGCCGGGCCACCGACATCGCCGCCGACCTGCTCCGGTCAACGGTGGACGTGAACTTCACCGGCGTGTTTCTCACCGCGCGCGAGGGTGCGCGGCGGCTGATCGCGGCGGGATCGAAGGAGCATGGCCGCGGGCGGGTGGTGCTGATCGGATCCGTGACCGCGCACATGACCGCGCAGGGCGACAGCGCCTATGCCGCGTCCAAGGCGGCGGTGGCGCATCTGGGGCGCAATCTGGCGCGCGAGTGGGTGCGATCGGGGATCAACGTCAACGTGCTCCAGCCCGGGTACATCCGCACCGGGATCAACGGCGACTGGTTCGACACCGAGGGCGGGGCGAAGCAGATCGCCGGCTGGCATCGCCGCCGGCTGATGCCGATCGACGCGCTCGATCCGACGCTGCTGTACCTCGCCTCGGACGCGAGCGCGCACCTGACCGGCGCGGTGATCGACGTGGACGACGGCCAGTCGCTTTAAGCGCGGCGCTACTTGCCCCGCGCGACGCAGGCGCCGCCGTCCGGTCCCACCGCGCCGGTGCAGGTACGCACCGGCGGCAGCGGCTCGGCCACATCGGTCAGCCGGTTGCGCCCGTCGCTGCCGCGGGTCAGGTCGAAGCCGTCGTACAGGACTCCGCTGGCGGTATAGGTGCGGAACTTGAGCCGCTCCGCCTCGACGTCGACGATCTGGAAAAGCTCGGTGGCTTCGGCGGTGCGGTCGGGCTGGGTGCGGGCGCGGTCGTTGAGCCCGTACATCTTCGATCCGGTCACCGAGACGAGATAGACCGGCCCCTGTGTCGCGCCGCTGGCGCGCGCGCGGCGTCCCGCCTCGCGGCCGGCCTCGGCGGTGAGACGGCTGTAGCAATGGTCGTGGCCCTGGAGGACGAGGTCGACCTTGCGGCGCTCGAACACCGGCTTCCACGCCGCCTTGAGCATTTCGGTGTCGTTGGGGCGGGCGCAGGTGAAGATCGGCTGGTGGAACAGCACGACGTTCCACTTCGCCCGGCTCGCCGCGAGCGTCGCGTCGAGCCACTTCGTCTGCGCATCGAGCGCGCCGAGGTCGAGCGCGGCGGTGCCGTCGAGGATGATGAAACGCACGCCCTGGTAATCGACGAAATAGGTCGTCGCCTTGACCGGCGCGACGCCGTTCGCGGGGAGCGTGAACTGGAGCGGCCAGTACGGCCCCAGCTTGCGACTCTCGCTACCGTCGGGCTTCAGCGTGTCGACGTATTCGTGGTTGCCGGTGGCGGGCAGCTGCGGAATCTGGCTGTAATTGTAGCCGCCCGCCTGGTTCCACTCGCCCCATTCGTCGTCATGGTCGAGGTCGTCGCGCTGCGCGGCGAGGTCGCCGGCGTGGACGGTGAGCGCGATCTTGCCCTCGGCGAAGCCCTGGCGGATCACGCGGCTGGCATAAGTGAGGATGCCGTTCTGGGTGTCGCCGAGATAGAGGAAGCGGAACGGCTTGAACGCCGGGGCGGCGGTGCGGAACTGGAACCACTCGGTCCAGCCCGCCGCGCCCTTGACGCGATAGGCATAGACGCGGTCGGGCGTGAGGCCGGCGAAGCGGACCTGGTGGTAATGCGCCTGGCCGTTGCTGCTGGCGATCGGGCGGGTGGTGCCGGTGACCAGCTTCGCCTCGCGCTCCAGCGTCGGGCCGTCCACCGCCAGCGCGATCTGCGCCTCGGCGGTGGCCTGCGCGGTGTCGGTGCGGAAGGCGACCGCCATCTCATGGGCCGGGTCCGCCCCCGCGGTGAGCACGATCCGGTCGGGGATCGAGCGCGGCGCATAAGGCGTTCCCGGGGTGCGCGGCACCAGTTGGGCGCTCTCCTGCGCCGCCGCCGGGATGGCGAGCAGCGCGGCGGCGAGCAGGAAAGCGCGCCGCATCAGAAGTTCGCCCTGAGGCCGAACTTCAGCGTGTAGGAATATTCCTCATACTGAAGCAGGCGGCGGCTGATCGGCGCATTCTGGTACGCGACATATTTGGCGTTGTTGATGTTCACCCACTCCCCGAACAGCTGGAGGTTGGGGGTCACGCGGAAGCGCGCCGAGGCGTCGAGCTGGAAGTGCTGGCGGACGTAGCGGTCCTCGCTGGCCACCGCCTGCACCTCGTCGAGATACTTGTCGCGATAGGTGCCGGCAAGGCGGATGCTGACCGGGCCCTTTTCATACCCAAGCACCGCGTTGAACGTGTGCCGCGACGAGGCGGGCAGCGGGATATCGCGCAGGCCGCCGGTGTCGCCGTCGAAGGTCTCGCCGTCGGCATCGGTGAAGGTGTAGTTGAGGTTGGTCAGCAGCCCGTCGAACGGCGCGGGCAGCATGGTGAAGACCTGCGAGAAGGCGGCCTCGACGCCAAAGATCGTCGCCTTGCCGCTGTTGAGCGGGATGGACGCCTCGGTGAAGCCGATGCCGCGATAGACGCCGTTGTAGGGGGCATCGTCGCCTTCGAAGGTCACCGTGGTGATGTAGTCGGAGATGTCCTTGTAGAAGGCGCCGACCTGCAGGACGCTGGACTTGGCGAAATACCATTCGGCGCCGGCATCGAAGTTCCAGGCGCGATAGGGCTTGAGGTCCGGGTTGCCGAACGTGCCCTCGCCCTCGTCGCCGTCACGCTCGATCGCGAAGCGGGGGGCGAGCTGGCCGATCTGCGGGCGCACCAGGCTCTTGAACACGCCCGCGCGCAGGACGATGTCATCGGTTGCCTCGAAGCGTGCCACCGCGCTCGGCAGCCAGTCGGTATAGCTGCGGCGGATCTGGTTTCGCGAGACGAGCAATTGCTCGGCATCCTCGTCGATCGAGGCGGTGTTGCCGGTGATGATGTTCTCGGTGCGCTCCATCCGCACGCCGCCGATCAGCCGCAGCGGACCGGACTGGAAGCGGCCGAGCAGATAGGCCGAATAGATGTCCTCATCGACCGCATAATCCTCTGCGACCGAGGCATAGGCCGAGGGCAGCACGTCATATTCGAACAGGTCCGCATTCTCGCGCAGGAAGCCGCGCTCGCCGCGCTTCTTCACCAGCGGGCCGAGATCGGCGAGGCGATAGGTCTGCGAGCCCAGCACGTCGGCGAGCGTGAAGTCGCCGTCGAAGCCGCCCGCGGTCTCGATGTTGAGATCGAAGGTCTTGCGGCGCAGGCGCGCCTTGCCGCCCGCCTGAACGTCGAACGTGCCGTTGGCGAGGCCGAAGGTGCGGGTGAAGTCGGCGCGGAAGTTCCATTCGGTGTCGACCGACTTGCTCAATGCGGTGCGGTCGAAGCCGTCGAACTCATATTGCGACGGATCCTCGAAGTCCGCGACCGAGGCGCCGGCAACGGTGAAGCGCGGGCGCAGGTAGTTGCCGTAGTCGAAGCCGACGGCCAGATCGTCGCCCTCCTCGCCGCTGAACTCGCGTGCGAAGACGATCGGGTCGATCGATCCGTCTTCCACTTCCGAGGCGCGCGAGAAGGCGGCGGCGTAGCGCAATGTCCACGGCCCCTCCACCGTCTCGCCGCCGACCGTATAGGACTGGATCTTCTGCACCTCGAACCGGTCCTTCAGGTCCCGCTCCACGGTGATCGCGCCATCGGCGGAATCGAAGGTGGCGGTGCTGCCGGTCGAGGCGCTGGGCGCCTCGTCGAATCCGAAGATCAGGCGGCGGCGATCCTCCTGGTCGGAGAAGCGGTTGTAGATGCCGCGCGCATACAGGCGGGTCGATGGCAGGGGCTGCCAGTCGAACGACAGCGAGCCGCCGGTGCGCAGGCGGCGCACGTCATAGTCGCGATACTCGACCGTGTCGGCGAAGCCGTTGCCGGCATCATCCTCGTCCCACCCGTCCATCTCGATATTGTCGGTCTCGAACTTGCGCAGGTAGTAGGAACCACCGCCGGAGACGCCGAAATTGTCGGTGATCCGCGTCGAGAAGGTGACGCTGCCCTTGGGGGTCAGCTTGTCCGAATAGTCGTTGTACGAGCCTTCGACCGAGCCGGCGAGCAGCGCCTTCTTGCGGTCGAACGCGCTGGTGGTGTTGATTTCCACCGACGCGCCGATCGTGTCGCCGTCCATGTCCGGGGTGAGCGACTTCTTGATCTCGATCGATTCGATCAGCTCGGACGCGACTACGTCCAGCGCGACCGAGCGGGTGTCCGCCTCCGGCGCGGGCACGCGGATGCCGTTGAGCGAGGAGGCGTTGAGCGACGGATCGAGGCCGCGGACCGCGACGAAGCGGCCCTCGCCCTGATCGTTGAGCACGTTCACGCCGGGCGCGCGGCGGACGGACTCGGCGACGTTCTGGTCGGGGAACTGTCCGATCGAGTCACGCGTCAGCACGCTCTCGACGCCGTCGGCGCCGCGCTGGCGGCTCAGCGAACTGGCAAGGTTGGCGCGCTGACCGGTGACGAGGATGTCGCCTTCGGTGCCGATCACCACGTCCTGCACCAGATCACCCGTGGCATCGACGGTGATGCTGGTGTCGACCGGCTCGGCGCCGGTGTAGGTGACGCGCAGCGTGTAGGTGCCGGCGGGGACGTCGGGGAAGCGGAAGCCGCCCTGGTCGTCGGCCTCGATCGTCCGGCCGAGCTCCACCAGCGTCACCTGCGCGCTCGGCAGGGTGCGCGTGCCGCTATTGTCGGACACGGTGCCGGTGACCTGGCCTGCGTGAGCGATGGCCGGTGCGCAGACGAGCGCGGTGCCGACCAGAAGGCGCACGCGCGCGCGCTTCGTGAGCATGAAAGTTCCCCCTGATTTGATGTATTTTAGTCGGAGGGGCCCATGTGCGAGGCCGATTGCAGCCCGGTGACGTAGTGGTTACCGTTTTGTGTCGTTGCCATCGCTGGCGGAGGGCCGCCGGTGTGCGCTGCAGCAATTAACCGAGCTTCACCCTTGCGCTCTCGGGCGCGCCGCGGATATCCGGCCCGCGGGGCGCGTGCGGGCCGGGGAGTCCGCAACGGAAACGCAAATGGCGGAGGAAGCGGCCATGCAGCATGCACAGGAAGAGACGATGGATTCGGAGGGCGAGGCGCCAGCTCCGAGCTGCAACTTCTGCCTGAGTTCGTCCTTCGAAGCGGTAGGCGGGCGCGAGGGCGAGAAGTGCGCCAATTGCGGGGCGCTGCGCCGGCATCGCGTGGCGCTGGAGGTGTATCGCCGCCATGGGCTGTGCGGCCTCGGCGAGACGTCCTCGTCCCTGCGCGTGCTCCACCTGCTGCCGGAAGCGCAGCTGCGCCGCGAGATCACAGCCTATGCCGGCACGGGCTATCTCATGGCGGAGTTCCGCCCGAGCCGCCCGAAGGCCGCGCAGACCCTGCGGCTCGATCCCGACGATCCCTTCTGGATCTTCCCGGACGATTATTTCGACTTCGTGCTCCACAACCACGCGCTGATCTACATGCCTGGCCAGTATCGAGACACGCTGGCCGAGATCGCGCGCATCCTGAAGCCGGGCGGCCACCACATTTTCTCGGTGCCCGGTCCGGACATGGGCATGGACACGCAGGAAGGGGGCGAGCATCTCGACGACGACGCGCGGCAGCAGACTTATGGCAAGTACGGGCATATCAAGCGGATGGGCAAGGACCTGATCGAGACCCTGAAGGGCATGCCCGGCGGGCAGTTCCGCTACGACGATCTCAGCAACGAGGACCGCGCCCGGATCGGCGTGACGCCCGGCTCCAACCGGCTGCTCTTGTGGCGCAAGGGCAGGGCGCGGGCCGCCAAGGCCTGATCCGAACCACCGCTCCCCACGGTCTTCCCAGGACGCGCGATCGATGCACCAAGTTTCGTACCTGTTTCCCTCAACCGTGGACCTGGTCGACAACAGCGACGCGTTCGATGCCGATTGGTACCTGGCCGCCTATCCCGATGTGGCGCTGACCGGATTGCCGCCTGCGGCGCATTTCGCGGCGTTCGGCTGGCGGCTGGGGCGTCGGCCGGGCGGGGCGGTGAGTGACGAGGCAGCAGGGCGGCTCTCGGCCGCGCTTGGCCGGCGGCCGGCGATCTCCTATTGCATCCCGATCATGAACCGGCCGGACGACATCCGGCTGACGCTCGCCGCCAATCTCGAGGCGAACCGCGCCGCCGCCGCGGAGATCGAGTTCATCGTTCTCTTCTATGACACCGATGCCGAGACGCACGACTGGGTGCGGGGGACGTTCGCGGACAATCTGGCCACCGGCTACCTCCGGCTGATCGTCACCGATCCGCTCGACCGCTGGCATTTCGGCCGCGCCAAGAACGGCTTCCGCCCATTCATGCGCGGGGCGGTCTATTCCAGCCTTGACGGCGACAATTACGTGACGCTGGAGGAGACGGAGCAATTGCTCGATCTCCACCGCAGCAGCCCCGGTCTGTTCGCCTTTCACCAATTTTCGGGCGACTGGGGCGATGGCACCAGCGGGCGCATCAGCGTTTCGCGGCGATTGTACTATGACGTCGGCTACGACACCAACTTCCTGCCCCGGCAGTTCGACGAGAACGATTTCCTGATCAGCGCGCTGGTCCGCTACCCCGAGGCGGCCTTCTATCGCTATGAAACGCGCGACCATGTATTCTCCACCAAGCGCGGGATGCCCTTTCTGGAGGCGCGGCCGGCGCTGGCCGCGCGGGCGCAGACGCTGCCGCCGGTGCATCGCATCGCCGCGGCCAATCCGCGCGGTGCGGACTATGTCGCCGAGAGCAGCGAATTCGGCGCGATGCTCTATTTCAACCAGTCGATCTGCTATTGGCGCAACTCGGTCGACAAGGCGCGATCCTATTACATGCGCCAGGTCCTGGCCGCGCGCCACCAGCTGGTCGATGCGATCGCGCCCGATCGGTTGCTGCCGATGGTGCTGGATCTGGTCCGTCACGTCGATGCGCCGCCGCTCGGCGAGCGTGATGTCGCCGTGTTCATGGTGGTGAAGAACGACAACGAATTCCTGCCGCTGATCTACGACCACTACAAGGCGCGGGGCGTGCGCCGCTTCTTCATCGTGGACGACCATTCGGACGTGCCGGTGGCGGAGGTGCTGCCCTATGCCGACGTGTCGGTATTCGCGCCGCGCGCGGGCGGCTTCGCGACCGGAAAGGGCATGTGGCTGGACGTGCTGTCACGCCGCTTCCTGCCCGATCGCGGCTGGGCGATGATGATCGACGCCGACGAGTTCGTGGACCTGCCGACCGGTGTCGCATCCTTCCCGGCGCTTGCGGAGGCAGCGGAGGCACAGGGCCTGGAGCACATTCCCGCGCTGATGATCGACATGGTGCCATCCCGGCCGGTGGAGGCGGACAATTTCGTCGAACTGTTCTCGGCACTCGACTCCTTCGGCGCCGTCGCGGGTCCGCCATCGCCCGACTATTCGGACCACCATTCGGTGAAATGGGCGTTCGGAGATCGGGCCGCTTATGCCTGGGGCATCGACGTCCGCTATCATGCCTTCGGCACGATCGACACGCTGCGCAAGATTCCGATGTTCCGGGTGCGCGCGCACCAGCATCCGAACCAGGGCTTTCACGAGCTCCACTTCACCGACGGCACGCCCTCGCCGGGGACCGCGGTCTGGGACCTGCCGATCATTCTCCCGATGCGCCACTACAAGACACTGAAGCTGTTCAGCGCCGATCTTCACGCACGTACCCGCGTCTATGTCGGGACCCGGGGCGCCGAATATCATAGCCGTACCTCGGAGAACATCAGCAAGATCTTCGGCGAGG
Organism: Sphingomonas sp.; assembly: GCF_042096255.1. Classification (GTDB taxonomy): domain Bacteria; phylum Pseudomonadota; class Alphaproteobacteria; order Sphingomonadales; family Sphingomonadaceae; genus Sphingomonas. The sequence continues at coordinate 22,551 of NZ_JBELLZ010000021.1, read as the reverse complement.
ACCGGGCCAGCACCGCCGATACGCTGATGGCGGTGCCGAACTGCCGTTACTCGCCGGCCGTGTTCGAGCAGATGCTGGCAGGCTGGCGGACCGACGCGGATGGGGAGCTCAGCGCCGCATGACTGATATGAGGCAGGCAGCGCTGCAGCGCCGGGACGACCGCGCGTGGGCGACGGCGCTCGCGATCGACGACTTCTCCGGCATCGCGGCGAACCGCGACTGGATCGGCTCGATCCCCGCGGATCCGAACTGGCGGACCGTGCTGCGCGCGGACGCCCCCGGCACGATCGCGTGTACCGAGAAGGGCGAACTGCGCCTGACCTGGCCGACTTCGGCAAGCCTGGTCCACCTGTTCACCTTCCTGCCGCTGCCCGCCGTGGCACCCGGAAGCGCGCTCCAGGTGCGCATCGTGCTGACATCCCGGTCAGTTGCGGACCTTTTGCGCGTCCTGGTCGCGGTGGTGCTCCAGCATCGGCGCGGCGACGATTTCTACAACAGCCTGTCCATACGGGACATGCGGATCGTGCGGAGCGCGGAGGGCGGCACGCAGGCGATCGCCGAAGGCGTGCTCGAGGAGATGCCCGCCAACCTGGACCAGTTCAAGCTGCTGTTCCGGCTGAACCCGGCGGCAGGTGAGCTGGCGGTCCGGTCGGTCGAAGTGTTCACGCGCGCCGTGTCGGCCGATCATCCGCTGACGGTCGGCGAGCAGCACGCTGCGCCCCCGGAGCCTGCCGTGCTGGCGCCCGCCGCGCTGGCCGCGACGCCGCTGCCGACAGCGATAGCAGTGCACCACGGCTTGCCGCGGCTGATCCAGACGCTTCCCGCTCCGGCCATTGAGACGGCCGACGGAGCCTTGCGAGACGATCTTGCGGCGCTGCGCGGCGATGTTGCCCGCCTGGCAACTGCGCTCGCCACCCGCATGCCTGCCGGCGCGGCGGACGCGACGGTCGAGCGCCTGACTGCCGAGGTCGCCGCGCTTGTCCGCCAGCACGAGGAGATGCGGCAGGCGCTGCTGGACGAGGTGGCGGTGCTGGCGACGGAGAACGACCGGTTGCGGCGCGACGTGGATCGCTTGTCCATTGCCGAGGAGCGGCAGCGTTGACCGGCCAGTATGGCTACCGCTTCCCTGGCGAAGACGTCGTAACGACTTCGGGCCGGCTGGCTTTCCGTTGATGCCCGGGTAAGGTGCGCGCGCTTGGCAGGCTCGTGCAGGACTGCATGCCGAAGGGATGTGATAGCTGGATGGAGCCGTCCCCGGTGGACGCCGCTCCGACGAAGGAAGACAAGATGGGCAGCATTGTCCTGCACGTTGGAACGCACAAGACCGGCACTACCACCCTTCAGGGCGCACTGTTCGAAAAACGGGAAGCGTTGAAAGAGAAGGGAATCTATTATCCGTCCGGTTGGGAAGTGTTCGGCGGCAATCGGGAGCTGCCCAGTGCCCGGGCGCACTTCCGCTTTGCCGAAGCACTGACCAAGACCGACGCCGCCTCCGCGGAAAAGATCGCCCGCTTCCGCGAGCATATCCTCGCGGCGGCGACGCAATACCGTCATGTCGTGCTTTCCGCGGAATCCTTCTATCGTCACATCTTTCCCGACCACGGCCAGAAGGTGGCGGCACAGGCCAAGTATGATCTTCACGAAGCCTATCTCGACCGGCTGGCGGGATTCGTCGAGGGTCTGGATAGCTGTGCGGTCATCTACTTCCGCCGCCCGGACGCCTTTGCGGAGTCGATGTACGCCGAGTCTGCGGTCAACTCGATGAACTCGGCACCCTTTGAGAAGTTCATCACGGCCGATCGCATGCGATACGACTACAAGTTCCACCTGGACGCGCTGCGCCGGCGCTTCGCGACGCGCGCTCTGTGTTTCGAGGACGCGGTGGGCACCGGCCTGCTCGCCTCCTTCTTCGAAGTGCTCGGCACCGATCCCGGCGAGTGGGACGCGCGCTCGGAGCGCGTCTCCATATCCAAGAATGCCGTGCAATGGATCATGTGGCAGAAGCGGGCGGGGGACATGTCCCAGCAGGATCGCCGGCGGCGCTGGCTGTTCGCCTTGCAGGACGAGCAGGCCGATCTGCTCGCCACGCCTAAAGAGATGTCGTTCTGGGCATCCGATGAGGACCGGAGCGCCTTCAATGCAAAGGCCCTGGAAGGCTTCGACGAGTTCACATTTCCCGAACCGCGTGCGACACTGACGCCGCTGCCGGCATGGACCGCGCAGCGGCACGAGGCGGTGGAATCGGTGTACCAGGACTGGAAGGGGCGGAACGAGGAGCGGCTGCGCTGGCGCGAAGCCAACTTCCTGGCTCCTTTCGTGGACCCGAACCGTTAAGTGGCGTTCCGCTGACCGAAGCTCCCCGACGAAAGGACGAATTGATGGCCGAACCCGGTCAGACCCTGGTGAACACCGGTGCGGGCAAGATCGCCACGCCCTTCGTGATCTGGACGCTGCAGCGCACCGGCGGCACCAACTTCAACGGATTCCTGAACCGCGCCTCCGCGCATGCCAAGTTCCAGGACGAGCCGTTCAACCTGCCGCGCGAGCATGGCAGCGTCACCGCAGCCTGGAATGCCGACAAGGATGTCGACAAGCTCGCGGCAGACATTGACGCGATCTGCGCACAGAAGAAGAACATGAAGCATTGCGTCGAAAAGGTGCCGAACGCGGTCAACCGCGCGCTGGCGACCAGCGCGACCAAATTCGGCTATGCCCCGATCTTCCTTGTGCGCCGCGAGCTGCTGCCGCGCGTGCTTTCGAAGGAATATGCCGAGCGGACCAAGTCCTGGGGGCCCAGCACGGTGCTGGAGGAGGGGCAGGACGACTTCGCCTTCGGCCGGCCGCTCGACGTCGAGCGGCTCGCCGCCCAGGAGGCCGAGGCGATCGAAACGCTGACCAAGGCGTGGCGCTTCCTGCGCAAGATGGAGGCGGCGCCGATCGTCGTCTCGTTCGAGGAACTCTACAACAGCGACGTCGCGGTCGCGGTGGCGGCGTTCAACCGCGTCCTGAAGCGGCTGGGGGTGGCGCCCGATGCTGACACCATTGCGGAGATGGTGGAAGCGGTGCGGAGCGGCGGCGACCAGCAGACGCGGGATCGCTACGCGCGGTTCGAGGGCATCGACACTCTGCGCGAGCGGCTGGCCGAGATCGAGCTACCCGCTTTCATCGCCAGCGGCCCCCAGGCCTAGGCGCGCCGCCTCCTCCGGGCCGACCAGGGCGCCGGGGCCGACGAGCGCGGCGAGCGCCTCGCCCGTGAGGGTCCCGGCCGGGAGCCAGCGCACCGGCCGGGCGAACGCCTGCTCGAGATGCAAGATCTGCCGGCGGATCCGTGCTGCCCGGCCGGACGCGGGACCCAGGCTCCAGCCGTCGGCACGGACGATCAGGGCGTCCGCGTAAATGCGGCTCGCGGCACCGGCCGGCAGATCGAAGGGAGCGGGATCGGCGACGAGTAACAAGGCCACCTGGAGCGCGTCATCGAACCCCATCCGTGCGACCGCACCGGCCGAGATCATCGCCTGCGCCGGGTCGGCCAGCCACTCGCGCTGGATGCGGCCTTTCTGCACCACGCCCATCTGGCACAGGCCGACCGCGTGGCCGTCGGCAATCCAGCGCCGCGCCTGCGATAGCGCGGCGCGCAGGCCGGGCGTTTCGTAGCGGAAATCGCCCAGGATGATCCGCTCCGGCATCGCCGCCACGGACGCGGTGTCGCGATCGGGCCGGAGTGCGACCGGGATCGCGAACGGCCGCGGCGTCTGCGGCAGCCGCGGGTCGGCACCCTGCGTCTGGATCGCCTCGTGCCAGCGGCGCCAGCCGCCACGATACTGGATTCGCTGCGGCGAGAACCAGCCGGGCGCGATGCTCTCGCTGGTCAGCGAGCTCGCGTGGAGCAAGCCCACCGACAGCGGCGGCCCTTCCACCCGGCCGATCGGCCGCCCCGATACGACCTCCAGCCGGTGGCGCGCCTCGGTGTCCGCGCCACTGCGCACCTCGTCGAAGCCGCCGAGCATCTCCGGGGCCGCCTCACGGCGGATCATGAAGGAGGAGAGGTTCTCGTAGGACAGACGGCCGGAACCGCTGAACAGGCGGAACTCCATTTCCGGCGAGGCGCGCACCCAATCCGAGGTGCAGGCGAGGTGACCGCCATCCAGCAGGTGCGTGACCTGCCGCTCGATCTTCTGCGGGTGCGACCAGTCGTCCGCATCGTGGAAGGTCACCAGCGCGCCGTCGCATCGCGCCATGCCGATGTTGCGGGCGCGGTAGGTGCCGCCGTTGACCGGCAGCCGCACGACGCTGACGCGCGGGTCCAGCGCCGCGCAGGCCGCGATCTCAGCGGCATGGGGCGGATCACTATGGTCGTCGACGATAACCAGGCGGAGGTTGCGCCAGCTTTGCCGCAGCACCCCCTCGACGGCATGGCGGATCGGCAGCGGCGGGTTGAAGACGGTCATCACCACGCTGACCCGCGGCCCCTCCACGATGTCGGGTGGCGGCGTGGGGGTGTGGAGCCGTTCGAAGCAGCTGCCCTGCTGATCGAACCCCAGGGTCGCAAGGCCCGCCCGGGTGAGCATGAGATTGAGCGGGTGCAACCGATGCGTCGCATCGTACCGCTGCTCCGCCGACAGGGTGCGCGGCCAGTAACGCAGGTTGCAACGCAGCAGCGCCTGTTCGAGCGGCGAAAGCAATGCTCCGGGCGGCGCTGCCAGCATCGCGCGCGCCTCCGCTACCCGGCCCGCCGTGCCGAGCAGCAGGATGTAGCGAGTCACGTCGACGTCGCGGAACCGGGCGGGACAGAGCGCGGCGGCGCGATCGTAGAGCGCCAGCGCGGCGGCTTCGTCCTCGCCGCCCAGCGCCTGGTTGGAGACGAGACGCGCGGTGCGAACCAGCGCGTCGCCGCTTACGGTATCGTGCGGATTGAACGGGGCAGCGCCATCGACCGACCGACACCAGTCGAGCAGCCGCGCATAGGGGGCGCGGCCATCGGTGCAGGCCAGTGCCAGGAATTCCCGCATGCGCCACGACCGCTCGCGGAAGCCCGCCCATTCTAGCGGATCGAGGCTCGATCGGAACAGTTCGATCGTGTCGCGATCGAACTGTTCCGAGGGGTCAAAGGTCATCGAAGATTCCGGCAGCGCATCGCACCCGGGCGGGAACGGATAACCGTTCACCGGAGAGCCCGCGCACGACCAGCGCTACGGGCACGCAGATCAGGCGGCGGTGTCTTCCGTCGCTTCGGGCTTTTCCGCCGGCTGCTCGGGATAGGCCTCGACAAAGGCACGGGCCAGGTTGCGCGGCGACTTCGCCTCTCCGGTTGCGATATGGCGCAGCACGTCGACGGCTACCTGGTTCCGCTTGCGCTCGAAGACGCCGCGGCGCGTCTCTTTGGCAACATATTTGAGGCGCTTGTCAATCCACTTGGCGCTGACCCGAACAGTACCTGTAGTATTCGTGGCCTCCGAAGACTCGTCTGCCTTGTTCTCTTCGGCCTGACCTGCAACCATGGTCTCTTCACTCATCATTCTATCCTTTTCATCTGTAAAGATTACTGCCGCACTTTGCCGCGAAAGCATCGCGAGGTCAAGAAAATGACGGGTCCGCGTCGCTTAGACTGGCGCCGGCCACGTCCGCTCGCTCAGGCGCGCGCCTGTGTCGTCAGACCGCGTCTGCGTCTCTCCGCGGATCGTCAGTGAGCGGCGGCCTGCGGGTGTTCGGCAAGACGGAAGAGCAGCGCCTGCGCAAACTGCGCGTCCCGCAGCGACTGCGCCGATACATCGACCACCGACATCACACCTGTCGTGGAATGATCGCGGATGAGCTTGAGGCAGCCCGCGCCGTCCGTCGGGTGAAGCGGATCCTTCACCATCACGACGCTGACGATATTGCCGAGATGGGCGGGGCACAGGGCCCGCAGCATGCTGGTATGATCGCGATCCGAATGCATCGTCTCGCTCAGCACCTCGTCCGCATCGCAGCTGGAGGTCAGCACATCCGGATTGACCCAGACCACATCGCGCAGCCGTGCCAGGTCGAATGCGAGATTCAGCCCTTCGCTTACGCAGCTGACAACGGCAATAGCCCCCATTTTCCCGGCGACCATTTATTATTGGGTGTCAGCAAGGGATATCCAATCGATTGCTGCAACGCAAGGCGCGCCGACAGCGAAGCGAGGTGTCCGGCCCATAATGAGTAGCGTTGGACGCGATGTTGCAATGCGGTGGCATGGCGGTAGAAGCGCGCGCGGTCGCAGCGGAAAGGGATCATATGCCGGCGTCACCTTACAGTGACCTGCCGCCCGAGCGCTTCTGGCGCAGCGGCGTTGCAGAGAGCGACCCCGCCACGATCGAGGCGCTGTACCGCAAGCGCTTCCCGATCGCGCGAACCGACAGGATCGCCACCGCCGGAAGCTGCTTCGCCCAGCATATCGCACGCAACCTGCGCCAGCGCGGCTGCGATGTGCTCGATACCGAACCCGCGCCGCCCGGACTCGACAAGGCTCAGGCCGAGGCGCGCGGCTATGGCCTCTATTCGGCGCGCTATGCCAACATCTACACCGCCGCGCAGATGCTCCAGCTGGTTCGCGAGTCCTTCGGGCGCGAAACCCCGAGCGACCGCGTGTGGGAGAAGGACGGGCGGTTCTTCGATGCGCAGCGCCCCGGCGTCGAGCCGGCAGGGCTGGACAGCCCGGAGATGGTGCTGGCGCATCGCGCGCACCACCTCGCCAAAGTGAAGCGTGCGTTCAACCAGTGCAACGTGCTGGTCTTCACCTTCGGCCTGACCGAGGGTTGGATCGAGACCGCGACCGGCACGGTCTTTCCGACCTGTCCGGGCACGATCGCCGGCACCTTCGACGCCGATCGCTACAGCTTCAAGAACTATACGGTGGGCGAGGTCGTCGCCGATTTCGCGCGGGTGCGCCAAATCCTGAAGCGCCACGATCCCGAAAAGCGCTTCCTGGTTACCGTTTCGCCGGTGCCGCTGACCGCGACCGCGGCGCCGACCCACGTGCTTCAGGCGACCACCTATTCCAAATCGGTGCTGCGCGCCGCCTGCGGGGAGCTCTACGACCGGTTCGAGGACGTGGACTATTTTCCGTCCTACGAGCTGATCGCCACGCCGTTCAGCAAGGGCCGCTTCTTCGAACCCAACCTGCGCTCGGTGACTCCCGAGGGTGTCGAGACCGTGATGCGGACCTTCTTCCGCGAGCACGGCAATCTGGAGGACGCGCCCGCGCCTGTATCCGAAGCGGTGAAGCCTGTTCGGGGATCGGCCAAGGCAAAGCGCCACGACGAGGATGTCGTGTGCGAGGACCTGATGCTGGAGCAGTTCGCCCGATGAGGATCCTGATCCTGGGCGATTCGCATATCGCGGCGTATCGTGCGGCTCTGGATGGGGGCTATCGCGGTCCGGACGGGGTCACCTTTGCCTTCTTCGGCGCGCCGGCAAACCGCTTGTCGAGGCTGACCCTAAAGGATCGCGTGCTCGGCACGACCAACACGACGATCGCGGAGAAGCTGGTCAAGCTCTGGGGCGCGAGCAGCTTCGATCTCGCCGACATCGACCTTGTCGCGCTTGTTGGGCTGGGCTCAAATGCGCGGCTGCTCGGGCCCCTCTACAAGGCCCATCGCACCGATGCGATGGCGGAAGGCGATTTCCTGGTGTCCGAGGACACGTTCGACTTGGCCGTGGAGGGCCTGCTGCGCGCCTCGCTGTTCGGGCGCGTGGTCGAGATCCTGCGGGCGGGCGATGCGCCCCCTGTGATCGGGCTGCCGCAGCCGCTGCCCTCGCCCGAGCTCCTGGTTCAGGAGCCGAGAAACTGGATCGGCACGGCGATAAGCAACGGCGATGGCGACCGGCTGCGCCTGGCCGTGGAGCGCGCGCACACCCGGCTGGGGCTGCACGCGGTGATCGCGCAGCCGGAGGAGACGCTGCATGCGCCGTTGCTCACCCGGATCGAGCTGATGCAGAGCGGCGTGCGCCTGAACGACAGCAAGGAGGCGGACGACCTCAGCCACGCCAATGCCGACTATGCGGCGCTCGTGCTCGACCGCATGTTCGCGGAGCTTGGCACGCCCGCCTGAGGGTGGACGCCGCAGGGCTGGACGCGGGCGCCGGGGACGGCGAAGCTGCGCGGCATCTCTGGGAGGGGATGCATGGCGGAACAGCGCGCGCCTTGGCGCAATTGGTCTGGCAGCGTTTCGGCGGACCCGCGAATGCTGGTAGCTCCACGTGACGAGGCGGAGCTTGCCGCCGTGGTGCGGGCGGCGCCGCGGGTGCGGGTGGCGGGGGCGGGGCACAGCTTCATGCCCTTGTGCGCCTCGGACGAATGCATCGTTTCGCTGGAGCGGATGGAAGGCACGCTCCACATCGCGCCCGATCGTACCAACGTGCGTGCGCCGGCCGGGTGGAGCCTCAAGCGGCTGACCGCGGCCTTGTGGGAGGAGGGGCTGGCGCTCGCCAACCAGGGCGACGTCAACCCGCAGTCGCTGGCCGGGGCGATGGCGACGGGGACGCACGGCACCGGCGTCGCGCTGGGCTCGCTCTCCACCTTCGCGCGCGGCTTCCGGCTGATGGATGGCGAAGGCGCCACGCGCTGGTGCGACGCGGGCACGAACCCGGACCTGTTCGAGGCGCAGCGGTTGTCGCTGGGGATGTTCGGGATCGCTACCGAGGTCGAGGTGGCGGTGGTGCCCGCGTTCCATCTTGTCGAGCGGATCGAGAAAAGGCGCTGGGCCGAGGTGCGCGAGCGCTTCATGGAGGAGGCGCAGCGGCACCGGCACCTGGAGTTCTGGCTGTTCCCCTATAGCGACCAGGTAATTCTCAAGACGCTGGACCCGTGCGATCCCTGCGACGCGCCCGCCTCCACCAGCGACATGGAAGAGGCGATGTTCCGGCGCCTGCTCGACCTGGGTGTCGCGGTGCCGCGGCTGATCCCCTGGCTCCAGCGTGGTATGATGCGGACCGGCTTCGGCGCGGGACGACGCGGACCGGCGCCGGCGATCTTCCCCTCCGACCGGACGATCCGGTTCGAGGAGATGGAGTATGAGATGCACGCCGCGGTCGGCCTCGACACGCTGGACGAACTGGTGCGGCTGATCCGGCGCGATCGCCTGCCCGTGTCCTTCCCCTTCGAGTTCCGGCTAGTCGCGGCGGACAATATCTGGATGAGTCCGATGAACGCCGGTCCGGTCGCCGCTATCTCGATGCACCAATATGCGCGGCAGGACTGGCGCGCACCGTTTGCCGCGGCGGAGCCGGTGTTCCGCACCGCTGGCGGCCGCCCGCATTGGGCCAAACGGCACACGCTGGATCGCGACGCGGTGACCCGGCTTTATCCGATGGCGGAACGCTATCGCGCAGTGCGGCGCGCGGCCGATCCCGCGGGCAAGTTCCTCAACCCGCATCTGGAGGCATTGTTCGGCTGATGGACGACCTGGAACTGCATCGCCCGCTGATCGGCCAGCAGGGCTCGCGCGCGGCGCTCAACACGCCGGTGCTGGTGCTCGACGTGGAGGCGATGGAGCGCAACATCGCAAAGATGGCGGCGCTTGCGGCCGGCCGGAGCGTCGCATTGCGGCCGCATGCCAAGACCCACAAGAGCGTCGACATCGCGCACCGCCAGATTGCGGCGGGCGCGGTGGGCGTGTGCTGCGCGAAGATCGGCGAGGCCGAGGTGATGGTCGACGGCGGCGTCGGTGGCGTGCTGGTCACCTCGCCCGTCGCCGCGCCGGCAGCGATCGTGCGGCTCGCTGCGTTGGCGGCTCGCGCGAAGGGATTGATGGCGGTGGTCGACCATCCCGACGTGGCGCGCGCGATCGACGCGGCGCTCGGGGAAGTGGGCGCGACGCTGGACGTGCTGATCGACGTCGATCCCGGCATTCGTCGTACCGGCGTCGCCTCGGTGGAGGCAGCGGTGGCGTTGGCGGAGACGATCGCCGGCTGCGCGCAACTGCGGCTGCGCGGCGTGCAATTCTATTGCGGCGTCCAGCAGCACCTGGAGGGTTACCAGCAGCGCGCGGCGGCGATCACCGAGCGAACCAACTATCTGCGCGGCGTGATTGCCGCGCTGAAGGCTTCAGGCTTCTCCTGCCCGATCATCTCGGGCGGCGGGACCGGCACGCACCATATCGATATGACGCTGGGCGTGTTCACCGAGCTTCAGGTCGGCTCCTACGTGCTCATGGACCGCCAGTATCTCGATTGTGCGCTGACGCCCGACGATCCCGCGCCGTTCGAAGTCGCGCTGGCGGTGGACAGCCGCGTGGTCAGCGCCAACCACGACGCGCTGGTCACCATCGACGCCGGGTTCAAGTCGCTCTCCACCGATGGCGGCGCGGCGAGCGTGCGGGACGGCGCGGCGGCCGGCGCTGCCTTCGCCTTCATGGGCGACGAACATGCCGCGCTGATCGCGCCGGGCATCGGCACCGCGCTGCGCCCTGGCGACCGCGTCACGCTCACCGTGCCGCACTGCGATCCGACGGTGAACCTCTACGATCACTACCACGTCGTCCGCGGCGGCACCCTGGTCGATATCTGGCCGGTCAGTGCGCGCGGCCGCGCACGCTGACGCTTGGCTACATCCGCGCGCGCACCCCGAAGAAGAACGCCCGGCCCGAATATTCGTAGAAGTTGGGCACGTTGCGATAGGTGTTGAACCGCTTCACCGCCGATCCAAGCAGGTTCGATCCCTGGCCATAGACCGAGATGTTGCTCGTGATGTCGTAGGACAGGGTCGCCGACATCTCGTGATAGGCGTCCTCCTCGACCGGCAGGTAGCCGAGGTTGCCCGACTGGGCATAGGTGAAGCCGCCCTGGTAGCTGTACGACACCTGCGCGCCGATGCCGTGGTTCTCGTAGAACAATTTGGCGTTGGCGGAGAAGGGGATCGCGCCGGGCAGATCGGTGGTCACATCGCCCGAAGTGGCGCGCGAGTGGTTGTAGGTGACGTTGCCCTGTACGCCCAGGCCGTTGTCGAGGAAATATTGCCCGCCGACCTCCAGGCCGTACACGTCGGCGCTGTCGCCGTTGATCACGCGATATTCGACGAAGTTGAACGCCTGCTGCTGGTTGGTCGGCTGGTTGGTGGGGGTGATCACCACGTCGACCGGCACGGTCGAGACGAAGTTGGTGATGTGCTTGTAGAAGGCCGCCGCGGTCAGCGCGAGGCGGTTGGACGGGTAATATTCGAGGCTGATGTCCGCCTGGTCCGCCGAGGTGGGCTTCAGGTTCGGGTTGCCCGCATTATAGATGATGAACGTGCCCGACTGCGCCGAGGTGGCGTCCTGCGCCGGCGACAGCTCTGCAAAGGTCGGCCGCGAGATCGCCTGCGAGGCGGCCAGGCGGATGCGGAAGCCGTCGGCCAGGTCATAGGCGAAGTTGGCGGCGGGCAGCAGCCGCAGATAGTCGCCGCCGCCGGTCACCTGCGAAACGGGGTTGAAATCGACGTCATTGTCCTGCGTCCCCGCGCGCGGAATGATGCTGCGGATGGTGGCGCTGTAGCCGGTCGAGGACACCTTGGTGGAGACGAGCCGCGCGCCGATCTCGCCGCGCCAGCGCTCCCCGCGCAGGTTAAACTGCGCATAGCCTGCCCAGGTCCGCTCCTTGATGAAATAGGAGGAGGGCAGGTTGGGTTCGATCACCTGGTTGGAGAAGCCGGCGGGATAGGGCGAGAGTTCGCAGCCGGGGATCTCCGCGCCGGTCTCGTCGAGGCAGCTGTTGGGATCGAGCACCGCCGGGTTGTTGTCCGCGCGCGGCAAGGCGGCGAGATAGGTGTCGATGTCGAAATAGGGGAAGTTGCGCGGGAAGTTGCCGCCCAGCTTGCCGAGCACGTAGTCGACGTTGCCGGGGCGGACCACATCGGCGCCGATCTGCCCGAAGGTGAAGGGATAGCCGCAGTACAGGCACGAGGTGGTGTATTGGTTGTCGATCTGGTTCACCCGCTTGCGTCGGTCGGTCCAGACCACGCCGAAGCCGAGCGAGCGGAAGATGCCGTTGTCGACTTCCCATTCGCCGTCGAGCTTGCCGCTCTTGATCTCGTCGCGAATGTTCTGGCCCTGGATGCCGATATAGTGGGCGCGGAAATCGTCGTTGGTCGCCTGGTCGAGCGTGCGACCGCCGGGGAGGGTGATGGCGAGATCCGGGATGCCGCCGTTACGGGTATTGAACACCGCCGACGCGCCGGGGATGCCCGCGACGACGAAGCGGTTCTGCCCGCCGGTATTGTCGCTGGCGCGGCCGTAATAGCCGTCGATCGCCAGCTTCAGCCGGTCGATGGGCTTCCAGTCGATCCGGCCGCCGACCTGCCAGGTCTCGCTCTTGCGCGGCTCGTCGGTGGTCAGCACCTCGGCGACGAGATTGTCGAGCGAATAGCCGGTGACGACGTTGCGGTCGTCGACGGTGATCGAGTCCGGGTTCCAGCGCAGCTCGCCGTCGTCGCCGAGCGGGTTGAGGTAGTTCGACGCACGGTAGTTGCTCTGCTTGACGTCGAAGTGGCTGTAGATGCCGTCGATCGTCAGCTCGAAGTTGCTCGACGGCTTCCACTGGAACGCCGCGGCGGAGCCGATCCGCTCGCGCTCGCCGAGCACATAGCCGGTGCTGAAATAGTCCGGCCAGATATACGCCGGACCGTTCTCGTCGGGGTCGACGCTGCCGTCGCGGTTGAAGTCGACGCCATAGCTCGCCTCGGTGCCGTCGGTGATCGAATATTCGCCGAGATTGTCGGTGCGGAACTTATACTTGTTGTAGCTGGCGCCGATCAGCACGCCCATCGTGTCGTCGGCGAAGGTGGCACTGACCACGCCGGTCACCTTGTAGCCGCCCTTCTCGACCAGATCGTTATACTGGCCTTCCACCGCGGCGGAGCCGTGCAGGCCGGGGCGGTCGAGCGGGCGGGCGGTCCTGAGGTCGACGTTGCCGCCGATGCTTCCTTCCAGCTCGGACGATCGCACCGCCTTCTGCACCTCGGCGCCCGAGATGATCTCGGACGGCAGCACGTCGAATTGGAACGAGCGGTCCGGCCCGTCGGTGGGCAGGATGCGGCCGTTGAGGGTGGTGATCGCGAAGTTGGAGCCCAGGCCGCGGATGGTGATGTCGCGCCCCTCGCCGCGGCCATCACGGCCGACCGTCACGCCGGGGATGTTGGCGAGCGCCTCGGCGACGTTGCGGTTGGGGAATTTGCCAAGCTCCTCGGCCGAGATCGCGTCGACGATCGTGTCGGCGTCGCGCTTGGCCTGGATCGACCGCAACAGGCTGCCGCGCACGCCGCGCACGACGATGTCGCCGGCACCGTCATCGGGCGCGCCGGTGTTCCCGGGCTGCTGCGCCGGATCGGCGAGCACCGCATCGGGATCGGGCGAATCGACGCTCGACTGCGAAGGCTGGGTCTGCGCCGAAGCCTGCGCGGCCAGCAAGGCCGCGGCGCTGGCGCCGGTGAGCACGAGAGACCGCCAGTGGAGCCGATGCATCATAACCCTTCCCCTCTTCGGCGCCGCGGATCCGTCGTCCGCTGATGGCGCGCTATTTTCCGAAACGTTCCATAGCGCAACTTGCGTGTCAAACGGTAAATAACGAAAGCAAGCGCTTTGTTGTCGTTGCGTGTCGCCGCTGATAAGCATCGGCGAAGCAGGAGCGGAAGCGGCGATGATCCGGGATACGAGTGGGCGGCGGCAGCAGATCAGCACCATGGTCCGCGAGAAGGGCAGCGTGCAGGTCGCGCCGCTGGCCGAGCGGTTCGGCGTCTCGATGCAGACGATCCGCAAGGACCTGCACTTCCTGGCCAAGCGCGGCATTGCCGAGCGCTCCTATGGCGGGGCGATCTCGGCCGACGCGGTGAACTTCCCCGCCGAGCCCGCGGTGGAGGCCAAGCGCGCGATCAACATCGACGAGAAGGCGCGGATCGGCGCGCTGGCCGCGGCGATGGTGCGGCCGGGGGATTCGGTGGTGCTCGACTCGGGCACCACCACGCTCCAGATCGCGCACCATTTGCCCGACGACGAGGAGATCACCGTCCTCACCAACGATCTCGACATCCTGTGTGCGCTCGCCCGCAAGGAGCGGATCACGGTGGTGATGCTGGGCGGGGCGCTGCGCCGCCGCAACCGCGCTTTCTACGGCGCGCAGACCGAAAGCGCGCTGGACGACCTGCATGTCGACAAGCTGTTCCTGGGCGTCGACGGCTTCGATCTCGAGCGCGGCATCACCACCCATTTCGAGCCGGAGGCGATGCTCAACCGCAAGATGGTTCGCGCCGCGCGCCAGGTGATCGCCGTCACCGATCGCAGCAAGTTCGGCCGTGTCTGCCTGCACCGTATCCTCAGCATCGGCGAGGTCGACGACCTGGTGACCGATGCGGGCGAGGGCGAGATGCGGGGCGCGGCCGAGCGGTTCGGCTTTCGCCTGCATTGTGCGTGATGGTGCATCACCCCGGCCCCTTCGGCGGAGCTCAGGACAGGCCTGAGCCGGGGTCCCGCTTCTTCTTGCGTGGGAAAGGCAGCGGGACCCCGGGTCAAGCCCGGGGTGACGGGGAGAGCCGGAAGAACCGCTCGGCATTCTTCCAGTAGATCTTGTCGATCACGGTGCGGGGCAGGTCGAGCCCCTTGGCGTCCGCCTCGATCGCATCGACCCGCTGGCTCAGCGGCGTCGCCAAATATCGCCAGTCCGCCCGCCACACCCGGTCCGCCTCCCCAGGAAAATCGTCGGTCGCGGGCGGGTTCTGTGCACGCGCGGCGGGATCGGGCGGGCTGTCGGTCAGGTCGGTGCCGTAGAGGATGCGGTCCTGGTAGCGGATGAAGAAGGCGCGCACCTTCTCCAAATCGGCGTTGGACTGGACCTGGAGGTTGGACATGCGCGCGGCGAGATCGACTACAGCATTGGGATAACGATCGAGGAAGCGCCCGAGCTCGTCGACGCTCCACTCGATGCTGGCCATGTGCGCGCCATCGAACGCGAGCTTGGGGTGCCGCGCAACGAAGCGGTCGCGCGCCGCCATCAGCGCCTCGTAGCTCGGCTCCTCCGGGTGGAGGTACATGTAATATTCGGGGTGCGCCTTGAAATAGTCGCGGTCGTTGGCGGTGGTCATCTGGTCTAGCGGCAGCCAGCAATTCTTGGGTTCGGCCTGATGCGCGATCAGCGGGATGCCACGCTTTTCCAGATGCGCCATCACCCCGTCGAAGCGCGGATCGTCGAGGAACACGCGCTTGCCGTTCGTATCCTTGGCGACCATGCCGATGTTCTTCCACACCTTCACCGCGATCGCGCCGCGCGCGAACGCGGCGTCGAGCTGGCGGATGGTGCGCGCGGTCCAGTCCGGCGTGCCGAAGCCCTGCATCGAGAAGGCGGTCGCATAATGGAAGGTCTTCGCATCGGTGCCGCGCATCGCTTCGGCGATCCGCGCCTGGTCGGACAGGGGCGGAAAATCGGGATAATCGACGTTGATCGACAGGATCTCGAAGCCGTCGCGCCGCGCCACTGCCAGCGCGGCGGGATTCTCCCGATTGGCGTGGAAATGCGCATCGAACTTGCGGACGGAATCGAAATCCGCCTCGCCATAGCCGCTGGGCGCCGCCGCGCCGAGCAGCATCGCTGCCGGGGCGGTGAGCAGCAGGGTCGCGATCCTTCGCATTGTCCGATCTCCTGTTCGCGCGTATTCGCAACATAACGCGCGTTTTGTTGCGATTTTCGTTTGCGCCGCTGCGGAGGTTGGTGCAAGCTCTTTGTCCGGCGCCATAAAGGCGCGCGTACGGGGAGAGTTTTTCATGCCGTCCCAACCTGTCAGCCGCCGCGCAATGCTTGGCCGCCTGATGGTGGGCGCGGCGGCGGTGACGACGCCCAGCCTCGCCGGCCGGGTGTGGGCCGCGGCACCCGCAGGGGCGCGGTTCGGTGACGATACGCTGACGATCGAGTTCGACGCGGCGATGCGCTCGCGCCTGTCCTGGCGCGGCAAGCCGATCACGCCGATGGCGGCGGGCGACACCCTGCTGGTCGCGGGCCGGCCGGCCGAGCGCTTCCTGCTGCTCGACCGCGCGGAAGAGCCGGTCTCCGGTCCGCACGGCGCCGGGCGCCGGCACCGCCTGCGCGCCACCTCGGGCGGCGCGCTGGAGCAGGCGCTGTCGGTCACCTTCCTCGACGCCTATCCCGGACTGGCGATCTACGAGACGCGCTACCGCAACACCGGCACCGCCCCGCTGGCGGTGTCCGGCTGGCGCGCGGCGACGCACGATCTGCTCGCGCATCCCGACGGCGCGTGGAGCTTCTCGGGCGCGTCGCATCCCGATCGGCGCGACTGGGTGCAGCCGGTGAAGCCCGGTTTCGACCAGCGCAACTTCATGGGCATGAACGGCTCCGATTATGGCGGCGGCACGCCCGTATCGGTGGTCTGGCGCCGCGACGTCGGGCTGGCGGTCGGGCATCTGGAGACGGTGCCGCGCCTGGTGTCGCTGCCGGTCGCGTCCCAGCCGGGCGGGACGCGGATCGGCATGACCGGCGACGAGACAATGCTGCTCGCGCCCGGCGCCACGCTGACGCTGCCGACCACCTTTGTGATGGCGCACGCGGGCGACCATTTCCGCCCGCTCGACGCCTATCGCCGGCTGATGGCCGAGCGGGGCATCGCCGCCCCCGCGATCCCCGAATCGAGCTACGCGCCGATCTGGTGCGCCTGGGGCTATGAGCGCAGCTTCACTGCCGAGCAGGTGTACGGCACGTTGCCCAAGGCCAAGGAGCTCGGCTTCGAATGGGCGGTGATCGACGACGGCTGGCAGACCGCGGAAGGCGACTGGAAGATCGACCGCACGCGCTTCCCGCGTGGCGATGCCGACATGAAGGCCTTCGCCAGCCGCATCAAGGCGGACGGCATGCGCCCGCGCCTGTGGCTGGCGCCGCTGGCGGTGGACCCCGGCACCGAACTGCTGCGCGAGCGCGCCGACATGCTGGTGCTAGGCCGCGACGGCGCCGCGCAGAATGTCAGCTGGTGGGATGCCTATACGCTCTGCCCGGCCTATCAGCCGACGGTCGACTACTTCCGCGGCATCGTCCGCAAGATCATCGGCGAATGGGGTTATGACGGGATCAAGCTGGACGGCCAGCACCTCAACGGCGTCGCCCCCTGCTACAATCCCGCGCACAACCACGCGCGGCCCGAGGAATCCTTCGAGAAGCTCCAGGACTTCTGGAAGGCGCTGTACGACGAGGCGATCGCCGCCAACCCGGAGGCGATCATGGAGCTGTGCCCGTGCGGCGACAGCTTCGCCTTCCACAACCTGATCGGCACCAACAACACCCCCGCCTCAGACCCGACCTCGTCGTGGCAGGTGCGCAGCAAGGGCAAGACCTTCAAGGCGCTGATGGGGCCGAGTGCGCCCTATACCGGCGACCATGTCGAGCTGTCGGACGGGCGCGACGATTGGGCCTCCACCTATGGCATCGGCGCGATCCCCTCGACCAAGTTCACTTGGCCCAAGGACACGGCCAAGCCCAGCGAGCCGCTGCCGCCGGGCGGCTTCGTGCTGACGCCTGAGAAAGAGGCGGTGTGGCGCAAGTGGATTGACCTGTATCGCGCCAACATGCTGTCGAAGGGTCGTTATCTCGGCGGGTTGTACGACATCGGCTTCGACAAGCCGGAAGGACATGCGATCGAGAAGGACGGCGTGCTCCATTACGCCTTCTACGCCGAGGCCTGGGACGGGCCGGTGGCGCTGCGCGGGCTGGGCGCGGGCAGCTACATGCTGACCGACGGCTTCACCGGCGCGCCGCTCGGCCGGGCGAGCGGGGCGGAGGCGTCGATCAAGGCCAAGTTCCAGCGCTTCCTGCTGGTGCGCGCGGAGAAGGTCGCGTGACCGCAGCGGCGGCATCGCTGGCCGCGCCGGGCGCGCGCGCCTGGCTGGTCAACGCACTGGTTACGGTGGTGCTGTGGGGCATCTGGGGCGCCTTTTCGGGCGTGTCGCCGCAGCGCGGCTTTCCCGAGACCCTGGTCTATTGCGTCTGGGCGCTGACCATGATCCCGCCCGCGGTGGTGGTGCTGGCGCAGGCGGGCTGGCGGCTGGACCGAAGCCCGCGCGCGATCGGCCATGGCCTCGCGGTCGGCCTGCTCGGCGCGGGTGGGCAGTTGGTGCTGTTTTACGCGGTGGCGCGCGGACCGGCGTATCTGATCTTTCCGATCATCTCGCTGTCGCCAGTGATCACCATCGCGTTGTCCTTCCTGCTGATGGGCGAGCGGACCGGGCGGCTCGGCGCCCTGGGCATCGTGCTGGCGCTGCTGGCGCTGCCGACCTTCGACTTCGCGCCTGGCGCTGACGGGGCGGGGGCTCAGGCGGGATGGCTGATCCCGGCGCTGATCGTCATGCTGTGCTGGGGCGTGCAGGCCTATTTCATGAAGGCCGCCAACCACATCATGTCGGCCGAGAGCATATTCGTCTACATGGCGCTGACCGGGCTGCTGCTGGCGCCCGCCGCCTGGGCGATGACGGACTTCTCCCGGCCGATCAATTGGGGGATCGACGGGCCCGGCCTCGCCGCGCTGATCCAGGTGCTCAACGCGATCGGCGCGCTGACCCTGGTGTTCGCCTTTCGCTACGGCAAGGCGATCATCGTTGCGCCGCTGGCCAATGCCGGCGCGCCGCTCGCCACCGCGCTGATCTCGCTGGCGGTGCTGGGCGTGGTGCCGGGGCCGCTCAAGGCGCTCGGCATCGCGCTGGCGCTGACCGCCTCGCTGCTGCTCGCGATCGAACCGGACAGTGCTGACGACGAGGCAGCAGCATCTGCATAGTTTCGATGTGTTTCGGTTGGTTGCGGTGAGTGGCGCAAGCGACTAGGTTGGCTGGGAAAGGGGAAGCCGACGTGCAAGCGATTCTGGACATCGTGGCCCGCCACAAGGCGGGGGAGGCGATCGGGGTCACCTCGGTCTGCTCGGCGCATCCGCTGGTGATCGAGGCGACGCTGCGCCACGCGCGCACCACCGGGCAGGAGATCGCGCTGGTCGAGGCGACCTCCAACCAGGTCAATCAGGACGGCGGTTATACCGGCATGGTGCCCGCCGATTTCCGCGCCTTCGTCGAGGGGATCGCGGCCAAAGCCGGTTTCCTGCTGGAGCGGCTGGTGCTGGGCGGCGACCATCTCGGCCCCAACGCCTGGGCCGCGCTGCCCGCGGCGGAAGCGATGGACAAGGCGTGCGTGATGGTCGGCGATTATGTCCGCGCCGGCTTCCGCAAGATCCATCTCGATTGCTCGATGAGCTGTGCCGACGATCCGGTGCCGCTGCCCGAGACGGTGATCGCCGAACGCGCCGCGCGCCTGTGCCGCGCCGCCGAGGATGCGTTCGCGGGCGATCCCGCCGATGCGCCCGTCTATGTCATCGGCACCGAGGTGCCGGTGCCGGGCGGTGCCGCCGAAGATCTGGAGGAGCTGGCGCTCACCACGCCGGAGGCGGCGATCGCCACGGTGGAGATGCACCGTGACCTGTTCCGCGATGCGGGCATGGGCGCGGCCTGGGCCCGGGTGGTCGCGACGGTG
Organism: Sphingomonas sp.; assembly: GCF_042096255.1. Classification (GTDB taxonomy): domain Bacteria; phylum Pseudomonadota; class Alphaproteobacteria; order Sphingomonadales; family Sphingomonadaceae; genus Sphingomonas. The sequence continues at coordinate 3,054 of NZ_JBELLZ010000021.1, read as the reverse complement.
GTGCAGCCGGGCGTCGAGTTCGATCACGACAAGGTCGTCGATTACCGTCCCGAGCGCGCGGTGGCGCTCAGCCACGCCATCGAGCCGACCCCCCTGGTCTACGAGGCGCATTCGACCGATTACCAGACGCCGGAAGCGCTTTCGGCCCTTGTGCGCGACCATTTTGCCATCCTCAAGGTCGGCCCCGGTGTCACCTTCGCGCTGCGCGAGGCGCTGTGGGCACTCGACGCGATTGAGGCGGAGACGGTGCCGATCGAGCGGCGCGCGAGCTTGCGCACGGTGACGCTGGAGCGGATGCGCGCCGAGCCGAAGAACTGGCGGAAATATTATCACGCTGAAGGCGCCGCGCTCACCCGCCAACTTCAGTACAGCCTGTCCGATCGCATCCGCTATTACTGGCCGGACGCAGAGATCGCCGCCGCGCAGGAGCGGCTGTTCGCCAACCTGCGCGACGCGCCGCCGCCGCTGCCGCTCGTCAGCCAGTATCTCCCGATCGCCTATGCCGCGCTGCGCGCCGGGCGGATCACCAACGACCCGGCCGAGCTGGTCATGGCGCATATCACCGCCACGCTCGACGCCTATCATGGAGCCTGCCACCCCCATGTCTGACACCCTGGTTGCCGCCCCCGTGAGCTGGACGCGGCGCGAGATCGACCAGCAGCCCGAAACGCTGCGCGCGACCCAGGCTTTGCTCTCCGCCGATCGCGCGGCGATCGAGGCGTTCCTGGCGCCGTTGCTCGCCCGCCCGGAACTGCGCGTGGTACTGACCGGCGCGGGCACCTCCGCCTTCATCGGCGAGTGTCTCGCGCCCTGGCTGTCGGCGCGGCTCGGCCGACTCGTGGAGGCGATCCCGACCACCGACATCGTCAGCGCCCCCGCGCTCCACCTCCGCCGCGACACACCGGTGCTGCTGGTCTCGTTCGGTCGTTCGGGAAGCAGCCCGGAAAGCGTCGCTGCGGTCGATCTGGTCGATGTGCAGGTTGCGGAGGCATATCACCTGATCGTCACCTGCAATGCCGAGGGCGAACTGGCGCAGCGCGGTGGCGCGCGGACACACGTCCTCGTTCTTCCCGAAGCAACCCATGACCGCGGCTTCGCCATGACCAGCAGCTTCACCGCGATGATGCTGGCGGCGCTCTCCGTGCTGGGCGGGATCGCCGACATGGACGCGCGCGTGCCCGCCATCGCCGCAGCGGTGGAGGATGTTCTCACCCGCACCGATGCGCTGGCCGCCGACCTGGCCGGCCGCGGCTTCGACCGGGTGGTCTATCTCGGCAGCGGCGTGTTCAAGGGGCTGGCGCGCGAGGCCGCGCTCAAGCTGATGGAACTCAGCGACGGCGCGGTCGTCACCGCCTTCGACACTACGCTCGGCTTCCGCCACGGCCCCAAGACGATCGTCACCGATCGCACGCTCGCCGTGGTGTTCGTCTCGAACGATCCGCTTACCCGACGCTACGACCTCGACATGATCGAGGAACTGCGCGGCGATGGACATTGCGGCGCGCTGGTGGTGGTCTCCGCGCAGGCCGGGGATCATGCGGAGATCACCGTGCGCGGCATGGCCGACGCCGCGGATGCGGACCTGCTATTCCCCTTCATCGCGCCCGCCCAGGCCTTCGCATTGCACGTCTCGGAGGTGCTGGGCCTGACGCCGGATCGGCCCAATGCCAGCGGCACCGTCAACCGCGTCGTCCAGGGCGTGCGGATCCACGCGTTGCCGGCATGAGTCTGTTCCTCGGCGTCGACGGCGGCGGCACCAAGACCGAGTTCGTCGCCATCGACGCCGCGGGACAGGTGGTCGCACGGACCGTCACCGGGACGACCTATCACCTGCAGGTTGGCTTTGACGAGGCGATGCGCCGGCTGGCGGAGGGGGTCGCCACGATAGCCGGCCAGACCGGGGTCGCCGCGCGCGATTTCGACTACGTCTTCCTCGGCCTGCCGGCCTTCGGCGAGGATGCTGTCATCGACCCTCGGATCGTCGAGGCATGCGGCCGGCTGCTCGGCCACGATCGCTACCGCTGCGACAATGACATGGTGTGCGGCTGGGCGGGATCGCTCGCCTGCGAGGACGGGATCAACGTCGTCGCGGGTACCGGCTCGATCGCCTACGGCCAGCGCGCCGGCCGCGCCGCGCGTGCGGGCGGCTGGGGCGAGGTGTTCGGCGACGAGGGCTCGGCCTATTGGATCGCGGTGCAGGGCTTGGCGCTGTTTTCCCGAATGAGCGACGGGCGCGCACCGCGAGGGCCGCTCTACGGGATCGTGGCGGAGGCGCTGGCGCTCGGCGACGACCTCGACCTGTGCGCCCGGGTGATGGGACCTGCGGGGCTCGGGCGCGACGGCATCGCTGCATTGGCGCCGCTCGTGTCGCAGGCAGCCCGTGCAGGCGATGTCGCGGCACACGACATTCTGCGGTTGGCGGCGCGGGAGTTGGTGGCGCTCGCGACCGCAGCACGGGCCGTGCTGGGCTTTGACCGCGCTGCAGGCGTGCCGGTGTCGTGGTCGGGCGGAGTGCTGCTCAACGAGCCCTTGGTTCGCGAAGAATTCGTCGCCAGGCTCGGGAACGCCTTCGCTCCCGCCCCACCCCTATATCCGCCCGGCCAAGGCGCGGCGCTCTATGCCAGGCTGCTTGCACAGCGCTGACGGGAGCTGCGTCAAGGTTGGCGGCAGTCCCGGGGTAATGCGCGACAGGTGAGGGTTGGAAGCGCGGAAACGGCGGCGCGCTGCTCGATCGTTGACTTGGTCACGGCCCACCCGTGGAGCGGGGGAGACAGATCGACTGGCTGATCGCGCTGCTGAATTCGGGGCCCATCCCCGCGGGGGCGGGGGAGACGCGACACTGACACCAGCCAGCAGTCCCGAAATGGGCCCATCCCCGCGGGGGCGGGGGAGACCATCGGGTGCGGTCTACGATGAGGACAAGCGGGGGCCCATCCCCGCGGGGGCGGGGGAGACCGAAAACCCGTGCCGCCCCATCCTCGGAAAACGGGCCCATCCCCGCGGGGGCGGGGGAGACACGACCTCCTGGATCAGAGCCGCGAGGTTCTTGGGCCC
>NZ_JBELLZ010000020.1:0-46056 GCF_042096255.1 Sphingomonas sp. | reverse complement strand
GGCTGGTGCCCGAGAAGGTGGCGGTGGAGCGCAACCTGGAGGTGGTGCCGCGCTCCACGCTCGCCGACGTGCGGGTGGAGGATGGCGACGACTACGAGATCGTCCACTTTGTCGGCGGCGGCGATCATCCGATCGCGGGGGTCGGCGGCGGCGATCATGCCGCGGCTGTGGACACCGACAGCTGGACGGTGGCGGGCCGCACCTTCCGCTCGCGGCTGATCGTCGGCACGGGCAAGTACAAAGACTTCGCCCAGAACGCGGCGGCGCTGGAAGCGTCGGGCGCCGAGATCGTGACCGTGGCGGTGCGCCGGGTCAACGTGTCCGACCCGAAGGCGCCGATGCTGACCGACTATATCGATCCCAAGCGCTTCACCTATCTGCCCAACACCGCGGGCTGCTTCACCGCCGACGACGCCGTGCGCACGTTGCGGCTGGCGCGCGAGGCGGGCGGCTGGGACCTCGTCAAGCTGGAGGTGCTGGGCGAGGCGCGCACGCTCTATCCCGACATGCGCGAGACGCTGAAGGCGACCGAGACCCTGGTAGCCGAGGGCTTCAAGCCGATGGTCTATTGCGTCGACGATCCGATCGCGGCGAAGCAGCTGGAAGAGGCGGGCGCGGTGGCGATCATGCCGCTGGGCGCACCGATCGGATCGGGGCTGGGCATCCAGAACCGGGTGACGATCCGGCTGATCGTGGAGGGCGCCAAGGTGCCGGTGCTGGTGGACGCGGGCGTCGGCTGCGCCAGCGACGCGGCGGTGGCGATGGAACTGGGCTGCGACGGCGTGCTGATGAACACCGCGATCGCCGAGGCCAAGGACCCGGTGTTAATGGCGAGCGCGATGCGCGCCGCGGTGGAGGCGGGCCGGCTGAGCTATCGCGCCGGGCGCATGGGGCTGCGGCGCTATGCCGATCCGTCGAGTCCGCTGGCGGGGCTAATCTAGCAGTAGAACCGTCCCCAGGTTGAGCTATCTCCGTTCGGCCTGAGCGAAGTCGAAGGCTAAGCCTTGCGCGCAGCCAAGTGCTTCGACTTCGCTCAGCACAAACGGGCATGGGGTTCAGAGCCCTGAATCGAGCGCGTACCCTGCCGAGCGGACGGTGCGAATGATATCCTGGCGGCCGCCTTCGTTGATCGCCTTGCGCAGGCGGCGGATGTGGACGTCCACGGTGCGCGCCTCGATGTCGCTGTCGTGGCCCCAGACGCTGTCGAGCAGCCGCTCGCGCGAGAAGACATGGCCGGGATGCTCCAGGAAGTGCTTGAGCAGGCGGAACTCGGTCGGCCCGAGCGGGACGATCGCGCCGCCGCGGCGGACCTTGTGGCCGACCGTGTCCATCTCGAGGTCGGCGTAGCTCAGCACCTCGCCGGCGAGCCCAGGACGCACACGGCGCAGCACCGCACCGACGCGCGCGACCAGCTCGCGCGGGGAGAAGGGCTTGGTGACGTAATCGTCCGCGCCCGTCTCCAGCCCGCGGACGCGATCCTCTTCCTCGCCGCGCGCGGTGAGCATGATGATCGGCACGTTCTGCGTCTCGGCGGCGCGGCGCAGCCGGCGGCACACCTCGATCCCCGACAGACCCTCGACCATCCAGTCGAGCAGGACGATGTCGGGCACCTTCTCGCGCGCGAGGAGCAAAGCCTCCTCGCCATCGATGGTGTGCGCGACCTCGAAATCCTCGCGCTTGAAGTGCCAGACCAGCAGTTCGGCGAGGCTGGCATCATCCTCGACCAACAGCATGCGCGCCTTTGCCATCAGCCGTGCGCCTTCTCACGATCCGCCATGCGGGTACCGGTGGCGGCGAAATAGACCATCTCGGCCACGTTGGTGGCATGGTCGCCGATGCGTTCGAGGTTCTTGGCGACGAACAGCAGGTGCGCGACCTGGCTGATCGTCTTCGGATTCTCCACCATATGGGTCACCAAAGTCCGGAAGATGCTGTCGTAGAAATCGTCCAGCGCGTCGTCACGCTCGCAGATGGAAAGCGCTGCGTGGGCGTCGCGGGCGGCAAAGGCATCGAGCACGTCGTGCACCATCTCGGCCGCCATCTTGGCCATGGCGGGCAGGATCGAGATTGGCTCGATCCGGTGCTCGCTCTCGATCTGGGGCACGCGCTTGGCGATGTTCTTGGCATAGTCGCCGATCCGCTCGACCACGCCGGCGATCTTGAGCGCGGCGACCACCTCGCGCAGGTCGTTGGCCATGGGTGCGCGCAACGCGATGGTGCGCACCGCCATCCGCTCCACCTCCGCCTCGATTGCGTCAATCTTGGCATCCGCAGCCTTCACCTCGGCGGCGAGCTCGGCGTCGCCGCGCTGGAGCGCGCGCATCGCCTGCTCGATGGCCTCCTCCGCCATGCCGCCCATCTGGCTGATGAGGCCGCGCAGGGTGACGATGTCCTGGTCGAACGCCTTGAGCGTGTGGTCCTGCCCTTGAGCCATGGTGCGATCCTTCACCCGTATCGCCCGGTGATATAGTCTTTCGTGCGTTCTTCACGCGGATTGGTGAAGATGTCCGAGGTCGGGCCATGCTCGATCAGCCGGCCGAGATGGAAGAAGGCGGTCTGCTGGCTGACGCGCGCCGCCTGCTGGAGATTGTGGGTGACGATCACGATGGCGTAGCGGCCGCGCAGCTCGTGGATCAGCTCCTCGATCCGCGCAGTGGCGATCGGATCGAGCGCGCTGCACGGCTCGTCCATCAGGATCACCTCTGGGTCGACCGCGATCGCGCGAGCGATGCACAGCCGCTGCTGCTGGCCACCCGACAAGGCGGTACCCGAATCGTTCAGGCGATCCTTGACCTCGTTCCACAAGCCGGCGCGGGTGAGCGAGGCCTCGACGATGCGGTCCATCTCGCTTTTCGAGGAGGCGAGGCCATGGATGCGCGGGCCGTAGGCGACGTTCTCGTAGATCGACTTGGGGAACGGATTGGGCTTCTGGAAGACCATGCCGACGCGGGCGCGCAGCTGGACCACGTCCATGTCCTTCGAATAGATGTCCTCGCCGTCGAGGCGGATGTCGCCCTGCACGCGCGCCGAGGGCACGGTGTCGTTCATTCGGTTTAGGGTGCGGAGGAATGTGGATTTGCCACAGCCCGAGGGGCCGATAAAGGCGGTAACGTCCTCCTGATCGATGTCGATCGAGACACCGTCGATCGCCTGCTTGTCGCCGTAGAAGACATTGACGTCGTGGGCGGTGATCTTGTGTGTCACCAGCGGACCTCGAACCTGTTGCGGAGATAGATGGCGAGCCCGTTCATCGCCAGGAGGACGACGAGGAGCACGATGATCGCGGCGGAGGTCTTCTCCACGAAGCCGCGGTTCACCTCGTCCGACCAGAGGAAGATCTGGACGGGCAAGGCGGTGGCGGGATCGCGCAGCCCCTCCGGCGGAGCGGCGATGAAGGCGCGCATGCCGATCATCAGCAGGGGCGCTGTCTCGCCCAGCGCGCGCGCCATGCCGATGATCGTGCCGGTGAGGATGCCGGGCAGCGCCAGCGGCAGCACGTGATGGAAGACGACCTGGACGGGCGAGGCGCCGATGCCGAGCGCGGCGTCGCGGATCGAGGGCGGCACCGCCTTGATCGCGTTGCGCCCGGCGATGACGATAACCGGCATGGTCATCAGCGCGAGCGTGAGCCCGCCGACGATCGGCGCGGACCGGGGCAGGCCGAAGGTGCCGAGGAACACCGCCAGGCCGAGCAGGCCGAAGATGATCGAGGGCACCGCCGCCAGATTGTTGATCGACACCTCGATCAGGTCGGTCCAGCGGTTCTTGGGGGCATACTCCTCAAGATAGAGCGCCGCGAGCACGCCGATCGGGAAGGCGAGGCCGAGCGTAACCACCATGGTGAGCAGCGAGCCCTTGAGCGCCCCCCAAATGCCGACGCGGGTAGGGTCGGTGGAGTCGGCGGCGGAGAGGAAGGTGCCGTTCCAGCCGCGCGACAGGCGGTCGCCGAGCGTGGCGACGATCTTCTCGGCCGCCGGCGCGCCATCGCCCTTGTAGGCGACGTCGACATCGGCGTTGACCGGCACGGAGATGGAGGCGCGACGGCGGAGCAGCGAGGAATCGTTCTTGAGCGCCTCGCGCACCACCTGCCAGGCGCCGTCCGAAAGCAATTCCGCGCCGCCTGCCTGGGGGAAGGCGGCGGACGCGGCATTGTCCACCGCATCCTCAAGGCCAGCGCCGGCGAGCGCAAGATCGGCGCCGCGGCCGCGCAGCTGGGCGCCATCCACCTTCAGGTTCGCGGCAGCGAAGTCGATCGGCAGCGCGATCTCGGTGCGGGTGAAGCCGCTCGCGCCTTGCGCCAGCATGGTGAACAGCAGGAAGGCGAGGAACCCGGCCGACAGCGCCACCGCGGCGAGACCGAGGAAGCGGAAGCGGCGCTCGGCGCCATAGCGGCGACGGATGCGGCGCTGCATCGCCTCCGTCCGCCAGTCGGTCGGCGTACGGTCGGCGGGTTCGGCGCCGCCGGTGGGCAGCTGCGCGACGAGCGACTTACTCATACGCCTCCCGGTAGCGTTTCACCACGATCAGGGCGACGATGTTGAGCAGCAGAGTGATGACGAACAGCGTCAGCCCCAGCGCGAAGGCGGCGAGCGTCTTGGCCGAGTCGAACTCCGCCTCGCCGGTAAGCAGGTCGACGATCTGGCGGGTGACGGTGGTGGCGCTGGCGAAGGGGTTGAGCGACAGGGTCGCCACGCCCGAGGCGGCCATCACCACGATCATCGTCTCGCCAATCGCGCGGCTGACCGCGAGCAGCACGCCGCCGACGATGCCGGGGAGGGCGGCGGGGACGAGCACCTTCTTGATCGTCTCGGACGAGGTGGCGCCCATCGCCAGGCTGCCGTCGCGCATCGCGGTGGGCACCGCCGCTATCGAGTCGTCGGCCATGGAGGAAACGAAGGGGATGATCATGATCCCCATGACCACGCCCGCCGCAAGTGCGCTCTCGGAGGACGCCCAGGAGACGCCGATCGAGACCGCGAAGCCCCGGATCGCGGGGGCGACGGTGAGTGCGGCGAAATAGCCATAGACTACGGTGGGGACGCCCGCGAGCATCTCCAGCACCGGCTTCATCCAGCGGCGCGTGGTGGGGCGGGCATATTGGGTGAGGTAGATCGCGCTCATCAGCCCGAAGGGGATCGCCACCGCCATCGCGATCACCGCGCCGATGAAGAACGTGCCCCAGAACAAAGGCACCGCGCCCAGGCTAGCGCCGGGATCGCGCGCGTCGATCACCTGGGGCGACCAGTGCAGCCCGAACAGGAAATCGGTGATCGGCACGATCGCGAAGAAGCGCGCGCTCTCGAACAGCAGGGAGGCGACGATGCCGATGGTGGTGAAGATCGCGATCAGCGAGGCGGCGAGCAGTACGCCCATCGTCACCCGCTCCACCTGCGTGCGCGCGGAGAAATCGGGCCGGACGCGCAGGAAGGCGAGCGCGCCGCCAGCGAAGGCGAGCAGCAGCACCAGCGCGGTTGCGATCCAGTCGTAGCGCGCCTGGGCATCGCGATAGGCAGGGGCGAGTTGCTCGGCGAGCGGGTTGAACGCGCCCGACATGCGCCCGGTGGCGAGCGCCCGCGCTTCGGCGAGGATCGCGCCGCGCTCGAACCCGGGCGGGGGCAGGTGTGCTCCGGCGGGCGTGGCGATCACCGCTTCGGTGACCAGCGCAGGCGAGGTGAGCGCCCAGACGAACAGGAACAGCAGCGGCGGCAGCACCGTACACAAAGCGACGAACCAGCCGTAATGGCGTGGCAGCGACGAGAAGCGCCGTGCGGTGCTGGCGCGGAACCGCCGCGCGCGGGTGCGGGCGCTTGCCCAGCCGACCAACGCCAGGCCGACGATCAGGATCACGAGCGCGGTGCCTGACATCAGTGTAGTTCCGCCGGATCGAGCGGGGTGCCGGTGCGGATGATCGCCGCCGAGCGCGCGCGGATCGCCTGGGGCGCGGCGATCAGTCCGCGCTTCACCATCGGACCGTCGGGATTCCAGAGCGTCGCATAGACCTCCAAGAAGCGTTGCAGGCCGGGGATGGCGCGCAGGTGCGCCTTCTTGACGTAGAGGAGCAGGGGGCGGGCACCCGGATAGGCGCCGCTCGCGATCGCGTCATAGGTCGGCTCGATGCCGTTCAGCGGGACGCCCTTCACGGTGCCGGCATTCTCCTCGAGATAGGAATAGCCGAACACGCCCAGCGCATTTGGGTTGGCGGAGAGCTTCTGGACGATGAGGTTGTCGTTCTCGCCCGCATCGATGTAGCCGCCGTCTTCGCGCACGCGCAGGCAGCGCTGCTTGTAGGCGTCCTCGTCGCGCTCCTTAAGCGCCTTGGCCTGCGGATCGGTGGCCTCGCAGCCGGGAGCGAGGATCAGTTCGGCGAGCGCATCGCGGGTGCCGCTGGTGGCGGGCGGGCCATAGACCTGGATCGGCACCGCGGGCAGCGCGGAATTGACGTCGCGCCAGGTGCGCGCGGGGTTCGGCCGACCCAGCGGGGTGGCGGCGAGCGCGCGATAGATGTCCGCCGGGGTCAGCGCCATCGCCGGGCCGCGCATCGCCTCGGCAAAGGCGATGCCGTCGATGCCGACCTGGATTTCCAGGATCGGGCCGACCCGGTTCTTCTGGCAGGTGTCGTACTCGCTGCGCTTCATCCGGCGCGAGGCATTGGCGATATCCGGGTGCGCGGCGCCGACGCCGGCGCAGAACAGCTTCATTCCCGCGCCGGTACCGGTCGACTCGATCACCGGCGGGCGCGCGTCAGGATCGGCGGCGACGAAGCGCTCGGCGGCGATGGTGGTGAAGGGATAGACGGTGGAGGAGCCGACGACAGCGATCTGATCACGGGTGCCGCCCCCGCCGTTCGCCTGATCGCGACAGGCGACGAGCGAAAGCGCGGCCAGCGCGACCATCGCAGCGATGCGTTTCATCGAGTCCCCTTGTGGCGCAGTGCGCCGCCGCCCCCATGTGACGCTCCGGTTACGCCTTGATGACATCGAGCACCGGCAAGGTGACCGTGACGCGGGTTCCCTTGCCCACCACGCTGGCGATGTCCAGCCGTCCGCGGTGCCGTTCGACGATGTGCTTGACGATAGCGAGGCCGAGGCCGGTGCCGCCCAGCGAACGGCTGCGGCCGGGATCGACGCGGTAGAAGCGCTCGGTCAGCCGCGGCAGGTGCTCGGGGGCAATGCCCTCGCCCTGGTCGGTGACGGTGAGCCGAATCGCGCGTGGCCCATCGAGCGCGACGATGATCGATACCGGCGTGCCGGGAGCGCCATATTTCAGGGCGTTACCGACGAGATTGTGGATCATCTGCGAAAGCTGCACGCGATCTCCGGCAACGGGCGGCAGCGGCGCTTCGGCGGCGATCTCGATCGCGCGGTCACGCGCGGCATGGCCGACCGCCAGCTCGTCACGTGCCTGGCACACCAGATCGATCAGGTCGACGGGCGCGGACGGCGAGCGGTACTTCTCCGCCTCGATCCGCGACAGCGACATTAGGTCCTCGACCAGCCGCTGCATGCGGTGTGCCTCATCGAGCACCACGCGCAGGAAGCGCTGGCGCAACGCGGGATCCTCCCCCGCTTCGTCGCTGAGCGTCTCGACATAGCCGAGGATCGAGGCGAGCGGGGTGCGCAGCTCGTGGCTGGCGTTGGCGACGAAATCGACGCGCATCCGCTCGGTCGCGTAATTGCCCGTCTGGTCAACCAGATAGACGACGCGGGTGCCGTCGCCCACCGGGGTCACGTGCATCTGCCAGCGCTGGTCGAGCGTGCCGATGCCGACCAGGTCGACCGGGGTCAGCGTGGCACCGTCCAGATTCGCGGTCAGCCGCTCGGCCGCAGCGGGGTGGCGGATCGCGGTGCGTGCGTCCTCCCCTGCGACATGCTCGCCCAGCAGCGTGCGTGCGGCGCGGTTGGCGATGGCGATACGGCCGTCCTGTACGACAAGGACCGGTGCGACGATCGCGTCGAGAACGGTTTCCACCGGCTGCGGCAATGGTGGCGGAGGGGGAGCATCGACATCCTCGTCCTCCTCTTCCTGCTCGGCGGCGAGCAGCACCGCCACAGCGCCGAACACGAGCGTCGCCGCCGCCCCGACCAGCGAGGATGCGACCGCACCCACGATCGCAGCGGCAATCACGACGATCCCCAGCGCAGGCCAGACGCGGAACGGCAGATCGAACATGCGCAAGCCGTAGTCCGCCGCTGCCCGTTGTCAAAGCGGCGCAAGCGTGCGGGCGATCACGGTTAACGTGCCGGGCCGGGACGCCGTACTTCGCCTGCCTTGCCGACGCGTTACGATTATGAAAGGCCCGCCGACTGATAAGGACGGCGATGCGCGACCAGGACGATTCCGAGCTTGCCCCCGCGAACGCCGCGCGCCGCCGCGTGCTGCGGCTCGGCGCCACCGGTGCCGCCGCGGTGGTGACGATCCGGCCGGCGCTGGCGGCGACCGCGGGATCGGTGCTCAACTGCGACATCGCGGTGCCCGAGGCGGCGAACCGCTCGAAGTGGATCAAGGCGGACGGCACATTGGTGCCGGCGGGAACCTGGGGCTCCTATCCGCCGGCATGGCGGACCTATTCGGGCGAGGAGGTCCGCTCCGCACTGTACGAGGGCGACAACCTGCCCTGGACCACCAGCGGCCAGACCAGCGCCTATCTGAATTATATCCGCAGGCTGCAACGCGGCAACAGCGGCTTCACCTGCTTCGCCTCGATCCAAAACCCGCGCGGGTGAGCTGCTATCGCGCGCCATCCGCCGAGGCGATGGGGGTGGCCGAACTCGACGACCTGGCCGTGATCTATCATCGGCCTTCCGGCATGACCCATGTGGTCGAGCCGCTTGTGCCCGAGCTGCTTGCGGCGCTGGGACGCGATTGGACTTCGGTATCAGAACTGCTGGAGCGGCTGCGCGCGCAGTTCGAGATGCCCGATGCGGATGCGGGCGTGCTCGCCGCGCGGCTCGACGAACTGGTCGAGGCCGGGCTAGTCGAGCGCGGGTGAGGCACCAGACCAAGCTCCGCATCGGCCCGGCGAGCTTCCGCATCGGCAGCGACTGGCGGGCGCCGATCGCGGCGTTGGAGCGACTGTACGCGGAGTATCCACGCTTCGACGACGTGCCCGACTATACCGTCCGGCTGCGCGCGCCGCGGCCGTGGCGGCGGGTGATCCGGCCTAGCGTGCTGATCGAGGGCGATTTCATGCTGCCCGACGCCGCGCCGCTGCCGCTGGCGCATGGGCTGCTCGCGGCGGAGATGGGGATGAACCTACAGCTTGCGCTGGGGCACCGCCGCCACCTGCTGCTCCATGCCTCGTGTGTCGAGCGCGACGGGCGGGCGCTGGTGATGACCGGCGAGTCGGGTTCGGGGAAGTCGACGCTGGCGGCGCTGCTGTCGGCGCGTGGCTGGCGGCTGATGGGGGACGAGTTCGCTTTGCTCGATCCCGAGACGGGGCTGATCCATGGTTTCCCCCGGCTGGTCAGCCTCAAGAACGCCTCGGTGGCGGAGGTGGAGCGGGCGGTGCCGGGCGCGCGGTTCGGGCCGCTGCTGGCGGGCACGCCCAAGGGCGACATCCGCCACCTGGTGCCCGACGCGCGGGCGATCGCGGCGATGGACGTGCCGGCGACGCCGGCGCTGCTGCTGTTCCCGCGCTACGGCGCCGCCGCCGACGCGCGGCCGGTGCCGCCGTTGGAGGCGTTCGTGCGGCTGACGCAGGCGTCGACCAATTACGTTTCGATGGCGGAGCGCGGGTTCGCGGCGTTGACGCGATTCGTGCGCGAGGTGCCGGCGCTGGCGGTCGACTATCCCGATACCGCGGCGGCGCTGGCGGCGGTGGAGCGGGCATGGGCGTGAGCGACGCGGCTCTGCTGGTTCGCGCGCTCGCAGAGCCCGAGACGGTGCTGGCGCTGGATGTGGAGAGCTGGACCGCGCTGCTGACGATGGCGCGGGCCGAGCGGCTGATCGGCAGCCTCGCCGAGCGCTGCGCGGGGCTGGAAGTGCCAGTCGCGGTGTCGCGGATCCTGGCGGACGCGCGCGACGCGGCGGTCGAGCAGCGGCGGGCGGCGCTGTGGGAAGCGGAGATGGCGCGCCGGGCGCTGGCGCCGCTCGGCTGCCCGGTGGTGCTGCTCAAGGGCACGGCCTATGCCGCCGCGGGGCTGGCGGCGGGGCAGGGGCGCTTCATCGGCGACCTCGATATCCTCGTGCCGCGCGGGTGGCTCGACGCGGTGGAGCGCGCGCTGCTGGCGCATGGCTGGGAATGGGTGAAGCCCGACCCCTATGACGACGCCTACTACCGGCGCTGGATGCACGAGCTGCCGCCGCTGATCCACCGCGAGCGCGACCGGATGATCGACGTTCACCACACGATCCTGCCGCTCACCGCCCGGCCGAAGCCCGATGCGGCGGCGCTTGTCCGCCAAGCGGTGCCGCTCGACAACAGGTTGGAGGTGCTGTCGCCGGAGGACATGGTGGTCCACGCCACCGCGCACCTGTTCGCCGATGGCGACCTGGCGGGCGGGCTGCGCAACCTGTGGGACATCGACCGGCTGGTGCGGGAGTTCGGCGAGGAGGAAGGGTTCGAGGGGCGGCTGCTGGAACGTGCCCGTCTCCACCAGCTAACGCCTGCGGTAGAGCGCGGGTTGCGCCTGTCGCATGCGCTCTATGGCACGCCGGTGCCAGAACGACTCGCCAAGCTGAGGTCCTCCGACCGTCTGTTCCGCCGCCGCCTGCTCGCCCGCGACGGCTGGGGGCGGCCGACTCGCCCGGTGACCGAACTCGCCTTCTACGTCCGCTCGCACTGGCTGCGCATGCCGCCGGCGATGCTGGCGCGGCACCTGTGGATCAAGTGGCGGCGCGGCGGCGCGACCGGATAGCGGCGACCAGCAGCAGCGCGACCGCGATCGCGGCGGTATCGGCCAGCCAGTCGAGAATGTCGCAGTCGCGGTGCAGCGCGGGGATCGACTGGACGACCTCGATCATCGCGCCCAGGAACGACAGCCGCTCGCCCACGCGCCACAACGAGGCACTCGGAAAAGCGCGGGCGGCGAGCAGCGACAGCACCGCAAAGGCGGTCATGTGCCGATATTTGTCGCCGAACCCCTCCAGCGCGAGCTGCGGCGGATCGGGCAGCAGCGCCATGGTGACCGCCACGACCAGCGCGGCGGCGAAGAGGACGAGGCGAAGCAGCATGCGGCGGCTCATCCCAGCCGCTCCAGCGCCGGCACCAAGGCGGCGAAATCATCGATCACCGCATCGGCGCCAAGCGAGTCGACCTCGTCCGGGGAGAAGCCGAAGCGGCAGGCGATCACCGGCACGCCGGCCGCCGTCGCCGCCCGCACGTCATAGATCGAATCGCCCACGAATGCCGCTCGTCCGCCGCCGCAGCGCCGCACCATCTCCACGATGCCGTCGGGTGCGGGCTTGCCGACGGGCAGCGTGTCGCCGCCGATCACGCAGGCGAAGCGATCGCGCAGGTCGGTGGCCGCGAGCAGGGTGGAGGCGAAGCCCTCCAGCTTGTTGGTCACCACCGCCAAGGTGACTCCGCGGGCGATCAGAGCGTCGAGCGCCCCGACGACGCCGGGATAGGGCCGGGTATGGACGGTCATGTTCGCCTCATAATGGGCGAGGAGCACCGGCAGCAGCCGGTCGACCTCTGCCGCGGTGGCGCCGCCGCTCACCTCCAGCACACCGGCGAGCATATTGCGCGTGCCGCCGCCAACCCGCGCCAGCACCGCCTCGACCGGCAACGGACCCCGTCCGCCCGCGGCGAGCGCGGCATTGGCGGCGGCGGCAAGGTCGCGGCTGGTGTCCAGCAGGGTGCCGTCGAGATCGAAGCCGACGATGGCGAAGGGGAAGCTCATGCTGCGGCGCGGTGGCGGCTCGCTCTGGAAATGGCAACCCGGAGGTGGCAGGGCATGGCCCATGGCGGACACTCACCAGCGGCCGCTCGCGGCCATCGTGCTCGCGGCCGGCAAGGGCACGCGGATGAAATCGGATCTGCACAAGGTCCTCCATCCGATCGCCGGGCGGCCGATGCTGCTCCACCTGCTCGCCGCGGTGGCGCAGTTGAAGCCCGAGCGGGCGATCGTGGTGGTGGGTGCCGGCCGCGACCAGGTAGAGGCGGCGGTGGCGCCGCACGGTGTGTCGGTCTGCCATCAGGCCGAGCAGCTCGGCACCGGCCATGCGGTGGCGCAGGCAGAGGAGGCGCTGGGCGGCTTCGCTGGCGACGTGCTGATCCTCTACGGCGACGTGCCGCTGATTTCGGCCGAGACGATGCGGCGGATGCTCGATCGGCTGCACGCGCCCGACCTCCCGGCGACGGTGGTGCTCGGCTTCCGCCCTGCCGATGCCGGCGCCTATGGCCGGATCGTTGCCGACGCGGACGGGCGGATCGACAAGATGGTCGAGTTCAAGGATGCCTCGTCTGAGGAACGTGCCGTAACGCTTTGTAACTCTGGACTGATGACGGTGCGAGGCGAGGATCTGTTCGGGTTGCTCGCACGGGTCGGCAATGACAATGCGGCGGGGGAGTATTACCTGCCGGACATCGTCATGCTGGCGGCGCATGACGGACGCGCCTCGGCGGTGATCGAGACCGGCGAGGGCGAGGTCGCGGGGGTGAACAGCCGCGCCGAACTGGCGCGCGTCGAGGCGGCGTGGCAGCAGGCGCGGCGGCAGCGGGCGATGGCGGATGGGGTGTCGCTGATCGCTCCCGACACGGTGTGGTTCGCCTATGACACGCAGTTGGGCCGCGATGTGACGGTGGAGCCCAACGTGGTGTTCGGGCCCGGCGTGGCGGTGGCGGACGGCGCGACGATCCGCGCGTTCAGCCATCTGGAGGGGGCGACGGTAGGGCGCGGCTGCGAGGTCGGGCCCTACGCGCGGCTTCGTCCCGGCGCGGTGCTGGAGACGGGCGCCAAGGTCGGCAATTTCGTCGAGGTGAAGAAGGCGCGGCTGGGCGAAGGAGCCAAGGCCAACCATTTGAGCTACATCGGTGACGCCGAGGTGGGTCCCGATGCCAATATCGGTGCGGGAACGATCACCTGCAATTACGACGGCTTCTTCAAGTATCGAACGAAGATCGGCGCGGGGGCTTTCATCGGGTCCAACTCGGCGCTGGTGGCGCCGGTGCGCATTGGCGACGGGGCGATCGTCGGCGCCGGATCGGTGGTGACCACCGATGTCGACGCGGATGCGCTGCGGCTGGTGCGACCCGCTGCCGAGACCAAGGCGGGCTGGGCGGCGCGGTTCAGGGCGATGTCCCGCGCCAAGAAGGCTGGGAAGTGATATCGGGGTGTGATATCAGCGTGGCATGAGGACGCTGGTCGATATCCCGGAAGATGACATCTCCTGGCTGGACGCGCGGGCGCGAAGCGAGGGAAAGTCCCGCGCGGCGGTGGTGCGTGAGGCAGTCTCGACATTTCGGGCGGAGCGAAGCGACCCGGCTGACACATCGTGGATCGACGAAGGAGCCGGTTACTGGAGCGATCGCACCGACATCGGCGATTCGGTCGAGTATCAGCACGCGATCAGGCACGACTCTGACTTCGTACCCGCCGAGCATTACTCCAGAACGAAATCCGTCCGGTGAGTGAGGCGTTCTTCGACACGAACATCCTGATCGATTGGCTGAACGCCCGGACGGCCGCGGTGGCGGAGCTGAAATTGTACGATCGGTACCGCATCAGTCGGATCGTGTGGACGGAGGTTCTTGCTGGCGAACCGGATGCGACCCGCAGGTCGGTAGAACGACTGATCGCTCCCTTCGAGATCGTGGAAGTGGATGCAGCCATTGCATTGCACGCCGCAGAAATCCGGCATCACAGCCGGCTAAAACTGATGGACGCGCTCATCTACGCCACGGCCCGCGTGCATGGTGCGCTGCTCGTCACGCGCAACACCAAGGACTTCCCGCCCGGCACGCCGGGCATCCACGTTCCCTATACCCTCTACGACTAGGCTCTCCCCATGTGTGGAATCGTAGGTATCCTCGGCACCGAGGACGACGTTGCCGACCGGCTGCTCGACGGGCTCAAGCGGCTGGAATATCGCGGCTATGACTCGGCGGGCATCTGCACCGTGCACGACGGCGACTTCGATCGCCGCCGCGCGCCGGGCAAGCTCGCCAATCTCGCCCGGCGCCTGCGCGAGGAGCCGCTGCCCGGCCGCAGCGGCATCGCGCACACCCGCTGGGCGACCCATGGCGCGCCGACCGAGGACAATGCCCATCCACACATCGTCGGTGACGTGGTGCTGGTCCACAACGGTATCATCGAGAACTTCAAACCGCTGCGCGACATGCTGCTGGCGGAGGGGCGCGCATTCCGCAGCCAGACCGATACGGAAGTGGTCGCGCACCTGATCTCGCGCGAGATCGAGGCGGGAAAGGAACCGCGCGAGGCGCTGGCCGCGGTGCTGCCGCAGCTGCACGGCGCCTTTGCGCTGGGCGTGATGGTGCGGACGCATCCGGACCTGCTGCTCGGCGCCCGGCTCGGCGCACCGCTGACCGTTGGCTATGGCGAGGGCGAGAACTACCTCGGCTCCGACGCGCTGGCGCTGGCGCCGCTGACGCAGCGGATCGCCTATCTGGAGGAAGGCGACTGGGTGGCGATCACCCGCGAGGGCGTCGAGGTCTATGACCGCGACAACACGCGGGTGGAGCGGCCGATCGTCAACTCCGGCGCATCCGGGCAGTTGATGGACAAGGGCAACCACCGGCACTTCATGCAGAAGGAGATCTACGAGCAGCCGGTGGTGGTGGCGCAGACGCTGCGGTCTTACCTGCGGCCGCTGGAGGCGCGGGTGGCGCTGCCCGACATGGAATTTGACCTTTCCACCGTCGAGCGGGTCGCGATCGTCGCCTGCGGCACCGCCAGCTATGTCGGCATGATCGGGAAGTACTGGATCGAGCAGCTCGCGCGCGTTCCCGTCGAGGTCGATGTCGCCTCCGAATATCGCTATCGCGATCCGGTGCTGCTGCCGGGTACGCTTGGCGTGGTGATCTCGCAATCGGGCGAGACCGCGGACACGCTGGCGGCGCTGCGCCACATGAAGGCGGCGGGGGTGACCACCGCGGGGATCATCAACGTGCCGACCAGTTCGATGGCGCGCGAGGTGGACTTGCTGCTGCCCACGCATGCGGGGCCCGAAATCGGTGTCGCTTCCACCAAGGCGTTCACTTGTCAGCTGGCGGTGATGGCGGCGCTGGCGACCAACCTGGCGCGGGCCAAGGGCAAGCCGTTCGACGAGGCGGACGTGGTCGCGCATCTGCAACAGGTGCCGGAGGCGATGAGCCTGGCGCTGGCGCATGACGAGGAGATCGCCGCCATGGCGCCGCGCATCGCCCAGGCGCGCGACGTGCTGTACCTGGGGCGCGGGCCGGAGTTTCCGCTGGCGCTGGAGGGTGCGCTGAAGCTGAAGGAAATCAGCTACATCCACGCAGAAGGTTATGCATCAGGCGAGATGAAGCATGGGCCGATCGCGCTGATCGACGACCAGGTGCCGTTGATTGTGATTGCGCCCTCCGGCCCGCTATTCGACAAGACGGTGAGCAACATGGCCGAGGCGCAGGCCCGGGGCGCGCAGGTGGTGCTGATCTCCGATGCGGCGGGCATCGCCCAGGCCGGCGAGAACACCATAGCCACCATCGAGATGCCGCAGGTGCACCCGCTGATCGCGCCTCTGGTCTATGCGGTGCCGGTCCAGCTGCTGGCCTATCATGTCGCGGTGGCGAAGGGGACGGATGTGGACCAGCCGCGCAATCTGGCGAAGAGCGTGACGGTGGAGTGATCGCGGTCCGTTGACGGGGCGTGTCACTGGAGTAGATCACCGGGCAATCGACTGGAAGGATTGCCCGAAGATGCGTTTCCTCGTTCCGGCGCTGCTCGCCTGCGCCTCCACCGCCGTTGTCGCGCAGACCGCGCCCGAGAAAGCGGAACAGACCGCGACCGTCGGCCAGGCCGCCACCGGCCCGGTCGCGCCTGCCGATGCGAACAAGCCGCAGATCGGCACGTTCGGCTTCGACATGGCGGGGCGTGACCTGTCGGTGAAGCCGGGCGCCGACTTCTACGATTTCGCGAACGGCACCTGGCAGAAGGCGACCGAGATCCCGGCCGACCGCGCCGCTTACGGCATGTTCCACGTCCTCCAGGACCTGTCGCTGTCGCGCACCCGCGAGATCCTGGAGGACGCAGCCAAGCGGCCCGGCGACAAGACCGGCGACTTCTACACCAGCTTCATGGACGAGGCGGCGGTGAATGCCGCGGGGATCACTCCGGTGAAGCCGTGGCTGGTCTCGATTGCGGGCGCCGTTGATAAGACCGCGCTCGCGATGGAAATGGGCAGGCTCCAGCGGCGCGGTGTCGGCACGCTGTTCGGCGTGGGCGTCGGACAGGACGACAAGGCGCCCGACCAGTATATCGTCAGCATGCGCCAGGCGGGCCTCGGGCTGCCCGACCGCGACTATTACCTCAAGGACGACGCCAAGCTCGCCGGCATTCGGACCGCCTACCAAGCCTATCTGGCGGAGATGCTGACGCTGGCAGGCGAAGCCAATGCGGCGGCGCGCGCCAAGGCGGTGTTCGACTTCGAGACCCAGATCGCCACCGCGCATTGGACCCGCGAGGAAAGCCGCGACGCCGACAAGACCTATAACAAGTTCACGCCGGCGGACTTCCTGGCCAAGGCACCCGGCTTCCCGTGGCATGATTACGCCAAGGCGCTCGGCCTGCCGCAGGTGCCCGCGCTGCTGGTGGCGCAGCCGACCGCGCTCGCCGGAGAGGCCAAGGCGTGGGGCGCGGCACCGCTGCCGGTGCTCAAGGATTATGCGATGCTTCGCGTGCTGCGGACCTATTCGCCCTATCTCTCGCGTCCCTTCGACAAGGCGACCTTCGACTTTTACGGCACGACGCTGACCGGCGCGCCCGAGCAGCAGGCGCGCTGGAAGCGCGGTGTGACTTTGGTGTCGAACGGTATGGGCGAGGCGGTGGGCCAGGCCTATGTCGCCAAATATTTCCCGCCTGAGGCTAAGGCGCAAGCCGATGCGCTGGTGAAGAACCTGATCGCGGCGATGGGCGATCGCCTCCGCAAGCTCGAATGGATGGCGCCGGAGACAAAGGAGAAGGCGCTCGCCAAGCTGGCGTCGTTCACGCCCAAGATCGGCTATCCGGAGACGTGGCGCGACTATTCGGCGCTTCAGATCAGGCGCGGCGACCTGGTCGGCAACACCGCGCGGGCGAACGAGTTCGACTTCCAGCGGGACCTGAACAAGCTCGGCCAGCCGATCGATCGCGGCGAATGGTTCATGACGCCGATGACGATCAACGCCTACGCCAACCCGACGATGAACGAGGTGGTGTTCCCCGCCGCGATCCTCCAGCCGCCATTCTTCGACCCCAAGGCCGACCCGGCAGTGAATTATGGCGGCATCGGCGCGGTGATCGGGCATGAGATCAGCCACCATTTCGACGACCAGGGCCGCAAGTACGACCCCACCGGCAAGCTCGCCGACTGGTGGACGCCGCAGGACGTGACGCGGTTCAAGGCGTTCACCGACAAGCTGGTGGCGCAGTATGACGCCTATGAGCCGCTGCCCGGCCTGCACGTAAAGGGCGGCAACACGCTGGGCGAGAACATCGCCGACCTCGCCGGGCTGACCGTGGCGATCGACGCCTATCATCGCTCGCTCGGCGGCAAGCCTGCACCGGTGCTCGACGGCGTCACCGGCGACCAGCGCTTCTATTATGGCTGGGCGCAGGTGTGGCGACAGAAGCTGCGCGAACCGGCGGCGCGCCAGCAACTGATCGCGGACGAGCACGCGCCTGGCCACCAGCGCGTGCTGACCGTGCGCAACCTTGATCCCTGGTATGCCGCCTTCGGTGCCAAGCCGGGCGATCCGCTGTACCTGGCCCCGGCCGAGCGCATCCGCATCTGGTGATCGCTTGACGCGCGGGCCCCGCGTGCGAAGACGCTCGGCATGACACCGTCCCCTGCCATCGCCACCCCGCGTGCCGCCTTCGGTCTCGCGGCGGTGGCGGGGCTGGTGGCGGCGCTGCTGGTGCTGTGGCTGGTGGACAGCGTCGCGATCGGCGCCGGGTTCCTGGGTGCGGCGGTGGTGATCGGCGGCGCGGTGGTCGCCCGGTCGGCGCTGTCGCGCGACCCCGTGGCCGAGGCGCCCACGATCGACTGGAGCATCGTGCGCGCGGCGGTGCAAGCGGCGGACGACGCGGTGGCGGTGACCGACCGGGCCGGGCGGCTGGTCTGCGCCAACGACATCTATGAGGCGCTGTTCGGCGGCTTTCCAACGCCGCCGGGCCTGCCGCTCGACAGCGGCGGGGTGGAGGCGCTGACCACCGCCGGGCGACAGGCTTGGCGCGACGGCTATGCCACGAGCCCGGCCGTGCGGTATCGCGGCGCCCCGCTCCACGTGTCGGTAGCGCGGGCGGGCGAGACTCAGGACATGCTGGTCTGGCGCTTCGGCGAGTCGGAAGCGTCCGAGCGGACCGCCGCCTTCATCGAGTCGCTGTCCGGCGCGCTGGGCGATCGCTTCGCCGGCGCGGGGATCATGGCGGCGCTGGTCTCTGCGGACGGGCGGGTACTGGCGGCGAATGGCGTGCTCCACGCGCGCGCAATGGGCGCGGGGGCCGGAGCGATCTCCGGCCGCGACTTTGCGGCGCTGCTCGTCACCGACCAGCATGGGCGCATCCGCTTCGAACGCGAATGGCCTGGTGCCGGCAATCCGCTGCGCGTCATCCAGATTCCGTTCCTCGACGAGCCCGATGCACCGCTCCTCGTCGCCCTGCTCGACGAGGAGGAGCCGCAGGCGATCACCGCCGCGGGAACTAGCCATGTGCGCACGCTGGTCGGCCTGCTGCCGTTCGGCATGGCGCTGGTCGACCGCGACGGTCGCTTCCTGAAGCTCAATGATGCCTTCGTCCGCGCTGCCGGCATCGACTCCGCGGCGCTGCCGCTCTATCCCGGCGACCTGGTGGTCCGCGAGGACAAGGCGGCGGTGGCGGACACCGTGCGCCGCCTCGCCAGCGGCGTGCAGCACACCACCGATCTGGTGGTGCGGCTGAAGTCCCATCCCGAGGAACCGGTGGCGCTGACCATCGCAGGGGTGCGCGGGCTGGGCGAGGCGGCGGTGCTGCTGAGCCTCAAGGACAACAGCGAGGAGAGCCGGTTGAAGCGCGAGGTGGCGCAGGCCACCAAGATGCAGGCGGTGGGCCAGCTCGCCGGCGGCGTCGCGCACGATTTCAACAACATCCTCACCGCAATCCTAGGCCATTGCGACCTGATGCTGATGCGCCACTCGCCCGGCGACAGCGATTATGACGACATCCAGCAGATCCGCGCCAACTCCACCCGCGCCGCCAACCTGACCCGGCACCTGCTCGCCTTCTCGCGCCAGCAGACGCTACGCCCGCAGATTCTCCAGCTGCCGGACGTGGTCTCGGAAGTGTCGAACCTGCTCAAGCGGCTCTTAGGCGAGCGGATCGTGCTGGACGTGCGCCATGGGCGCAACCTGGGTCCGGTGCGCGCCGATCCGGGGCAGATGGAGCAGGTGGTGGTCAACCTGGCGGTGAATGCGCGCGACGCGATGCTGGCCAAGGACGCGCTCGGCGGTGGCACGCTGACCATCCAGACCCGCGCGGTTTCGGCCGCGGAGGTCCACCGACTGGACAGCGACATCCTGCCCGCCGCTGACTATACCGCGCTGGAGGTGTCGGATACCGGTACCGGCATCCCGCCCGAGGTGCTGCCCAAGATCTTCGAGCCGTTCTTCACCACCAAGGAGGTCGGCAAGGGTACCGGGCTGGGCCTGTCGACCGTCTACGGCATCGTCAAGCAATCGGGTGGTTACATCTTCGCGGAGTCGCCGCCCGGGCATGGCGCAGTGTTCACCATCTACCTGCCGGTCCACGCCGCCGCCCCGGGCGAGCCCGCCCCCCGCCCGGCGCCCAAGCCCAAGCCGGCCGAACTGTGGGGGACGGGAACCGTGCTGCTGGTGGAGGACGAGGACATGGTGCGGGCGGTGGCGCAGCGCGCGCTTAGTCGGCAGGGGTATACCGTGCTCACCGCGGAGAACGGCGAGGTGGCGCTGGAACTGCTGCGCAGCGAGCCGCAGCCCGACCTGATGATCTCCGATGTGGTGATGCCGCTGATGGATGGCCCCACGGTGGCCCGGCACGCGCGGGCGCTCTACCCGGACCTGCCGATCCTTTTCATGTCCGGCTATGCCGACGACCAGATGCGCCGCTCGATCAATCTCGACCGGGTCGCCTTCCTGTCAAAGCCTTTTTCGGTACAGCAGCTGGCCGAGGCGGCACGCGAGGCGCTTGCCGCGGTGTGAACTTGCTTTATGGGGCGCAGCTTATGGCGTCTGCAAAACGGGTGCTGCTCGTCGAGGACGAGCCGCTGATCGCGATGATGGTCGAGGACTTCCTGGACGTGCTCGGTCACCAGGTCGCGGGCACGGCCGACGATGTTGCGGGCGCGCTGCCGCTGGTGGAGGCCGGCGGGATCGACGTCGCGATCCTCGACGTCAACCTGCGTGGCGGCGAGAAGAGCTGGCCCATCGCCGACGCGCTTGCCGAGCAGGGCATCAGCTATGTGCTTGCGACCGGTGGCGGCGACGACGGCATCCCCGATCACCATCGCGACGCACCGCGCCTCCTGAAGCCATTCACGATCGAGGGTGTGGAGCAGGCGCTCGCGGCAGCGTAGCGCCTCCGGTCAGCCATCCTTGTCGCGCTTGGCCCTGCGCCTGGGTGCCGCCTTGGAGTCCTTGGCGGCCTCAGTATTCGCCTTAGCGCGCTTGCCGCGCTTACGCCCCGGTTCCTTGTAGCCCGACTGGTCCACGGGCACCGCGATCACCGGCGCCTTCTTGGCCGGGGTATCCGCCTCCTTCGCCTCGTTCCGCGCCACGCGCCTGGCACGCCGGGCCTCGCCTGTGGCCGTGCCACGCTTCGGGGCGGCACTCGCAGCTTTGGGAACCTTACCCGCTGTCGCGGCCCTTGCCCTGCGCCCTCTCGACTTGGTCTCGGCCACAGGTTCCTCTGTCGGAGTGGGCGCGGGCGCGTCCGGCGCCGAGGCATCGGTGGGCGGCGTGGCTGCCCCTGTGCGACGGCCGCGAACCTTCTTCTTCTCGGCTTGGGGTTCCGGTTCGTCCTGCAACGGCGCAACGTCCGGCTTCGATGCGTCGATTTCGGCGGAGATCACGGCCTCGCCAAGCGCCGAAAGGAAGGCAGCGTTGGTAACGGCCAATTCGGCCGGCACCTGCATCGCCCACGCAAGTTCCAGCGCGGGCACGTAGAAGACCCCCTCAGCGTTCGAAACCCGCTCGACCGCCACCCGCAGCGTCGCCTTTGCCAGCATGTCGGCAAGCAACACGTGGCGCGGCGCATGCGTGGCGGGAATGGGCTCGGGTGAAACCATCAGGAGCACGTGGATGGCGGGGTTGATCCGGCGCAACGTCTCGACTGCGACCTGAAGTTGATCGCCGATCTCCTTGGCGCCGAGCGCACGGATGCGGTAGCGATCGGAATCGATGCGTGCCGGCCAGACCGGAAGCACAGCCCCGTCCGCCACCGCCTCGCAAATCTCGATGGTGTCCAGTGCGATCACCACGGCCTGCGCGCGCCGCAGCGCCGAGCGCAGCCCGGTCAGGAATCGCTCCCCGAGCACATCGAACTCGCGGTCGCTGCGAGCCGGGTAGCGCAGGCCCGGGCGGAACGGATCGACGATGACATCACCTTGCGGCCAGCGATCCTCTGCCGGGCGGAACTCGCCCAAGCACCGGCGCAGCAGCTGCTCGATCGCAGTGGAGTTGCCCGTGGGCCCGGCGAGCGTACCATAAGAGGCATATTCCTCCGCCTCGGGCTCGATCGGGGGCAATGCGGGATGGGTCGTGTCGGTGCGGATCCGACGATAGCCGCGCGTCTCCAGTACCGCGCCGAGCGCCGGTGCAAGCCGGCTGCCGAGGCACACGATCTGGGCGTCCTCAGGCAGGGGCGGGGCGGGGGCGATCATCAGTTTTGCCGGCGACTCCCCAGACATGGGTGCCCGCGCGCGTACCTGGCGATCGGGGAGGTCGTCGATCGTCGTCATGCCGCATGCTCCAGCATCTTTGCGGCGGCGGCGAGCTCCGCCGCCATCTCCTTTCCAAACGCATCGTTCGGGTATAGCGCCTCGCCCTGGAAGCGATCCGGCAGGAATCCGTCGGCGGACCGCAGTCGATCGGGCACCGGCACGAACCGCGCTCCGGCACCCTCCGCGATCTCGGCGGTCATGGTCTGCACCAGCGACCACAGTTTCTGCATGGTGAAGGCGGAGGTCATCGCAGTCGTTCCGTCATCGACCAGCTCGGCCAGCCGGGGATCCCGAACGGCGCGCGCCAGGCGCGACTCCGTGTCGGCGAGCGGCGGCGTGGTGCCGGCCACCAGCACCCGGGCACCCGCGCGGCGCAAGGTGCCGATCAGCTCGGCCAGCCCCGTGAAGGATGGTGCGAATACCGCCCGGAGCTGGCTTTCGCTGACGTAGGAGGCGCGTGGGTCGAGCGGCAGGTCCGGCGCGGTCGAGAGCACGAAGTCGAGCGGCGGCTGGCGCTCCACCAGGAAGATGTCGTGCTGATCTCCGCCCCAGACAATCGCGACGGTGCCGTCGCGCGCCGCTTTCGCGACCTGCGTCCAATAGGCTTCGTCGCGCGGCAGCGGCCCGTCGAGGACCAGCGCGTCGCCGAAGCGCACGTCCGCCGGGCCGTCGGCAGGCGGCGTGCCGGCGGGTAGATAGGATTGCAGATGGGTTTGACCGGCAATGACCAGGGATGGGTGCACGAACGCCTCGGAGGCAGGAGATCGCCGCAGCTAGTCCCGCGCGGTCGCGGACACAAGCGCTGCCGCTTGCGTCGGCGCGACTGACGACCTAGCCGAGACCGATCATGACCCACGTCTTCGACAAGTCCCGCCTGCCCAGCCGCTACGTCTCCGTCGGCGTCGAGAGCGCTCCACACCGCAGCTATTATTATGCGATGGGCCTTACGGAGGAGGAGATCGCGCGCCCGTTCGTCGGCGTGGTCTCGGCGGGGAACGACAGCGCGCCGTGCAACACCACGCTGGACGCGCAGGCGGACTGGTGCCGGCGCGGGGTGGAGGAAGGCGGCGGCATGCCGCGCCGGTTCAACACCATCACCGTCACCGACGGGATCGCGATGGGCCACCAGGGGATGAAATCCTCGCTGGTCAGCCGCGAGGTGATCGCCGACTCGGTGGAGCTTAGCGTCCGCGGCCATTGCTATGACGCGCTGGTGACCTTCGCGGGATGCGACAAGTCGCTGCCCGGCATGATGATGGCGATGCTGCGGCTCAACGTGCCGTCGATCTTCGTCTATGGCGGCTCCATCCTGCCCGGCCGCTACCAGGACCGCGACCTCACCGTGATCGACGTGTTCGAGGTGGTCGGCCGCTATGCCGCGGGCAAGTGCCCCCTTTCCGAGGTGACCGCGATCGAAAAGGCGGCCTGCCCCGGCCATGGCGCGTGCGGCGGGCAATATACCGCCAACACCATGGCCTGCGTCGGCGAGGCGATCGGACTGTCCCTGCCGAACAGCAACATGGCGCCCGCACCGTATAAGTCGCGCGAGGAGGTGGCGGTCGCTGCCGGGCGCCAGGTGATGGAGCTGATCGCGCGCAACCTGCGCCCGCGCGACATCTGCACGCGCGAGGCGTTCGAGAATGCCGCGCGCATCGTCGCGGCGACCGGCGGCTCCACCAACGGCGCGCTCCACCTGCCGGCGATGGCCAATGAATGCGGCATCGACTTCGACCTGTTCGACGTCGCCGAGATCTTCAAGACCACGCCGTACATCGCCGACCTCAAGCCCGGCGGCCGCTATGTCGCCAAGGACATGTACGAGGCGGGCGGCATCTACATGCTGATGAAGACGCTGGCCGCCGAAGGCCTGCTGCACCTCGACTGCATGACGGTGACGGGCAAGACGCTGGGCGAGAACATCGACGAGGTCACCTGGAACCCCGACCAGAAGGTGATCTACGACGCCAAGGCGCCGATCACGCCGACCGGCGGCGTCGTCGGCCTCAGGGGCTCGCTGGCGCCCGAGGGCGCGATCGTGAAGGTGGCCGGCATGCAGCGCCTCCAGTTCACCGGCACCGCCAAGGTCTTCGAGCGCGAGGAGGACGCCTTTGCCGCGGTGGAGGCGAATGCGATCACCGAGGGCACGGTGGTGGTGATCCGCTACGAGGGACCCAAGGGCGGGCCGGGCATGCGCGAGATGCTGGCGACCACCGCCGCGCTCTACGGCCAGGGACTGGGCGAGAAGGTGGCGCTGATCACCGACGGGCGCTTCTCGGGCGGCACCCGCGGCTTCTGCATCGGCCATGTCGGGCCGGAGGCGGCAGACGGTGGGCCGATCGCCTTCGTGCGCGATGGCGACACGATCAGCATCGATGCCGAGGCTGGGACGATCGACCTGCTGGTCGATGCGGACGAGATGGTGCGGCGTCGTGGCGAATGGACGCCGCCGGTGTCCGACTATGGGGCGGGCGCATTGTGGCGCTATGCGCGCAACGTCGGCCCTGCGTACAAGGGCGCGGTCACCCATCCCGGAGCGGCCGCCGAACGCCATGTCTACGCGGATATCTAGCCTGGTCCTGCTGTTCACCCTTTCCGCCTGCCAGGAGTCGCAGACCAACACGCAGGTGCTCGCCGAGGCCGAGGTGAACCAGATGGCCGAGGCGGCCGACGACGGGAAGATCAACTGCGCCCTCGCGGGCTCAGACGCGTTCGCGCGCGTCTGCACGCTGGATCGCGAGCAGGGGCCCGAGGGGCTGATCCTGGTCGCGCGCCATCCGGACGGCGGCTTCCGCCGGCTGCGTGTTACCGGCGATGGCCATGGCGTGGTCGCGGCGGATGGCGCCGAACAGGCCGAGGTGGCGATCGCCGGGCGCGACGAGATCGAGGTGGCGCTAGGCGACGATCACTATCGCCTCCCCGCGACGATCAAGGGCCAGGCGGCGCCGTGATCCCGATCGAGGGACTGCCGATCCTGACCGCGGCGCAGATGCGCGCCGCGGAGGAGGCGGCGATCGCGGCAGGTGCCAGCGTGAGCACGCTGATGGCACGTGCCGGCGAGGGCGTCGCTGCGGCCGTGCACCGGCTTGCGGCGGGTGGCGAGGTGCTGGTGTTGTGCGGGCCGGGCGACAATGGCGGCGACGGTTATATCGCGGCGGCGGCGCTGCGGCGGGCGGGGCATCCGGTGCGAGTCGCCGCGCTGGGTGAACCGCGCGGCGATGCGGCGGTCGCGGCGCGGAACGGCTGGACGGGGGGCGTGGAGCGCCTTTCCGCCGATCTCGCGCCCGCGCCGGTGCTGGTCGATGCGCTGTTCGGCACGGGCTTGAGCCGGCCGCTCGACGCAGCGGTGCAAGAGGCGCTCGGAGCGTTGGCAGCGCAGGCGCGGCTGTCGATTGCAGTGGACCTGCCCAGCGGCCTCGATACGGACAGCGGCGAACCGGTGGGGGAGGGCGTGCCTGCGTTTGACCTGACGCTGGCGCTCGGCGCACTCAAGCCGGCGCATGTGCTTCAGCCGGGCGCGGCGCTGTGCGGCAAAGTGCGGGTGATCGACATCGGACTGGCGCAGGAGGAGGTCGGTCAGGTCCGGGCGATGGACCGGCCGTTGCTGAAGCGTCCGCAGCCCTCCTCGCACAAGTACAGTCGGGGCATGGTGGCGGTAGTCTCCGGGCCGATGCACGGCGCGTCGGAGCTGGCGGCGCGCGCCGCCTATCGCGCTGGCGCCGGCTATGTGCTGCTGCTCACCGGCGGGCTGCCGCAGCCGCCGCATGCGATCGTCCGCAAGCCGTGGCGTGACCAGGCGCTCGCCGACCACCGGATCGGCGCGATGGTGATCGGGCCCGGGCTGGGCCGCGACGATCGCGCGCGGGCGAAGCTGGCGGCGGCACTGGGGAGCGACCGCGCGCTGGTGATCGACGGCGACGCGCTCCACCTGCTCGAACCCGACCGGCTACGCGAGCGCGCCGCGGCCACCGTGCTCACGCCACACGCTGGCGAGTTCAAGGCGTTGTTCGGCGACGGCGAGGGCAGCAAGATCGCGCGGGCGCAGGCTGCCGCCGCGCGCTCGGGCGCCGCCGTCGTGTTCAAGGGCGCCGACACCGTGATCGCGCGGCCCGATGGTCAGGCAAGCGTGGCGCTGAACGCCAGTCCGTGGTTGTCGGTGGCGGGCACCGGCGATGTGCTTGCCGGCACAATCGGCACAATGCTGGCGCAGGGGCCGCATGATCCGCTCGCCGCCGCATCCGCCGGCGTGTGGCTGCACGGCGAGGCCGCGCGGTTGTTGGGCGGCTGCTTCCTCGCCGACGACCTTGCCGAGGCGCTGCCGCAGGCGTTGGCGCGCGCGCGATGAGCGAGATCGTCCGGGTCGCGGCGCGGGGCGAGGGCGTCACCGAGGACGGGCGCTACGTGCCGCTCGCCGCGCCGCGCGACCGCATCGGCGAAGATGGCGCGATCCTGCCCGGGCCGCATCATCAGGTACCGCCGTGCCGGCATTTCCCCGAATGCGGCGGCTGCCAGCTCCAGCACCTCGACGATGCGGCGTGGAGCGGCTTCCTCATCGACCGGATCGCCGGTGCGCTCGCCGCGCACGGGATCGAGGCGCCGATCCGTCCGCCGGCGTTGTCGCCGCCGCGCACCCGCCGCCGCGCGACCCTGCATTTCGATCGCGGCCGGCTCGGCTTCACCGCCGAGGGCAGCCACCAGATTGTCGACCTGCGCGAATGCCATGTGCTGGCGCCCGAACTGTTCGCGCTAGTGGCGCCGCTACGGCGGCTGCTCCAGCGCTTCGGGGTCAAGCGGCGGATCGACGTGCACCTGACGCTGGCGGATCAGGGCGCGGACGTGCTGATCGGCACCGCGCCCGAGGGGCTCGCTGCGGCCGAGGCGCTGACCGCCTTCGCGATCGAGCACCGCCTCGCGCGTCTCGCCGTCGATGATGGGCTCGGCCCGGAGACGCGCTGGGAGCCGGAGCCTGCGACGGTCACTTTCGGCGGGGCCGCGGTGCCGCTGCCGCCCGCTGCTTTCCTCCAGGCAACGCGAGAGGGTGAGGCGGCGCTGCACGCGGCGGTGCGCGAGGCGATAGGAGAAACTGGCGCGGTGGCGGACCTGTTCGCCGGACTCGGCACCTTCGCGCTGGCGCTGCCCGGCCGAGTCTATGCCGCGGAGGGCGCGCGCGATGCGGTCCTGGCGCTCAAGGCAGGGGCGGGCCGCGCGGGACGGGCCGTATTCGCCGAGCATCGCGATCTCTATCGCCGCCCGCTCACCGTTGCCGAACTCGACCGGTTCGACGCGATCGTCCTCGACCCGCCCCGCGCCGGTGCGCGCGACCAGGCAGCGGCACTGGCGGAGTCAAAGGTCGGCGCGATCGCCTATGTCTCTTGCAATCCCAGCAGCTTTGCGCGCGATGCGGAGACGCTGCGGCAGGGGGGCTGGCGGCTCGACTGGGTGCAGCCGGTGGGGCAATTCCGCTGGTCAACCCATGTCGAGCTGGCCGGGCGGTTCAGCCGGTAGGATACTCCGCCGCCAGAAAGTACAGCCCATCCGGCGGGGCATTGAGCGGGAGCGCCTGGCGGTCGCGAGCTGCCAGCGCGGCGGTGACGTCGTCGGGGGTCCAGCGGCCCATGCCGACGAAGGCGAGCGTTCCGACGATCGAACGGACCTGGTGGTGGAGGAAGGAGCGCGCCTCCGCGAATACGGTCAGGCCGTCGCGGGTGGGGGTGACGGTGATCGTGTCCACCGTTTTCACCGGGCTGGCCGACTGGCAATGGACCGAGCGGAAGGTGGTGAAATCGTGCAGGCCGACCAGCCGGTCCGCGCCCGCCTGCATCGCCGCGGCGTCGAGCGGCTGGGGCACCTGCCAGGCAAGGCCTTTCTCCCAGGTGAGCGGCGCGCGGCGGTTGACGATGCGATATTCGTAGGAGCGCTTCACGCAGGAGAAGCGGGCGTGCCAATCGTCCGCCACCGCCTCGCAGGCGAGGATCGCGACCGGCGCGGGGCGGAGCAGCGCGTTGAGCGCTTCGCCGAGGCGGAAGGGGGCGATCGGCTTGGCGATGTCGACATGCGCGCGCATTGCCCGCGCGTGGACGCCCGCGTCGGTGCGGCCGGCGGCATAGACGAGCGTGCGTTCGCCGGTGACCGCGTGCACTGCCGCCTCGATCGTGGCCTGGACGCTGGGGCCGTGGTCCTGCTTCTGCCAACCCATGAACGGGCGGCCGTCATATTCGATCGTGAGCGCGAAGCGGGTCAAAGACGGGTGCCCGGCGGGATGGGGAAGCCGCGGAGGAGGTCTTCGGTGGTGACGACGCTGCGGCCGGCGCGCTGGACAAGGGTGGTGCGGATCGCGCTGGTGGCGCAGGCGATGGTCAGGTCCTCGTCGAGCACCGTCCCCGGTTGTACCCCCGCGAAGGCGGGGGTACAGTCTGGGCTCCTGCCTTCGCGGGAGTACATGGCGGCGAGCACGCGAATGCGTTCGCCATTCACCTCGAACCAGGCACCGGGCGGATTGAACGCGCGGACCTGGCGCTCGACGGCGGCGGCGTCTTGCGTGAAGTCCAGCCGCAGCTCCGCCTTGTCGATCTTGGCGGCGTAGGTGACGCCGTCCTCCGGCTGCGGAGCGGGTGGGTGGCCGGCGAGGTCGGCGAGCACCTCAATCAGCGCCTTCGCACCGATCGCCGCCAGTTCTTCGGTGAGCACGCCGCCGGTCTTGTCCGCTATTGCCGTCCGCCGTTCCAGCCGCACCGGCCCGGTATCGAGCCCCGCCTCCATCTGCATGATGCACACGCCGGTCTCCGCATCCCCGGCCAGGATCGCGCGCTGGATCGGGGCGGCGCCGCGCCAGCGGGGGAGGAGCGAGGCGTGGATGTTGAGGCAGCCGTGGCGCGGCGCATCGAGGATCGCGCGGGGCAGGATCAGGCCATAGGCGGCGACCACCGCAATGTCGGCTTCCAGTGCGGCGAACGCCGCCTGCGCGTCGGCGTTCTTGAGCGACACGGGCGTGCGCACCGGGATGCCGAGCGCCTCGGCGCGGCGCTGGACGGGGGAGGGCACCAGCTCGCGCCCGCGCCGCCCGCCGGGGCGCGGTGGCTGGCTGTAGGCGGCGACCAGCTCGTGTCCGGCCTGCACGAGGGCGTCGAGTGTCGGCACCGCGAAGTCGGGCGTTCCCATGAAGACGATCCGCATGGGATGGGCTCTCGACACGCTGGCGGGGGCGCGCGCAACCCCCTATCTGTTCCCCATGCCCTCTCCCGAGATCGACGCGCTGACCCAGGCGCTGGCGCGGCTGCCGGGGCTGGGCCCGCGATCGGCACGGCGCGCGGTGCTGCACCTCGTGAAGAAGCGCGAGACCGCGCTCGCGCCTTTGCTGTCGGCGCTGGCGGCGGTGGAGGCGCGGCTGTCGACCTGCGGCACCTGCGGCAACGTCGACACCACCGATCCCTGCGCGATCTGCGCCGATCCGCGACGCGACATGCGATCGCTGTGCGTGGTGGAGGAGGTGGCGGACCTGTGGGCGCTGGAACGGTCGCGGCTGTTCCCCGGGCGCTTCCATGTGCTGGGCGGGCGGCTCTCCGCGCTGGAGGGGGTGCGGCCCGAGGACCTCAGCATCGCCGCCTTGGTCGGGCGGATCGAGGCGGGTGGGGTGGACGAGGTCGTGCTGGCGATGAACGCGACGCTGGAGGGGCAGACCACCGCGCATTATGTCGCCGATCGGCTGGAGGCGCTGCCGGTGCGGGTGACGCAGCTGGCGCATGGCCTGCCGGTGGGCGGCGAACTCGACTATCTCGACGAGGGCACGCTCGCCCAGGCATTGCGCGCGCGGCGGCCGGTGGCGTAGGGCCGCCGCGCGGAAGTTGACACGAAGTTGACACCCTCGCGACCCGTCGATGCTGCCGTCGGCGGTGGCTTCGGGTGGGCGAGCATGACGAGCTATAGCATCGCGGGATGGCTGTAGGAAAACGCTTTCCGGGTGCTCCGAACGGGGCGTAGGAAGCCGTTCATATCGCAGAACCAAGTATCGCCTCTGCGGCGTCGATCCCGGTCTGGTACGCCCCGTGTGCGGTGGAGAAATCGTGGCGGGAGCAGGCTTCGCCCGCGAAGAAGATGCGGCCTTCCACCGGGCTCGCCAGCACCGCGCGCTGGCCTGCGCGGCGGATCTTGGCGTGGCTGTAGCTGCCGTGGATGAAGGGCGTGTCCGCCCAGTCCGTCGCGACCAGCGGCGTCAGGCGAGCGCGAATGGCGGTGCCGAACAGGTCGGCGAGCTCATTCGTTACGAAGGCGAAACGATCGCGTGCGGTTTCCGCGCAGGTGCCGCCGAAGAACGCCTCGATCAGCGGCAGGCCGAGCGGCGACAGGCGGTAGCTGGCGGTGTCGGCACGGTGCGGATCGCCGGTGACGTGCGCGTCGGCGGGCCAGTCGACCGGACCGGAGATGCCGACGAACACCTTGTCGGCAAGGCCGAGCGGCAGGTCGGCGGCGGCCTGGGCGTGATCGTCGAGCGGCGGATCGAAGACGAGGTCGCCGCGGGCCAGCGCGGTGGTGGGCACCGCGACGATCACGCGATCCGCCTCCAGCGTGCCCGCGGCGGTGTCGAGCCGCAGCCGCGCACCACACCGGTCGATCCGATTGACCGAGATGCCGAGCCGTACCGGCACGCCCGCGGCATGGCCGGCGATCAGCGTGCCATAGCCCTCGCGAACCGCCCAATTGTCCTGGGTGGCCGCATCCTCATAGGCGGCCCAGTCGTGGAGCGACACGCGGTCGAGCGGCGCGCCATTGGCATAGCCGGAGATCGCGTCGAGCATCGGCCGCCATGCCTCGTCCTGGACGAAATCGGAGAGCGGCCGATCGGGGCCGGCGAGCGCGGCGTGCGCGGCCTGTTCCCACCGCTCCCAGGCTTCGCCGAACGCCTGCTGCTTCTCTCGCGGAAAGCCCAGGTCGCGCCAATGCTCGTCCCAGCGCGCGGTGTCGGTCTCGATGGTGAAGCCGCGCGCGCGGGCGATCTCGGCCCACGGATTGCGGCGCGCGGAATGAAGCCAGCCGCAGCCGAGGTCGATCGCGGCGCCGGCGAGCGGCAGGCTGTGCGCGCGGCCGCCGAGGCGGTGTTGCGCTTCAAGCAGAAGGACGGAATGGCCGGCATCATGCAGGCGACGAGCGGCGGCTATGCCGGCGGCACCGGCGCCGATGACCACTGTTATCATGGCACCTTCAACCAAGGTCTGCCGTGCACCAACCTGGACCTACTCGTCACCCCGGCCTTGCGCCGGGGTCCCGCTGCCTTTGCCCACGTTGGAGAAGAAGCGGGACCCCGGGTCAAGCCCGGGGTGACGGAATGGGAATGGGCCTGCCAAACGCTCAGGCGGGCCCGCCCGGCATTGCCGGGTGGGGCCGAGTGGCAAGGTGAGGGCGACACCGCGAGCCTCACCCTCACCCTTCCGCCGGCTGCGCCGGCTCCCTCCCTCTCCCAAAGGGAGAGGGAAAGAAGTTAAGCCGTCAGCAGCCGCTTCTCGCCGGCCAGGCGCATCATCGCCTTCTGGAGCTTCTCGAAGGCACGCACCTCGATCTGGCGAACGCGCTCGCGTGACACGCCATAGACCTGGGAAAGCTCTTCCAGCGTCTTGGGGTCCTCGGTCAGGCGGCGCTCGGTCAGAATGTGCTTCTCGCGGTCGTTGAGGTCATCCATCGCGCTGACCAGCATGTCGTGGCGCACGTCGGCTTCCTGCGCCTCGGCGACAACCTGGTCCTGCAAGGGGCCGTCATCGGCCAGCCAGTCCTGCCACTGGCCCTCGCCATCCTCACGCATCGAGACATTGAGCGAGGTGTCGCCGCCCATCGCCATACGGCGGTTCATGCTGACGACGTCGCCCTCGGTGACACCCAGGTCGGTGGCGATCTTGGTGACGTCCTCCGGCCGCAGGTCGCCATCCTCGAACGCGTCGAGCTTGGACTTCATCCGGCGCAGGTTGAA
This sequence comes from Sphingomonas sp., assembly GCF_042096255.1. GTDB lineage: Bacteria > Pseudomonadota > Alphaproteobacteria > Sphingomonadales > Sphingomonadaceae > Sphingomonas. Next base: position 14,033 of record NZ_JBELLZ010000020.1, on the reverse strand, counting down.
GAACAGCTTCTTCTGCGCGGCGGTGGTGCCCATCTTCACCAGGCTCCACGACCGCAGGATATATTCCTGGATCGAGGCGCGGATCCACCACATCGCATAGGTGGCGAGGCGGAAGCCGCGATCGGGCTCGAACTTCTTCACGCCCTGCATCAGGCCGATGTTGCCCTCGGAGATGAGCTCTGACGTGGGCAGGCCATAGCCGCGATAACCCATCGCGATCTTGGCGACGAGCCGCAGGTGACTGGTGACGAGCTGCGCGGCCGCATCGGGATCGCCATGCTCCTGGAAGCGCTTGGCGAGCATATATTCCTGCTCGGGCGCCAGGATGGGGAACTTCTTGATCTCGGACAGGTAGCGGTTGAGGCTCTGCTCCCCGCCGAGCGCAGGGATCGTCGCGGGGACGTTGCTGCCGGTTGCCATGATCAAAATCTCCCTTTCCTGGGGAAGCGTACCGCCGCCCTGTTGCGGCGCGGCGAAACGCTTCCGACCTATACGATGAGGTGACTGAACAGTTCCTGCATGTCAGCAGGCATCGCGCTTTCGAACGCCAAAGGCGTCCTTGTCACCGGATGGATGAACCCCAGATGCGCCGCATGGAGGGCCTGCCGGTGGAAGCCGAGGCGGTCCAGAAGCGCTTTCTGATCGCCTTTCGTTCTACCATAGACCGGGTCGCCCAACAAGGCGTGGCCGATCGAGGCCATGTGGACGCGCACTTGGTGGGTGCGGCCCGTCTCCAGCCGGCATTCGACCAGAGCGGCGCCGCGCAAGCGCTGCTCGGTGGTGAAATGCGTCACGGCGCGCTTGCCGTGCGGCTGGATGGCAATCTTCTTGCGATCGGCGGGCGAGCGCGCGAGCGGCGCGTCCACCTTGCCCGCGGGCGGCGTCGGCGCGCCGTTGGTGATCGCTTTGTAGCGCCGGTCGATCGAATGAACCGCGAACTGCTTGGCGAGGCCCTCGTGCGCGCGGTCGGTTTTGGCGGCGACCATCAGCCCGCTGGTGTCCTTGTCGATCCGGTGGACGATCCCGGGCCGCGCGACGCCGCCGATGCCCGACAGCGAGCCGCCGCAGTGATGGAGGAGGGCATTGACCAAAGTGCCGTCGAGATTGCCCGCGGCGGGATGGACGACCAGCCCGGCCTGCTTGTCGATCACGATCAGGTGATCGTCCTCAAACACGATTGTGAGCGGGATCTCCTGCGCCTCGTTGTGCGCCGGAGCGGGGGTTGGGACCGCTACCTCGAACCGCTCGCCCGCGATCGCCTTGGCGGAAGGCTGGCGCACCGCGACGCCGTCGCGCGTCACCGAGCCGGCGTTGATCAGCACCTTGAGCCGTTCGCGCGACAGGGTGGGCACCGCATCGGCGAGCGCACGGTCGAGCCGCCAGCCATCGGCGGCTTGCCCGATCGTCGCTTGCAGGATGTCGACCCCCCGGTCCATTATGTGTGTTAGATGGATAGGACGCTCCGGATTTCAAGATCGGCGCTGACTGCAATCCGCGCTGAGGCGGATGCAGCGGGCGACGAGATCTGCGGCCTGTTGCTGGGCGTCGACATCGCGCAGGCGCGCGCCTGCCGCAACGTCCATCCGCAGCCGGCGCGGCACTTCGAGATCGACCCTGCCGCGCTGCTCGCCGCCCACCGGGCGGCCCGCAACGGCGGTCCGCCGGTGATCGGTCACTATCATTCGCACCCATCCGGCGATCCGCGGCCATCTCTGGTCGATGCGGCCGACGCACCGCCCGACGGCGCGATTTGGCTGATCATCGGAGTCGGCGCGACGGCCGCCTGGATCGCAGTGCGCGACGGAACGGTGCACGGACGCTTCGATCCGGTGGCGATCGTCCCGGCGTGAGGTTGCACCCGCGGAGGTGTTGGGTCACATCCGCTTCCCCGGCGAAGGCCGGGGCCCAGCCTCGGGCCGCTCGCAACTGGGCTCCGGCCTTCGCCGGAGAGGCGCATCGCCGTTAGGAAGACCGTTCCCATGACCATCGCCGCCGTCGATTTCGCCAGCCTGCTCTGCTCGCGGCTGTGCCATGACCTGCTCTCGCCGGTGGGCGCGCTCAACAACGGGCTGGAGTTGCTTGCCGACGAGACCGATCCGGCGATGCGCGAACGATGCATGGAGTTGCTGGCCGAAAGCGCGCGCGCGTCCGCGGCGAAGCTGAAGTTCTTCCGCCTCGCCTTCGGTGCCGCCGGAGGCCTGAGCGAGATGATCGACACGCGCGAGGCGCAGGGCGCGCTGGTCGGGCTAGTCGATCCGCGCCGGGTGGAGATCGCCTGGATGGTTGCCGAGCCGGCCTTGCCCAAGCCGGCGGTGAAGGTGCTGCTGAACCTCGCCATGCTCGCCTCGGACGCGCTGGTTCGTGGCGGACGGCTGGATGTCGGCGCCGAATCGGGCGAGAATGGCGTCGAGATCGTTCTGCGCGCCGAGGGGCCGCGCCTGGTGCTCGACGACGAGCTCCGCTCCACCTTGGTGAACGGCCGCCCGGGCGGGCAGGTCTCGCCGCGCGCCGCGCCCGCCTATCTCGCGCATGCGCTGGTTTCAGCAGCCGGCGGGCGCATCCAGCTGGGCGATGGCGATGGCGAGCAGCCCTCGCTTCTGGTCGGCGCGATCATGGGGGCCGGGTAAAGGCGGTCTTAACCGACGTCGGGCCATGGCAGTCGATAACAGGGCTGCCCGGAACCGCTTGTGGACGATCTGCTTCAGGAGTTCATCATCGAAACCCGCGAGACGCTGGAAGCGCTCTCGGGGGAGATCGTCGCATGGGAATCTGATCCGGGTGATCGTGGTCGCCTCGATGCGATCTTCCGCTTCGTCCACACGGTGAAGGGCAGCTGCGGCTTTCTGGACCTGCCGCGGCTCGAACGGCTGAGCCATGCCGCCGAGGATGCGCTCGCCGCGGTACGCGCGGGGAACCGCCAGCCCGATCGGCGGCTGGTCGATGCGGTGCTCGCCATCGTCGATCGCATCGGCGAGATCGTCGAGGCGATCGATGCGGGCAGCAGCCTTGACGATTCGGGCGAGGAACTGCTGCTCAATGCGCTGGAAGAGCGGGTCGACGTGACGCAGCCGGTCGGCATCGCACCGCAGGCCGTGGTCGCCCGTGCCCCCACCCGCAGTGTGCGCCTCTCGGTCGATCTCCTCGACCGCATGATGAGCGGCATGTCCGAGATGGTGCTCGCCCGCAACGAACTGGCGCGGCGGCTGCGCGACGAGGCGGGCGATCCGGGGCTCGAATCGGCGCTGGGACGGCTCAGCGCAACCGTCGCCGACATGCGCGACACGGTGACCCGCACGCGCATGCAGCGGATCGAGGCGCTGTTTTCGTCGCTTCCGCGGATGGTGCGCGACCTGGCGGCGCAGACCGGCAAGATGGTGGCGCTCTCGATCGACGGCGCGGACGTGGAGCTCGATCGCGAGATGATCGAGATGATGCGCGATCCCCTGGTTCACATGATCCGCAATGCCATCGATCACGGCATTGAGCCGCCCGCTGAGCGCCGCGCAGCCGGAAAGGGTGAGACGGGGAGGCTGGCGATCTGCGCGCGGCAGTCCGGCAACCGAATCATCGTGGAGGTTTCGGACGACGGGCGCGGCATCGACACGAACCGGCTGGTCGCCAAGCTGTCGCGCCAGGATCCCGCGCGGGCGCCGACGCTGCACGCGCTTTCTGAGCAGGCGCGCGCCGATCTGGTGTTCGAGCCCGGGCTGACCAGCCGCGACGACGTGACCTCCATTTCCGGGCGCGGCGTCGGCATGGACGTGGTGCGCGCGAACGTCGAGCAGATCGGCGGACGCATCGCGCTGGAGAACCGGCCGGGCGCCGGGCTCACGGTATCGATCGAGGTGCCGCTGACCCTGGCGATCCTGTCGGCGGTGGTGGTCTCGGTGGGCGACCAGCGGTTCGCGATCCCGCGACAGGCGGTGGAGGAGATTGTCGCGTCACGCGGCAGCGCGATCCGGCTTGACGCAATCGGCGACGAGCATCTCGTCACCGTCCGGGAGCGCCGCATGCCGCTGGCCGATCTCGGCCGGGTGCTCGGTTGCCAGGACCGGCAGAACCTGCCGGCGATGCTGGTGATCGTGGACGTGCCGGGTGGTGCCTTTGCGATCGGCGTGGACGGGATCCTCGACACCGAGGAACTGGTGGTCAAACCGGCCGCGCCGGCGATCATGTCCGCGGGCATCTATGCGGGCCAGACCTTGCCGGACAATGGCGTCCCGATGTTGCTGCTGGACTGTTCGGGCGTGGCGGCACGGGCGGGGCTGTCGTTCCGGCGCGAGGAGGAGGCAGAGGAGCCGCCCGCGCCGGCCGCGCCCGCGCCCGAGGTCCTGGTGTTCGACGATCTCGATGGTCGGCGGCGCGCGGTGGCGCTGGCGGCGGTCGATCGGATTGATCGGGTCCAGGCCGAACAGGTCGTGTCCACCGCCGGGATGTGGCGCATGGTGGTGGACGGCCGCACCGTGCCGTTGGTCGCAAACGGGCCGGTGCCGGATACCGGGCAAGCAGCGGTACTGCGCTTTCACGATGCCGCGGGCGAGATCGGCTATCTCATTCGCGGCGCTTCGGACATCGTGCCGCTCACCAACGCGGTGGTTCCCGCGCTGGGCGCCGGCGCGATCCTGGGCGTGACGGTCATCGCCGATGCGCCGGTGGAGATGCTCGATCCGCTCTGGATCCTCGGCCAGCGGCCCGCGGTGGTTCCTGCGGCCAAGCCGACGTTCCGGTTCGAGGGCGCTGAGGCGCAGTGGATGTCCAGCTTCCTGGCGCCCGCGCTGGAGGCGGCGGGATATCGGCGCGACGATGCGCATGGAGAAGTCGTGCTGACGCTGGACGATGCGGCGCCGCCGGCGGAGCGGCTGGTGCGCCTGAGCCGCGATCGGGACCGCGGCGTCTATTGCTACGATCGTGCCGGACTTGTGGCGGCGGTCGCCTCGCACGTGGGAGGACGACGGTGACCCTGTTCCTGCTTGCCCGGATCGGCGGCCGCGGGCTCGCGATCGACGCGGCCGAGGTCGATTCGGTGATCGATATCGGCGCGGTCGTGCCCGCGCCGGGCGCGCCCGCGACGGTGGTGGGAATCGCGGCGCTGCGCAGCAGGGTGGTCACCGTGGTGGACACCTGGACGGCGCTCGGTCTGCCGACGACGCAGCGGTCGCCCCGGGCCGTCGTGACCAGGGTGGAGGGCCACGACTATGCAATGCTGTTCGACGCGGTGGACGATATCGCCGATCTTGAGATGACCCCGCTCGCCAACGGAATGACTCTGGACGGCGCATGGAGCGCGGCTGCCCACGGCCTTGTCGAACATGAGGGCGAGCCGATGCTGGCGATCTCGCTCGCCGGCCTCGTTCCGCAGGGAGCCTCGTTTTAACCGGTCTCTTACTCCTCGCAGTGCATGTCCCTGCGATCCTACGGAACGGAAAGCACAACCATGAAGACGTGCCTCGTCGTCGATGACTCCAAGGTGATCCGCAAGGTAGCCCGCCATATTCTCGAAGCGCTGGGGTTCCGCGTCACAGAGGCGGGTGACGGCTGCGAGGCGCTGGATCGCTGCCGGACGGACACGCCCGATGTCGTGCTGCTCGACTGGAACATGCCGGTGATGAACGGCATCGACTTCCTGCGCGCGCTTGGTGATGCGGGCCTCGCCTCCCGCCCGAAGGTCGTCTTCTGCACGACGGAGAACGGCACCGCCTACATCCGCGCGGCCATCGAGGCGGGTGCGGACGAATATGTCATGAAGCCGTTCGACCGCGAGACGCTTGAGAGCAAGCTGCAGATCGTCGGCGTGGCCTGAGGCGGGCAGGGAGACCAGCCGGATGGCCTCGCAGCCTGTAACAGAGGCGCCACTCGCCTCCGTTCTGATCGTCGACGATTCGGCGGTCGCGCGGGCGGTGCTGACCCGCATCATCGAGGGTAGCGGTCGCTTCACGGTCGCCGCCGCGGTGCCGGATGCACCACGCGCGCTGGAGATCTTGCGCGGCACCAGAGTGAGCCTGGTCCTGCTGGACCTGGAGATGCCGCGCGTGCACGGGCTTGCCGCGCTCCCCGATCTGCTGGCGGCCGCCCAGGGTGCCCGCGTGTTGGTGGTCAGCTCGGCCTGCGAGGTCGGCGGCTCCGCGACGATCGAGGCCCTGGCGCGCGGTGCCGCGGATACGCTGGTCAAGCCACCGTCGGGAGCCGCGTTCGGGCGCTTCGCGGAGGCGCTGATCGCACGGCTCGAACGGCTGGTGGACTCCGGCGAACCGCACGAGGTGGCGCGCGTCGCTCCTGCCGGGCTTGCCACCGCCGCTGACGTGATCGCGATCGGTGCCTCCACCGGCGGCATCCACGCGCTCGCCCGTCTGCTGGGTGCGCTGGACCCGGCAGTGCGGACGCCGATCCTCATCACCCAGCATCTGCCGCTGGCGTTCAGTCGACACCTGGCCGCGCAGATTGCGGTATTCGCGCGCCGGCCGTGCACCGTCGCGACCGATGGCGAATCGCTGCGGGAGGGGGCCATTCTGGTCGCACCGGGGGATGCGCATCTGATCTGCGCCCGCAACGGCGGGCGTGTGGTCGTCCGCCTCTCGAACGAACCCCAGGCGAATGGCTGCCTTCCGTCGGTCGATCCGATGTTCTCCTCGGTCGCGGCGGTTTTCGGGGCCGGCGCACTGGGCATCGTATTGAGCGGAATGGGGCGGGACGGCTCAGCGGGCGCGCGCGAGATCAGGCAACGGGGTGGTACGATCATGGTTCAGGATCAGGCGAGCTCCGTCATCTGGGGGATGCCCAAGGCGGTGTTCTCGGCCGGTGATGCCACTCTGGTGCTGCCGCCGGAGGCGATCGGCGCGGCGTTGCTGCCGAACCGGCGCGTAGCGTGATGCCTGGCACGTCTCCCGAGGCGCCGAACGCGCTGGGTGTGCTCGCCTCGCTGCTGGAGGCGCGCACTGGCCAACAGCTTGCCGCCAATCGATCCTGGCGCATCGACACCGCCCTTCGTCCCCTGTTGGCGGCAGAGAACCTGCCTGATCTCGACGCGCTGGTCTGGCGGCTCGTGGAGACCAATGGCCAGCGACTGGCGGAGCGGGTGATCGACGCGTTGCTCAACCAGGAAACCTCCTTCTTCCGCGATGCCGGTGTGGTGGAGAATGCCGCGCGCGCGGTCGAGACCGCCGTTGCGGAGCGCGGCTCGGCGCGTGCGCGGATCTGGTCTGCGGGCTGCTCGACCGGCCAGGAACCGCTCAGCCTGGCGATGCACTTCGCGGAGGCGGGCGGGCCGATGCCGGAGTTGATCGCCACCGACGTCTCGAACGCGGCGCTCGAGCGTGCGCGCGCCGGCCGCTACTCGCAGTTCGAGATCCAGCGCGGTTTGCCTGTCCGCCGGATGATGCGCTGGTTCGACAGTGTAGGTGGCGACTGGGTCGCGCGCCCCGAGCTTGTCCGCGCCGTCACCTTTCGTCGCCACAATCTGGTCGACGAGGCGCCGCCCGCAGGCAAGTTCGACGCCGTCTTGTGCCGGAACGTGCTCTTCTACCTGGCCGCGCCACGCCGTGCGCAAGTGCTGGAGAAGCTCGCCGCCGCCCTAACCCCCGGCGGGCTGCTGGTGCTGGGCGCGGGCGAGACCGTGATCGGGCAGACGGAACGCTTCCGGCCCAGCCAGCGCTTCCGCGGATTGTACGAGCGGGTGCCCGACGACGCGCCGCCACGCGATTGCCTGCGCTTGGCGGTTTAGCCCCGAGCCGCTAGGCGGGCGCGGCAACTGCCGGACGACCCCATGGACATCATCGACGCGCCTTCGCCCAACCATGACGAGCGATCCGCGCCGGTTTCGATGATCGTGCTTCATTACACGGGCATGCAGACCGGCGAGGCCGCTCTGGAGCGGCTGCGCGACCCGGAGGCGAAGGTGTCGAGTCACTATCTCGTCGCCGAGGACGGCACCGTGCTGCGCCTGGTCGACGAGGCGAGGCGCGCCTGGCACGCGGGCCGCTCACACTGGCGGCACTTCGAGGATGTGAACGATGTCTCGGTGGGAATCGAGATCGTCAATCCGGGGCATGAATGGGGCTATCGGCCGTTCCCGGACGAGCAGATCGAGGCGGTGATCCGGCTGGTGGACGCGATCAAGCAGCGGCACGGCATCACCCGCGGCAACATCGTCGGCCATTCCGACGTGGCGCCGGCGCGCAAGCGCGATCCGGGTGAGCTGTTCCCCTGGGGCAAGCTGGCGCGGCTGCGACTGGCGCTGCCGCGGCCGACCAAGAACCTGATGGACCCGAACTGGAGCGAGGGCGGCTTCCTGCTGGCGCTGGAGCGGTTCGGCTATGACGTGCGCGAGCCGATGTCCGCGATCATGGCGTTCCAGCGCCGCTTCCGTCCCGAGCTGGTCGACGGCGAGGTGGATGCCGAATGCCGGATGATCCTGCTCGCGCTGCTGCTTCCCAAGCCGCAGGGGGATGACTGAGGCCGTCCGGTCTCAGCTCGCGATCCGGGCATCCCAGCCGCATAGCGCGATCTCCGCGACGGCGCGCAGGTCGTCGTGACTGGCGCCATCGCGGGCGAGCAGCGACATGCCGCCCTGCACCGCCTGCACGAACCGCGCGAGGCCGTGGATGTCGATGGAAGGCGGGATCTCCCCGCTCGCCTGCGCGCGCGCGAAACGCTCCTCCAGCCGGTGCAGCGTGTCCCGCCGCGCGGTGGCGACCAGTTCGCCCAATCCGGCATGACCTTCGGCGCCGACCGCCGACAAGGTTACCATGCAGCCGCGGGCGGCCTGGCCGAGCCCCAAGGCGGTGTCGTTCAGGAACGCCGCCACCGCGTCCCGCGCGGTAGGCGCCGCGAAGAAACCGTCCCACACCACCGACTGGTTGGTGCGCGCATAATGCGCGAGCGCCTCGGCATAGAGGGCCTCCTTGGAGCCGAAGGCCGCGTACAGGCTGGGTGAACCGATACCCATCGCGGTGGTGAGATCACACATCGACGTGGCGGTGAAGCCCTTCTGCCAGAAGAGGTCCATCGCGGCCGAAAGCGCCGCCTCGCGATCGAACGCCCGAGGTCGGCCGCGGCGCACCGCGCTGCACGCCTGGGTGCCGGATGCTGTGGCGCTGCCTTTCTTCATCGATCGATATATAAATTCATTGACGTCGGGGTACAACGCGCACATCTATTCTGTATCAATCCACACAGAAAGGTCGTCCCATGCAGGAATTGGCAGGGAAGCGTGCGCTCGTGACCGGAGCCGCACGCGGTATCGGAGCCGCCATTGCGGTCGCGCTCGCCGACAAAGGGGCAGATGTCGCGATCACCTTTGAACGATCGGCCGGACAGGCGGCGCGGCTGGTGCAGGAGATCGAGGCGAAGGGTAGCAAGGCTGTCGCGATCCAGGCCGACAGCGCCGACCCGGCGGCGATCCGGCGCTCGGTGGACGAGACCGTCGCGGCGCTCGGCGGGCTGGATATCTTGATCAACAATGCCGCCATCGCGCGCTACAGCCCCATCGCGGACTTCGCGGTCGAGGACATCGACGCCTTGTTGGCGGTCAATGTGCGTGGACCGATCCTGGCGGCGAAGGCGGCGATCCCGCATCTGGGGCAGGGCGCCCGCGTGATCAACATCGGCTCTGCCGGAGCGGAGCGCATCGTGGGCGCCCCCGGCACGGTCTATTACATGACCAAATCGGCATTGCAGTCCTTCACCCGCGGGCTGGCGCAGGAACTCGGGCCGCGCGACATCACGGTGAACCTGGTCCAGCCCGGGTCGACCAACACCGACATGAACCCGGAGGATGGCGAAACCGCCGCGTTCCAGCGCGCGCTGATCCCGCTCGGCCGCTATGGCCAGCCGGAGGATGTCGCCGCCGCGGTGGCGTTCCTGGCCTCTCCCGCTGCGCGGCAGATCACGGGCACAACGCTGACGGTGGATGGCGGCGCGCTGACCTGATGGGGACGCTGGGGAAGCGGCGGCTTCCGCTTCCCCAGCGCAGGCGAGTTCGCTATCGAGGCGCCGCCAGAGGGCCGGGCGGCCGCGTCATGCAGCGATGCATGCCGAGGAAAGTCCGGGCTCCACGGAACAGCGGTGGCGGGTAACGCCCGCCGGCCCGGGGTTCGCCCCGGGTTAGGGACAGTGCCACAGAGAGCAGACGGCGAAGGCTTCGGCCCCGCCACGGTGAAAGGGTGCGGCAAGAGCGCACCGCGCGCGCCGGTAACGGCCGCGGCACGGCAAACCCCACCGGGAGCAAGACCGAATAGGGGCGGCATATGGGCCTTGTTCCGGCCCGTCGCCCGGGTTGGTTGCTGGAGCGTGTCGGCAACGGCACGCCGAGAGGAATGGTCGCCTATCCCCGCAAGGGGTGGACAGAACCCGGCTTACAGGCCCTCTGGCGCTTTCGTGAGCCGATCAGCGGCGCTGATCGGCGGCTCGCACGAAAGCACGGTCGGCCTCCGCCAGCGAGGACCGACGACGCGCGACTCACGCGCGCGGCGGGCTCGGCGCCGGGCGGATTTCAGGGATATGCTTCGACTTCACTCAGCACGAACGGAGGGGAGGCGGGCGGAGGGCAGCGCCTCAGGCGACCTCCGCTTCCAGCTCCTCCGTGGTGAGCAACACGCGCTCCGGCCGCGCGATGTCGGCAAGGTCGGTGGTGCGGTTGATCTTCATCAGCGGCTTGAGCAGGCCGTCGCGAATGTCATAGACCCAGCCGTGCAACGTAAGGTTCCGGCCAGCGGCGAAGGCCGCCTGGACCGTGTCCGTGCGGGCGAGCTTGACCAGCTGATCGCGGACGTTGACCTCGACCAGGCGGTTGACCTTGGCCTCGGGCGTCGACTGGGCCTCGATCTCGTCGCGGTGGTCCGCCAGCACGTCGCGCGCGCGGTCCAGCCAGCGGTCGACCGGCCCGGTGACGCCGCCGTCGAGCGTCGCCTTGATCCCGCCGCAGCCATAATGGCCGCAGACGATGATGTTGGGCACCTCCAGCACGTCCACCGCATATTGCAGGACGCTCATCAGGTTGAGGTCCTCGGGGCAGACGAGATTGGCGATGTTGCGGTGGATGAACATCCGGCCGGGCAGCGACTGGGTCTTCTGCTCGGGGCTGACGCGGCTGTCCGAACAGCCGATCCACAGGAATTCCGGCTTCTGTCCTGCCGCCTGACGACGGAAGAACTGGGGATCGTCGTCAGTGAGTTCGGCCGCCCACGCCTTGTTGGCGAGGAGGAGCTGCTTCGATTCCTTCATGCGTAGACCACCTCGGTGAGCGGCGCCTTGACCAGCGGGGCGCTGCGCCGCGCGATGTCGCCGCGCACGACGACGTTGATGTTGCGGTAGGCCGCGCCTTTGATGAAGGCGTTGATGATCTCGATATTGTCGAGATCGACATAGTTGGTGGAGGACAGGTCGATCAGCAGGTTGCTGTTGTCCGGCACCCGGCCAAGCTCCCGTTGCAGCTCGTACTTGTGGATGAAGTACAGGTTGCGGCGGGCGCGGATCAGGCAGTCCTCGCCGTCGCAGGCGAAGGTGATTGCGGTGCGGAAGTTGCGCGCCACCACGAAGACGAAGCCGATGCCGAGCCCGATGACGATGCCGATCAGCAGGTCGGTGAACAGGATCGCCGCGACGGTCGCCACGAAGGGCACGAACTGCGTCCAGCCCTGCTTCCATCGATCGAGGAACAGCTTGGGCTTGGTCAGCTTGTAGCCGGTGGCGATCAGCACCGCGGCGAGCGCGGAGAGCGGGATCAGGTTCAGCACCACCGGGATCAGCAGCACGCTCAGCAGCAGCCAGATGCCGTGCAGGATCGACGACAGCTTGCTGTCCGCGCCCGAATCGACGTTGGCCGAGGAGCGGACGATCACCGAGGTGACGGGCAGGCCGCCGATCATGCCGGAGACGAAGTTGCCGCCGCCCTGCGCCATCAATTCCCAGTTCTTGGGCGTGGTGCGACGCTTTGGATCGAGCTCGTCCACCGCCTTGACGCTGAGCAGGGATTCGAGGCTGGCGACGATCGCCAGCGTGATCGCCGCCGTCCACACCGCGCCATTGCCGATCTGCGAGAAGTCCGGGACCGAGAAGAAGGAGGTGAACTCTCCAAAGCTGTTCGCCACCGGCACCTGGACGAGGTGGCTGGGCCTGATCGCCAGGCTGGGGGCCACCGCGCCGAACAGCGCATTCAGGCCGATGCCGAGCACCACCACGACCAGCGGGCCGGGAAGCAGGCGGAGCGGTCCCTCCTTGGGCTTGGCGGCATCCCACCAGAACAGGAAGAGAAGGCTGAGCGCCGCGATGATCACCGCGCCCGCCGAGACGCTGCTGCTGAGCGTGTTGAAGATCGCCGAGATGGTGTTCTGGCCGTCGCGCTGGAAGAATTCGAAGCTGCCTTCGTAGTCGGCGTCATAGCCGACCGCGTGTGGAATTTGCTTGAGGATCAGGATCAGGCCGATCGCGGCGAGCATGCCGGTGATCACCGAAGAGGGCACGAACTCCGCGAGCACGCCCGCGCGGGTCGCAGCGAAGGCAACCTGCATCGCGCCGGCGAGTACCACCGCAAGAAGAAAGGCCTGATAGCTCGGCAGGCTCTCGATCGCGCCGAGCACGATCACGGTGAGGCCTGCGGCGGGGCCAGCGACCGACAGCGACGATTTCGAGAGCGCGCCGACGATGAGGCCGCCGACGATGCCCGCGATCAGCCCGGAGAAAAGCGGTGCGCCCGAGGCGAGCGCGATGCCGAGACACAAGGGCAGCGCCACCAGCGCGACCACGATCGAGGCTGGCAGGTCCTGTCGCCAGGATTTGAAAAGGGACATCATCGGGACACGCTCCGCCAGAATTCAGCAACAGCTAGGGATGGCCAAGGGGAGCGTCGAGGCGGATCGGCTTTCTGGCGCGGTGCAGCAAAACTTTATAACAGGCGGGAGACGGAACAGCGGGCAAGTGTTTCCGCCGTTGAGAGCCCTCGGCGGAACGCCTATCTGCGACGCGATGGCCCGACCTTCCCGAACCAACGACTGGGGTTTTCCACGCTGGCGCGGCTATGGCAGCGAGCGCGGCGCCACGCGCGTTCGCTTGTGCGATCGCGAAGGCTGCACCGAGCCGGGCGACTGCCCCGCGCCCAAGGCGCCCAACAGCCCCGAGCGCTGGTATTTCTGCCAGACCCACGCCGGCGAATATAACCGCGGATGGGATTACTTCGCCGGGCTCTCCGCCGAGGAGGCGGCCCGGCGCGAGGCGGAGGAACAGCAGGGCGCGTCCGCCTATACCCAGTCGCGCCACCAGCAATGGGCGGGGCCAGGCGACGGCAGCCGCAGCGGCGACGAGATCCGCGCCCTGGGCGTGCTGGAGGTGGAGGTGGACGCGACGTTCGAGGAGGTCCGCGCGGCGTGGAGGCGGCTGGCCAAGGCCAACCATCCGGACGTGCGGCCCGACGATGCCGCCGCGGCCGACCGCTTCCGCGCGATTCAGGCGGCGTGGGACGTGCTGCGCACCGCGGAGGAACGGCGGAGCTGGAAGCCAGCGTGAGGTGCGCGTGAAGCCGGCCAAGACGGGCTGGGAGACGGCCTTCCTGGTCTGCGGCAAATGTTCGAAGAAGGCAGGTGGCGGCTTCGGCAAGAAGGGCCGCACCCCGCTCGCCAAGCTGCTGCGCAAGCTGGACGGCTTCGGCAAGGGGCGACGCGCGCGCTACGGCGTGGTGGAGACCAAGTGCCTGGGGCTATGCCCGCGTGACGCGGTAACTTTGGTGGACACGCGGCGCCCGGGCGAATGGCGGATCGTGCGGCCGGGGGCGAATGTGGCAGCGCTGGGGGCGGAGTTGGTGGGTGGAGCAACGGTCTTCCCTCCCTGCAAGGGAGGGGCTGGGGGTAGGTCGCGTGTTCGCGATACGGATGAGCCTGGCGCCGGTGCTGCCGTGTCTTCAGGCCTCCACCCACCCCCGACCCCTCCCTTGCAGGGAGGGGAGTGCTAGCGCCTCCTACGCGTACCGTGCCGCCGTTTCGCGGATCAGGGCGATCATGTTGGGGATGCCCTGGGTGCGGTTGGAACTCAGCTGGTTCCTGAGGTCG